>NZ_PSZP01000001.1 GCF_004335995.1 Mycoplasma todarodis
ATAAAGGAACACTTGATGATAAGCTTAAAAACCTTAAAAAATGAGGTAATATTAATCTACCTTCAAAAATCGGTATAACAAATATCACAGGTATTAAGGCTATTGCCGACCCTAAAAAAGGAACAATTTCTCTTGAAGTTACAACCGATACTCCAGGCGCGACACCAAGCACTAAAATTCTTAAAGGAAGTTTAATTGGTAAATCCGATGACCAAATCGCAAAAGAAATTGCGACAAAAAAAGCGAATGACAACAATAATTCATTCAATACGTTAATTCAGAATAAAAAGATTGTTAATCAGGGGACTAACTCAGTTTCAACCATTGCTGATGAATTAAATAAAGGAACACTTGGTGATAAACTTAAAAGCTTTAAAAAATGAGGTAATATTAATCTACCTTCAAAAATTGGCATAACAAATATCACAGGTATTAAGGCTATTGCCGATCCTAAAAAAGGAACAATTTCTCTTGAGGTTACAACCAATACTCCAGGTGCGACACCAAGCACTAGAATTCTTAAAGGAAGTTTAATCGGTAAAGCTGATCTTAAATTGGAAAAATCAGGAGATAAAAAAACTCCCAAAACAAAGAATCTAAAAAATAATAACAATAAAGTTGCAGGGACAACAAATCCAAAGAGTAGGAATATCGCAATATTATTAATAGTAACTATAATTGCTGGTTTAACTGCTATAGGAGCTGGGATTGCTAACTTTATTAAGAAATAAAAAAAATACGCTTCAAATGGCGTTTTTTTATCACCGTCATAGTTCTTCATATTGAAACTAGCACTTTGAATCCATGTAAAAAAAGCACCTCGTGGAGCGCTTTTTATTTTTATATCTTTTGTATTATTTTAAAATGATGAAACCTAACATTATTGTTAATGCAACCACTATTGCAATTAAAGAAATTGCAAATATTCAAACTGTTGATATTGATTGAGATAAAAATCCCTTCGATTCCATTAATGAATTATCAATACCTCAATTAACTGTATATGAATATGTCTTAAACTGTGTTTTATCTTTAGGGACGTTTTCTTCACTCGCTCAAGTATAACCATCTCTTGGCTTAACTTTGACGCTAATGTTTTTCCCGTCTTTTAAGTTAGTTAGTTTTAAACCATATTCACTTGAATCATTAACAAAAGTTTGTTTTTTAGAATCATATAAAACAACAACTTCAAACTTATCCATTATTTCTTTTTTAACATAGAAATATTGTTGCTCAGTTTTATTAAACCCAAACTCAAAGAAGTCTGAAGGTTCAAAAGTAACTGTTTGCTCTTTTGTTTGAACACTTGATTGTTCTTGCATTCTTAGTGATGTACTTATTTGTGAATTTTTAATATCCGCAGAAGGAATATTTTTAAAATTAAAAATAAATAAATTGATAACAATAAAAGTTATTAGCGATAGAACTATTGCTGATATTTTCTTAATTTTCATTTTTCCTCCTCTATTATATTTTTATTTTATTATTCTGCAGATACTGCGACTGGTTTTTCAACGTTAGTGTTAACATCAATTTCCTTCGCTTGATTATTTTTTTCGTTATTATCATCTTCCAAATTTATGTTGAATATTTTTGAAGCGATAATACCAACTAAGAAATAAATCTTCTTGTCAAATTCTGTAAATTTTCTTTCTGAAAATTCCATCTCTTTAACTACAAAGTTTTTTTCTCCAATACTTATATCCTCTGTTATTACTTTCGATCTAATTTCAGGACTTAATATTTCTGATAATCAAAATCTCAATGAAGTATTATTCAATTGACTTTTTTGTTGTTTGTCATATGAAATAGCAATCATTGATTTCTTAGTTCATATTTTGTGACTTATACAAAAGTTTAAGTCATCTATCTTTACTGAAACTGTTTCTTCATGAATCAGTTTTTGTTGTTTGACATTGTTTTCTTTAAATAAAGTTGTCATTGTTGCAGCTTTTGAACTAGGTTCTTCATTTTCGTTTTCAGTATTTAATATCTTTAAATCTTTCAAGTCAACAACATGTGAAAAGATATTGATGTTCTTTTGTAAGATATTTTTTGATTTCTCTTTTGCTACTTGGAATTGAATTAAATAAGTATATAAATCAAAAAGAAGTTGTGCAACGAGAATTGATATAGGTAATCATTGGAATAAATAGAATATTGTTCCCCTCATAAAGATGTTAATAAGAACTATAGCAACGATACATGCTGCTTTTAAGCTTATATTAAGAGCAATATACTTAATTGTGAATCTTTTCACATTATTCATCTCTTTACCTGTGTAATTAGGGTTAATGGTTGTTATAAGTTGAATTATGTTGTTTTCATTCTTACGTGTACCACTATTCATTCAATCTTCTCTGTTTTGTTTAATTAATGACATCTTCATCGTTTCGAATAAAACAATTACTGAAGATAATAGAACTACGACATCGAAAGTTAATAGTAATATAACTTTCATTCAATTTTCATATCATAGTTTATTGAAATACATTGAGTTATAGTTTACTGCATCACCTTTAGAAATTATTACAAATCCCAATAAGTTAGGGATCATACCTAACAGTAATGACATTCAAAATAATAAGAATGCAATCTTTAAGGTTGACTTATATTTCAAAAGAATATTTTTACCTTTTAATATTGTTATCCATACCAAGAATGATGTAGCCAAAATTATGGATACAATATTACAAATCATTAAAGAAAGTATTAATGTATGCTCAGTTTTAAGTATGTTAATTGAACTAGCTAATATACTTAAAACAATTGTAGTAATCGCAATGAAGAAGAATGCTAACAATGCCATTATTAAGAATCTCTTTTTTAAGCTGAGTAATAATATATATTGATTTTGATTAGCTTTTAATTTCTTTTCATTTTTGTTGCTTTTATTCATTTATGTTTCCCATTCCTATAACAACAGTTTTAGTTAGACTGACATCAAGTTGAGCAATTTCATCAAGTGTTCCTTTATACATGAATAATGAAGGATCAAGATCATCGAATTCACCTGAAACGATTCTACTAAAGTCATCAACAACTCTTTCAATTGGAACTCTAACTCCTTTTACACCAGTAAATACTTGTGTAACGTTGAATGGTTGAGTAAGGAACGCTTTAATGATATTCCCTCTCTTAAATAGATTTCTTTCCTCAGGAGAAAGTGCATCAATACCCATCATGTCACAAATACTTTGTAAGTCTTCGTGTAATTTTAGGATTCTAATAACTTCATTAGCTGTGTTGTAATGTTTTTCACCAATATACTTTTTATCAAATAGTCTTGATGTAGAAGCTAGAGGGTTTATAGCAGGGTAATAACCTTGCGCCGCTTTATTTCTATCTAGGACAATCTTTGAATCAAGGTGTGTGAATATTGAAATTGCTGATGGGTCAGTAATATCATCCGCAGGTAAGAATACAGATTGGAATGATGTGATTGAACCATTTTTTGTTGAATTAATACGTGATTGAATAGAACCCATTTCTTTTGAAAGTGTTGGTTGATATCCACCTAATGATGCAGTTTTACCTAATTGACCAGATAATTCCATACCAGCTTGTACGAAACGGAAAATACTATCTATAAAGACAAATGAATTAACCTTATTAATATCCCTTACACATTCAGCCATTGTAATACCAACTTTAGCAATATTGAATCTTGCCCCTGGTAAATCTGACATTTGTGCAAATACTAATGCAGTCTTTTCTAGAACTCCAGTCATTTCCATCTCTTGAACTAGTTCTAGACCTTCTCTTGTTCTTTCTCCAACACCAATGAATATAGCTTGTTCTTCTTTTGGTGTGTTGTTAATCAATTCTTGAATAAGAACTGTTTTACCAACTCCAGCTCCACCGAATAATCCGGCTTTACCACCAGTTAATATAGGACAAATTAAGTCGATTATCTTAATTCCAGTTTCATGAAGTTTATATTCAGTATTTATAGCGTGTATATCTGATTCTTTTTTATCGATACTAATATATTTTGTTTTTGCTGGTAGTGCACCTTTACCGTCAACAGGAATACCCATTGCGTTAAATACACGTCCATTGAATGATGTTGTTGGAACTTTAATGTTTGAATTAGAAGTGTTAACAATATCATTTAATTCGATTGTTGTCATTGTATTTGCATAAACAACGAAAGCTAGAGCATTACCAGACTCATCGAATGAATCTATTTGTAAGAAGATCTGTTTGTTTTTGATGATTAAGATATCGTTCAATCCAGCTTTCGCTTTAGGATCAATCTTAATAGTACAAACATATCCATCAACCTTAATGATTGAACCTAACTTTTTAAATGTGTAACCATTAATGTCGAATTCTTCAGGCACAAAAATCTTTGCAAGTTTTGAAGCATGATTTTTAGATGTAGAGCTTGTTGGTCTTTTTGCTACAGTAGGTCTTACTGCGGGTCTTTTAGCCACGGGTCTTTTAGCTACAGGTTTTTTTGCTGCTGCTTTTTTAGTTGTTGCTTTTTTAGTTGTTGCTTTTTTAGCTACAGGTTTTTTTGCTGCTGCTTTTTTTGTCGTTGTTTTTTTAGCAGTTGTTTTTTTAGCCGCTGTTTTTTTAGTTGTACTATTTGCCATCTTCATCATCTCCTTTCTCTTTTATATATCCATTTTTGAAATCATTGAATATTGATTTAATTAGATATTCTATTGATAAGAAATCAACATCTTCTTGTGCTAACTTACCTTTTAATACTTCAGTTTCTTCACCTTTTAAAATAAAGTCTTTTAGTTTATCAACAAACTCAACTGTTTGTTGTTTTGAAATCCCTTCGAAATAATCACTTTCTAATAGGAAAACAATTATTGCAATTTCTTCTTTTGAATAAATTACTTCTTCTGGTTGTTTCATCATTAATTCTAAAATACCATTCTTGTGGAATAATACTTTATTTTCAGCAGATAAATCATCCTCACCCATGAATAGTAATTGTTTTTGTTTTTGTTTAAAGATTGAGTAATTAATCTTAACCTTCGAAACACCTAAATGCTTAAGTAACTCTGTTTGAGCTGCAGAACCAACCCTTGAAACAGATAGACCAATATTAATAGCTGGTTTAAGACCCTCTAAGAATAATTGATTTGATGTAATTATTTGACCATCTGTAATTGAAATTAAGTTAGTTGGAATATAACTTGAAACTTCTTCTTTTTGTGTTTCAACAATTGGTAAAGCAGTAATAGTTCAATCCACTCCATTTTTACTAAAACTACCAGCTCTTTCTAATAATCAAGAGTGAGCATAGAATACATCTTGTGGGTAAGCCTCCCTACCAGCTCTTTTACCTAATAATAATGAAAGTGATCTATATGCATCGGCATGTTTTGTTAAATCATCAAAGATAACTAATACATCATTACCGAATGAACCGATTAGTTCAGAAATTGAAATAGCTGTATATGGTGTTAGGTATTGAGTACCAATATAATCATCAGAATTTGAATGAACGATAACAACTTTGTCTTCTATTCCATTTTCACGGAATTTTTCCATAATTTTAAGTGCATTTGTTTCAGATTGACCTATTGATGCGTAAACAATCTTTACACCTTTCTTAGCTGCTGAAATAGCAGTTGAAAGAGCAATACTTGTTTTACCTGTTTGTCTATCTCCAACAATCAGTTCTCTTTGTCCCTTACCAATTGGAATCATTGTATCTATAGAGAAGATACCAGTTGATAAGTTTTTATTAACTGGTGTTCTATCGAATATAGGTAACGCAGGGTTGAATAATGGTAATTCAATTGCAGCTTCTTTTAATGATTTAGCTCCATCAATGATTACAGGTTTTTCTGTATCAAGGATTGTATCCCCGATAGGTGAGATGATTGTTCCTAATAGATTTTCTGGCAGCGTTATACTTGTTTGTTGCTTAACAACAGTTCCTTTAAGTCCTGGTGTTAGTTTAGGACCTGAAATAACATATGCCTTTATTGTGTTTTTGTCAAAACCAAAAACAATTAATCTTGTTTCTTCTTTTGCACTATTCTTAAAAGATAGTATTGAGTTTTGCGAAATCTTCCCTTTGTGGCTGATGTACGCAACATCCTCAGTTATTTTAATTACTTCCATTGTTACCCTCCAATATTTTTTTGAGATTCTTTATTTTTGAGAACTCAATTATTTTTTTATTTTCAATTGCTGATATATTTCATTCTGTTTTACCAAAGAATGAATCGTTATTCTTTTTAAGTTTCATTTTCTTAAGATCTTTTTTGTTCTTAATTTTTTCTAAGACTATTTCTTTATTAACTTCATTACCTGTAATCGTTATCTTCCCTTCTTCAGAGAAAATATCTAAATCAGATACTAATAATTGTTCTTCTGCCTTACTTTTGATTTTAAATATTAAAATTGCTACTTGACCAAATGAATAAATATTATTTGCTACTCTCATTACATCTATTTTTTGTTTCCTACGAATAACACGAATGTATTCAACGTTTTCTAAGGAAATATATTTAGTGCTTAATAGTAGTTCTATTGTTTTATTTTTCATAAATTAACGACATTTCTTGAAATTCTTTTTCACGTTTGTTACTTGATATCTTAATTTTTTCATTTGCAATTTCTTCTTTGATTTCATCAATCTTTTTTGTATATCTGAATATAGCTAATTTACATTCAACAATCTTACTTTCAAGCAAGAATGTTTTTAATTCCATTGAAATGTAAAGTTTGAATAATGAAGCCATTGACTTTTGTCAACTTCTTTCAAATCTTACTTTCCCAAATCTCTTTTTATATTTTTTAGCTTCTTGATATTCTTCTTTTGATTTAAACATAGGGAATACTGATATATTTTTAACTCCCGTTGCTGTCGAACCGAATAGGAATTTAATTTTTCCTATCTTTTCTTTATAAATAAGATTAATAATTGAGTTGGTCAATATCTCAATATCTATTAATGATTCCTCTGCGAATAATTCACTTGATATTGAATCATCATTAAATTTATTTATTTTAATACCGTTTTCTTTACAGTATTTTTCTAATTTTGCATTATCCCCAAATGAGATAACACTTCATTGCTTCCCGTATTCTGAAACAAATTTTTCATAGATTGAATAATTTCATGTTCTATCTTTTTCATTCTTTTCATTAAGGATAACAACGATGTTATTGCCTCTCTTATTATCATTAGAGTAAGCAAATCCTTTATTTAATAAGGAAGACTTAACTGATTCATGTACTTTATATCTTAAGAAGTTGTGGATATTCTCAACACCTTCTAAGAATTTTTTATACTTCATTAATTCACTGTGTATTTTCATTTTTTTCATATGAATAGTATTCAGTATCATTTGAAGTTGTTCTATTTTTTTCATTTAGTTCCTCCTTTTAATAAATTTCGAACGTTAAAGCTAATTTCTCGTTTTTTGAAGAATTCTCTATGAAGAATAAATTCAAGAAATTGATATTAACCTTCTCTTGTAATTTCTTTTCTATATATTCCATTAACTTAGTTCAATAATCACCAACAATTGGTTCTTCTTTTTCTCAAGTTAATGTTTTTGGTTTTAGAAGAAGTGTTTTCTTAACTTCTCTACCTTGGATTTTCACTCCGTTACCAAAGATGTTGATAGCTTTCTTTTTGATTAATAAGATCTTTTGTATTCTTTTAATAATTGAATAATGGATTTTGATAAAATCATCAACTCCATATTCTTTATCAGTTTCTTTTTTATTTTGTTTATATAACGAATAATAAAGCGCTGGAAAAATATCTAAATTTTCTTTCATATTAATCACCTACCTTTTCTTTTGGTTTATTTTGTTTAGCAAGTCACCTTAAATCAAGAACTGTTAATATAGTTACTATCAATGAAGTTGAAAAACCAAATATTATTGTAGTTATTAAATCAACGTTAATACCTATAGCTAAATAGATTTCTTGAGGTGTGTAGAATCCCAATACTAACACTAATACGAATAAGTGTATTCATACAAGTAATATAAGTAATAAAACTCTTTTCTGAATTGTTTTGTATGCAATCTTTGAGAAGTGTAAGAATAAGTAGAAAATCATGAATAAACTATATGCTATAAATTTGATTTTCTTAACTTCCAATATGTCACCATGTAAATAAAATATTATTAAACATATAAGTGGCATGAATATTAATGGAGAGAAACTTATTACCTGATTATATTTACCAAGTTTCTTAAAGATTAAAGTTGCTATTAGTGGAACAACAAATAATAGTAATACAAGAGTAATTCAAGAAGATGTTTTTGTATCTAAAAGATGTGATCATTTAAGTGGTACTTGTGTTTGTGCCCCAATTACACCAACCATTAATAAGATTGATAATTCTGTTCAAATATACCCCTCGTCATAAATGGTATTAGTTACAAAGAATTGCAACAATACGAATGCAAGAGAGATTATAAATAAAGGAATCATTGCATATTTAGAATTAAATAAGTTTGAGATTAATGATATTACAATTAAGAATCCAAGGTCAAGACCAATGAATACTGCACCTATTTTCTTCTTGTGAGTATTTATAAATGTAAATACCACTACTATTACTGTTTGGAATGAAAGGAATAATAGATTAAAGAAGTTGGACTTCTCCATATTCATTATTTTTTCAGCACCAATAAATAATTCAGTTATAGGAATAGCAGAGCCTAGTGTTGAGAGTATAACCACTCAAATAAATCTAGGGCTGTTATTGTATAAGAATTGCAGTCTAATTGTTAATCATAAAACAATAATTACCGAAGCATAGAAATTCATTTTATGAATTATTTCATTCGGATTTCTAAAGTAGGATAATCTCATAAAATGTGAGTTTATTACAATACTTATCATTCAAACAAGTAATGCAAATCCAACAGATAGTCTTCATTTAAGTGAAACCGTTAAAATGTTTTCATTTCTAGATTGTTCACTATATAAGTTCTTTTTAAACATTTGAATTATCCTTTCTTATTCTTTTTCCTCTTCTTGAATATTGTCAATCCAGCTCCAGCACCAAATAGAGTTATTAATCCTAGTGATACAGAAACACTGACTCATGGGAATTTACTATATTGTTCAGCTCCATCATCTTGTTTCAATCCTGAAATCTTCAATGATTTTGTAAATGTTTGTGCTGAATTAGATTTAAATTTATTTCCTTGTTTAAGAACTACTTCGACAGTGATGACATCACCATTTTTAATACCCTTGTAATTCTTAACGTTGTTTATAACTTTTCCATTAATACATACTTTTACGTATTTAATTTTTTCTTTGTTTATACCTAAAATAATATGCTTATTAATAATATGTTTTTCATTTCTTTCACCAACAATGATTAATTTAGAAAATGTTGGTTTATTTAAGAAGTCAATCTTATCTAAAAGGTTAACTTTGAAGATAGCATCATCATTTGCATCTGTTATAAAGAATTTATCCTTATCTGCTTTATTGATGTACCTTGGAACAAATTTATATTCGAATCCTGCTTCAAGTTTAATTTCTCTATTGAAATCAGATGGAAGAACTTCCATAACTTCTTCTCACTTACCATTCTTGTTGTTACGTCTCATAACTCCAATTTTGATAGTTGAATAAGGTTTCTTAGGATCATTAGATTTGAATACTTTTGATAAGTTAATTGTTCCAGTAGAAGTTTTCTTATTAAATCTAAGAGCTCCTTTTGTGCTATCTAGTTTTTCTTGATCTGGTGTATGTATATTTCCACCAAATACAAATTCACTTGAACTAGCTTCATCACCCAATACATTACCATTTGCATCAACTAATGCATCTGTTGTTTTGTTTATTGGAATTATTTTATATTTAATTTTTGCGATATCTGTTGGTGAAACATTACTATTTAATGCATCTAGGAATTCTTTCTTAGAATGGAATTCTTTAACTGTACCGTCATTCATTGTTGCAATGATTAATACATTACTTTTACTTGCAGATCCAATATTAACATCAACAATCTTTCCATTTTTCTTATGGAAGACTAAGTTTTTAGGGAATTTCGGAGCAATGATTGGTTGTTTCAATCCACTTATTTTAATTCTCTTAACTATTGTGTTTTTAATACTTTGTCCACTTCTAAAGACATTTCCATCTTTAGCGATAAGTTCAACTTGGATCACTTCATTATTCTTAAGAACAATTCCGTTTTCTCAGTTAAGAACTTCTTGTTTTTTCTCTTTACCGTTAATTGATACGATTTTATATACTTTAATATTAAATCTTTCTCTAACATCTTGAGATATACCTTTTAAGTCAATAGTTCCTTTTGCGAATCCACTAACTCCATTTTTAGGAGTTGCTATATTAACTTGTCCTTCATTAACTTTTACTAAGTGTTTTAATCCTCTAACAAAGAATTGTTTTGAGAAACTTTCCGTTGGGTCTTGGCCATCAATTGAGAAACTCTTAGAAATGTTTTGTCCAATATCAATTGAAACACCGATTGCATCTTTATTATTAAGACCTTTTCTATTAATTTCATCAACGAATTTCTTCCAGTCATTAACTGCAACAACTTTTGTTCCGTCCACTCTATTTATAATTAGTGAAACTGTTAGTCCATTTTTAACTGCTTTGTCAAAAATAGCTTTTATTTTCTGAAGAACTGCTGGATCTATTTTACCTTCACCATCAACACCTGTGATTCCTAAGTTTTCTGGAATTTTATCTATACCATTTATTAGAACTGGGTTTGTTTTTACAACATGGTGGAAAGCATTGATTTTAAATTCAATTGTTTTCTTAAGTAGGGTTGTACCTTTTTTAAGGAATGAAACACCCTTTTCTGCAACAACTCTAATTACGATTTCACTTTTTGATCTATCCCCAATAATTGATATTTTGCTATTTACATCAGCTAATGTATCACCATAATTAATTCTTACTGTGTGTTTCTTACCATCAGGACCTATGAATTCAACATCTATGTGTAGGTGTTGTTTCTCATCTGTGTTTAAAGGAATTAAATCAAATGGGTTTTGTGCAAATTTGAAGTGATTTCCATTTTTCTTATCAACAATAAAGTTGAATCCAAGTTTATTAAATATATCTTGTTTAAATTCATCAATAATTTGATCTGAATCTGGAACATTTACTTCAGCATTATCACCTCAGTTTGTAGCTCCACCAGATACTTCAGCAACGCCTGGTTGTCCATTACCATCGATAATGTCTTTGAAGATAACTCATGATGAACCATTTTGATTTAAGTATTTTTTCTTAACCAATACTCTTCAAGCTAATTTATCACCATTACTTAATTTCTTATTGTAGATATCATCACCATTAACAATTTCAGATGTACCATCCGCATGTATTATTTTTCATTCGAATGCTACTTTTTCTCTCTCTGAAGGAGGGAAGAAGTTTTCAAGTGGGTTATTCTTATCTAATATTTTATGTCCAGGAGAAGAAGAGAATGATTTTGATCAATCAAACGCTTTTGACTCAGCTAAGTTTGGAACTCTAATTGCATCTTTTAATGAATTTGCAACTACTTTTGAAATTATAACTTTTTCAAATAAGTTACCATGTGATGTTTCGAAAGCGAATCCATCATCTGCAACAAGTTTTAGGTATAACTTATCACCATTGTGTCATTTACGATTTTTATCCAATGAAGATATTTCTTTTCAACCTTTATCGTTAGCACTAGGAGCAGCCCCTGTGTTCTTAACCATGAAGTAAAGTTTTTGATGTGGTCTTGGTTTTCATAGATTAGTTAACTTATCATCTATGATTCCTTTTCCATTAAATCTATGGTTTACATTTTTGAATTTTAAATCTCTTGGTAAATCAGGTTGAGGTAATTTAGTCAATAGTTGTGGAACATCTTTGTGCTCATCACCATTTACTTCAACAACTTTTATTTTAAATTGCATTGTTTTACCGTGATGTTTTACGTTTTGATCATCAAAGTATTTAAACTCTCTTTTGTCTGTTGGTGGAATAACTACTTCTAATGAAATTTGATCCCCTACTTCTAAGTGACTACCTGCAACATTTGCATTCAATAAGTCACCTATTTTAACAAGAACATCTTCATTATCATTCATGATATCCATTGCTTTTAAAATGTCTAATTTTTTGTATTTTTGTTTTCCGTTTTTATCAGTAACAATTAAGTTTACAAGAGCATGTTCCGTTGGTAATACACCATTGTGTTCATCAAGGTATTTTTTATACATGTTACGGATCATTTTCTTAATGTTTTGAATATTAAGTTTTTGATGGTCAACAAAAGGAGAAGTTAATTTTGCTTTTGTATTATCCATTTCACTTCTTGGTACGTCAATAATTGGAATGATTTCTTTACCATTAACTTTTATATCTTTAATAGATACATCTTTGTAGTTTAGTTGTTCAACGAAATCTTCTTTTGTTGCTTTTGCATTGAATTGTTTTTCAACATTAAACGCATGGTTTGAAAGTATTCTTATACTTAATGTTAATGTATCATCAGAACTGTCTAGTTTATTTCTGTGAATTCTAACTTCTTTAATAGTTCCATCTTTGTTATAAACCACTTCTAGTGTTTCTTCAGATGTGATACCTTTTGCTTTATTGAATTTTTTCAATAGAAGTTCAAACTTAAAGTCTTTATGTTTTCTTATTATCTTATTAATAGCTTCTATAAATTTAGGTGCTACTTTTAATTCAACTTCATCAATGTAGTTCTTAGGATTTTTTGTTGTTTTAACAACTGTTAGACCTGTGTTGTTGAATTGTGGATTTGAATCTTTTAATAAACTTGGGTCAGGTGTTTCAACTTCTTTTTTAAGGTTTGAAACTTCTTGACCAATTACTATAAAGTCATCCGCTGGTTTTGGTTTACCAATCATATATAGTCTTTGACCATTTGGTGATTTGTAGTTTGGATCGATTGAAATCTTAGCAAGAACAAATTGTCCATTTTTAAAGTTAGTTGGTAATTTATCAACTCACCTTGCTGGATCTATATTTGGTTTAAGAACCTTAACCCCATTAACTTCTTCAAAGAAATCTTCATATTCTTTTTTAGAATTTGCTATTAGGTAACGTTTTATAACACGTTTATCATTTACTATTTTTGCGAATTCTCCTGTTGGAGAAAGAGTTCCTTTTCCATCAACACCAACAATTTCGATTTCTCTAACTTTAAACTCTGCTTCTTTAGCAAGAATTTTAGGGAAGTATTCAGGTTTTAATTCTAAGTTTTTGATTAGTTCTTTACTCTTTACAATAGTTTTTTGATTTTTCATGAACTGTGAATCTTTATCCGGCATAACTATGACCGAAATTGATGCACCAGGTTTAACATCATTCATAACTATGCTAGCACCCTTAATTAACTCTAAAAGAGATGCTTTAACTTGTTTACCGTTATACCTTGCGAAGAATTTAATCTTCTTCAATATCTCTTGTTGTTCTGGTGTTAATTTACTTATGTCTTTAATAACATCTGAAAGTGAAAGTTCTAAACTAAATTTCTGACTGTTTACATCATAATGAATAGCAGCTTTTAATTTTTTGATTAGTTTAGGTAAGTCAATGAAATCATCTGTAACTTTATCTACATCAATATCATCTAATTTATCTTTTAGGTTATCAATCTTTTTGTGGAATGAAACAGTTTGATTCTTCAATGGAATTCCATCTTGATCAAAGAATGCAAATCCTTTTTTAGGTGTAACTTCAACTAATAAATTATCTCCATTCTTTAAATTTGTTAATCCTGGATCAGTTGGGTCATTATACACTTTTCCATTTAGTGTTATTTTGACATTAATCTTAGATAAATCTCATAGAGAACCAACAATGAATCCACGACCATTAGTTCCACGAACAAACATTTTATCGGCTGTATTTGGGAAGTCAGTTAAAGGAACTTCTTTCATTAGTTCGCCAATTTTTTTCATTTGAACAAATCAACTTCTATCATTGATTGCTGTTCTCTTAGGATCTGCTGTTTCTGCAGCGATAGCAAGTCAATCCCCATTCTTCATACTTCTGAAGTTTCTATCGATAGCTCCGAATAATCATTTCTTTTGAATTATGAAATCATTGTCTAAGAAATCAAGTCTTATTAAACTACCCGGAGTTGAATACGCACCAACACCACTGATTAAATCTTTTTGATTGATTACAACTTTTTTCTTTTTAGTATCAGGAGTTAGGAAACTTGGGTGTTTACCATTTCTAGAAATTCATGAACTGGAATCTCAAACCATCATTTTGTCTCACTTCTCATTAAACACTTCTTCTTTATTTTTATCTTTTAAAGAAATTGTTAAGTTTGAAATTGCAAGAAGATCGTTGTATCCATTATCATTGTTCATTTCTATTCTTAAATTAATTTTTGGTTTACCTGAAGAAAAATCTAATTTGTTGATTTTAAATAAGAAACCTCAATGGTTATTAGTATTAAAGTTTTTCTTTAGTTTTTCTTTATCAGGGATATCCAAGTGCATTGAAGTTGCCATAGCTAAGAAGTCAGCTCATGTAAACATTGAATAATCAAATTTGTATTCTCAGAAACCATTCTTTTTCGCATTAATTGCATCTTTAATTTCTTGAATTGAAACATTTTCAAGTTTAGTTCCGAAATCTTTCATCAAGTTTTTCATTCTTTCATAACGACTTGCACTAGTAAATAACGCTTGTGCAACCGCTCCATATATCGAATCATCATGAACACCATTAAAGGCTTTAATTCCACCTTTTAATTGCATACTGAAAGCTCTACCTGTAATAGATAAGGTAGTTGCAGTCCTAAGTTTTGCTGGACTTATTCTATTTTTATGAATTAATTTTGAAGATATCTTGTCAGTTTTTTGAGCTCCAGCCACTCCTGGTTTAACTCTTACATTTTCTGCAGGTCCTGTTATTATATTTCTTCAATTGTTTTTTGTTCTTTCGTAAACTCTAATATTAGGGTTTGTAACGTCATGGTTTTCTCTTAATCCTTGAATCTGGAATGAATGTGTAATATCTGATGATGAACCATCACCTCATGCATATTTATTCTTATCTTGAATTTTTGTAATGATTTCAATTGAATCACCATTTTTTAGGTTTGTAGGTAACTCATTCTTTTTAAGTTTTTTACCATTAACCACAAATCAGAAATCTAAACCATTTTGATATAGTTGTCTCAATCATTTGTTCTCAAATGATAATTTAGCTTCTCCGTTTGTTCCTGATGTAATAATGTGCCCTGAAGGTGAATCAACTTTTGTAAGTGCCTTTTTGAAATTCATGTTCTTTCTTGAAACAGTAATAACTTTTGTAATTTCATTAGGGTTCGCATTACCTTTAAAGTAGAATCCATCTTTTGCAGTCATAATGAATTTAATGATGTCTCCATCTTTAAATTTGTGAGTCTCATAACTATTTGTAATGTCTTCAATATTGTTATCTTTACCTTGAGCAATAATCTTAACTGATGAATGAGAAAGCATATCCTTAATTTCTTGAATAGATTTTTTAGATAATGTAAATCCGTTTTTGTTTTTTTCTTCAACAAAATCGTTTGGCACAGTTGTATTTGTTATAGCTTTAGGAGTTGCTAAACCTTTAACTTCTTTCTTGAAAATAGTTTTCTTGAAATTATCTTTTGAACCATTGTTTTCAAAGTAGAATCCTTCTTTTGCAACGGCAATGATTTCTATAATGTCATCATTTCTAAAGTTAGTTGGCAGAACGTTAATACTAATTAATTTACGTTGTCCATTTCTTGTGATGTAGTAATAAGTGTCATAAGTACCACTTACTATTTGATCGTGTAAGTCATTTGAAAAATGCCCATGGAAATTTGAACCAGTGATTTTAAATCCATCACTAGGAATATTTTTCAAGTGAGTTAATTTAGCTTCTGCCAATGCAGAAACTTTACCTAATTTAACTTCGAAACTTTGGTTTGGAAGTGCATTACCAAGGCTATCTACGAATAGAATACCTGAACCAGCCTTTGGTGTTACCGTCATAATTACTTCATCACCATTACGTAATGAAACTGGTGCACTGTCGTAATCTTTTTTAGAACCTGATCTATAAACAGAATATTTAACGTCATATTTTTCTTTTAACGAATTAATTCCATTCAAAATACCCTTTCCGTTAGTTCCGGAAAAGTAAATTTTATCTTTAAGACGCATTTCAGTTGGGTCTACTTTTTGTTGTTTTGAAAGTCCAGTTATTTTTGTAAAGTTGAATCCGAATTCATTAGTATATTTTGAACCATCATCGAATAATTTTTCTCTTCAAATTTGTTTGTTGTTTTTAGTGAAAAGAACTTTTCTCCTGTGAGCTCTTAAGAAGATTTTTTTCTTGTAATTATGGAAAACATAGTTACTTAATTCTCTTCAAATTTGTTCACCCTCAAATCTAAACTCTCAAACTAATTTTTCAGATGAAGTTAAGTTTCTGATGTAATCGTTACCTCATACATTTTTAATAGGAGCAAGAGTTGCACCTGGTTTTGCAAACATTTCAACTCATTTATATTTTTTGGTTGTAGATAAGAATGCTGATGATAGGTTACCACTCTTAGATTTTCTAAATCATTCTTGACCTTTGATTAATTTAAAGATTCTATTATCTTTTGTTTTAATAATAAGATCCATAAGGTTACCATCTCTACCCTTATCTCATAATTCTCCTCAAATACCTATTGTAGATAATTGCATACCTGGCACCATATTTTGGTCGAAAACTGAAATATGTGTTGTTAAGAATGCTTGTGATACATCATGTCCACGATCATATCATCACAATGGTCATCAGTGATTATTAGCAGCTTTTGTACCATCTAACTCAGTATTGTTGTAAAGGATTCTTTCAGCTGCATCAATATTATTGTATTCATTAACTTTAGCTCATTTTGAAAGTTCTAGGTTACCCGTTAAGGCTTCAAAGTTATTAATCTTAAAGTGTGCTTTCCTGTCATCTAAATTAGGGTATAGTGCCTTTTTATTGAATTCTGATCATGATTCTTCAGGGTTAGCTTGAGAACCATAGTATTTTAGTTCTGTTAGAGTTAGACCAGCTTTCGCATAAGAAGGATAGAAATTCATTCACATATCTGTTATTTCTCCGAATGAATCTAAACCACCAGTTCTTTCGATAATTGATTCATCATTAACAACATCTCAGTTTATTTCAGAGTTACCAAACACTTGCATGTTTTCTTGTGCATTATAGTTTCCATTTTGGAATTTCTTAAGTTCATGCCCTGTCATGTTATTTGGTTTTGTATCTCTTTTTCAAACTCCACCACTTGCAATTTGAATAGCATTTGCTGTATATCTAATGTTATCTTCATTTTTAAGACTAATGTTAATAGGGTCTAATGAATCTCTGAATATTTGAATAGATGAAATACGTGTAGTATTTAAAAGCTTTAAAGTTAGTCCGAAATCTTTGTTGAAGTTTTTTGGATCTTGGTCAATTTGAATACTGTTCTTTCTATTTGAAGATTGAAGAATATATTCAGCTTCCGCTTTATCAACAGAACTTAAAGATCTGATTTCTTGGATTTGGTATGGAACTTCATGTTTAAATGCATCCAGCACTTTAATTCTTGAAATCTTTGTATGTTCACCTAATCCTAATCTATTTAATTTAATTTCACTAATCGCACCCATTGATTCAAGGTTAGTTTTTGTAGTGAAACGCGAAGTAAAGTGAGAAACGATATCTAATTTAATATCATCTCTATTGAATTTAGCATCAAGTTCTCTAATTTTGAATTCTTTAATGAATGAATCCATATTGTTGTTAAATAAATATCTTGGTTTTGGAGAAAGGTAAAGTTTAACATCGTCTTTACTGTTTAGACTGTCTATTTTGTCAATTTCTCTATAATAAACTTCTTTTGTTTTGCTTGAAGTTATTTCAGCAAATCCTTGTAGTCTTTTATCACTTATTTCAAGCTTACCAAATCCATCATTACCTTTGATTGATACATCAAGATTGTTCATTGCATCTTTGAAATCTATTTCATTGAATGACTTTGGAGAAACACTTGTTTTAGCAATATTTGTAACATCATTTTCAGTAAAGTCAGTTAATTTTTCTTGTGGCAAAATACCAGAAGTAACTTCTGTTATTTTTGTAGAATTAATTGATTCACGTGTTCTTCATTTTGAATTAACATCATCTTTATAAACCCTTACATATCCATCTTGAACAGCAGAATCATCCATGAATAAATCCCCAGATTGAACAACAGGTTTTCAATTTAAGTCACCTTTTGTCATTCTATTACTTTGTGTATTTTCAGAGAAGATTGATTCTTCTTTTGTTCATCTTGCACTTGTTTGATCTAACGCGAATGCATTACCATCTTCTGTCTTTAAAAGAATATCTCTATATTTATTTTCACCATCACCTTGGTCAATGACAACATCTTGAATAAAGTCAGCATTATCCAGTGATATTTCAACTTCTACTTTAGTGATCATACCTTTAATATCAACGTTTGTATTCTCGTGGAATAGAGCGTGTTTAGGAGTGATGTCAGAATAATCAATACTTTTATGTCAATTACCCATTTCACCGTTTTGAATTATCTTGTTAGCTTTAACAGCTTCATCAAATCCTGCGTCTACTTTAACTTCATTTACATAAAGTCCTTTGAAGTCATAAGAAACGAATTGGTTTAAACTATTCAATACATTTAATGTACGAATATCAAATGAAGCTTTTTGTCCGTTGTTACTACTTTGGAATGGTATTGAGAATCTCATTGTTTTGATTCTACCCATTGTATATAAATTATTGTGTGTTTTGAAACTTGTGGCGTATTTAGGCTTAGCGGCAGTATTTGAGGCATAAACATTACTTGCAGAACGACTTTTGTGCTTTAAGTAATTAGATAATGGACTTCCTTCTCAATTATTGTTTGCAATAACTGATTTGATGTCAGTGTTTTTACCTAGTAATTTCTTGCTCTTTAAAAAATCATTCAATTCACCAATTGAACTCTTTTTCATCTCGAAAATATTTGACTGTGATACTACGGCTGTAGCACCACCAACGGCTGCCGTAGCACCCATCAACATTAATATTTTTTTCTTTTTATTTGTTGCCATGTTTCTCTCCTATAATTCATACACTTGTTATGGTCTAGTGAGACCTTTTTGTTTTTTCTTCTATTTTTTCCTCTTGTTGTTAATAAATGCAGTTAATCTAATTAAGAATAGGATTACGAATATAGACCCTATTAATGAAATTGGATAAATCAATATTTTAAATTGTTCTTTTTTAGATTTAATTGTTAATTCTTTAAGAACGTTTAAGTTTGTTGCTTGTACATTTACTCTTGTTAATTTATTAAAGTTTTTTGAATATTTAAATGCAGTTTCCATATCAGTAAAGTATCTTTCACCGTCAAAGTACTTAATTGCTTTCACTGCATTGTAATCAGATCAAACTCAAGTTTTCTTTTTAGTTACTGGATCAATGTAATTAACGGCTAGTACATTAACATCTGTAATAACGCCATCAACTTTCTTTCTTATTATGACCATGTCTTTACTATTAGTTGGACTCTTAAGTTCATTTCAATGATCTTTTGGAGTCATTTTATAAAACTTAGAGGTATCCATATCAACTGAATATATAGAATCATTCTCATTTGCAAGATTGATTTCTTTATATTTCTGTGGGATTAATGCGTAATTTGTATAGTAATGGAATTCTTTTGTTTTCGAATCACGAACAACATATTGAATGTTTTCTAATTCTTTGAATAATACAACTTTTCCATCGTAGATGTTAAATGAATGTCTAACACCATCTATAACGATTCCTTTTTTAATTAAATCTACATTTTGTTTAAGAACATCATTATCTAAAAGATCTTTTTCAAATACTTTCTCACCAATGAATGGAGCGTTAGGTAGCTCTGGTTTATCATAAGAAGCCATACTTAATTGTTCAATATCAATTGTTGAACCAACAAGTTGGAATAGTCTTTCGATTGAAGAGTAGTACTTACCTTTGTATTTGTATTTAATTGGATGGTTTTTATCGATGTCGTAATACATCATTCCACCATGAATTCTTACTGGGTATTTCTTATCATCTAAAATTATTTCTTGGTATGCATTTGATGGTTCAATTTGCATATCCTCAGCAAATCTTTTTACTTCATGTTCATTATTTGCTTTAAGTGAAACACTCTTAATTGTGAATGTTGTATTTCTACCTTTAGTTGTTCTAACGAATTCATTTAATTTTCTAGGATCTGTAAAGAATACTGTGTGATACTTATTATCTTTTGTATCTCAATACTCAACAGCGTATTTTATAGTTTTGTATTCTTTAAACATGAATACACCATTTTTAACTAATCATTCTGTTTTCTTACCATCAATAAAGTTTTCTTGTTTAAGTGCAGCTTCAACTTGTTTTTGTGTCATCTTACCTTTTTGTTTAATTCAAGGGTTATATTTAATTGGAGCTTCTCTATCTAAAACAATAATGTCTTTATAGAACGTATTAACTTTACCCCTTATTTTTCCTGAGTCATCTTTATAACTTGTGAATAAGTGAGGGATTATTTTGTTCTTACCAACTTTTTCTTCTCAAACTCATTTGATTTTTGAAATATCTACCTTTGATTCGATTGATTTTCAATCTCAAACTTCTCTACCGTCATGGAAGAATTTTCCATCTAGGATTTTTCCATCAACTGTTACATAAGGAATTTCCACACCATCATAAGAAGGGCTTGGAACACTATAGTTAACAAAGTGTTTCTTTCATTCTTGTCATTCTTTTCTGTATTGTTGATTTGTTGTATTTGTTTTAATAACTTTTATTTCAGTTGAAATAGCAGTACGAAGTATTTCAGGACCTACTTTACCAATAAGTTTGTTAATTGAAGTGAAGTACTCGATTGTACCTTTGTTATTTGTGTAGTATTTGATTTTTGTTAAATCGTAATTTCAAACGGCATGACCATTAGCAATAACTGAACCGTATTTATGACCATCTATTTTAATTTGTTCATTTGAAGGGATTACAGCATAGTCAATTGGATCATTGATGTTTGTTATGTTAAAACTCTTTTGAGCTTCTGTTTTAATACCTTGAACTCTTATAAGCCCTCTATCATCTACTTCTTTTTGTTTGAAGTGAGTTGTAAAGAATTCTGTCATTTCTTTATTTGCATAATAGATATTTTTTGAATCTACATTTTGTGAAATAAAGTCATATCTTAATACACCATTAATAACGTTAGCTTCAATAACTACGCCATCTACTTTTATAGTTGAGATGTCGTATTGCTTTGTTTTCTTATTGAATTTAAGTTCAGGTATTGTCGGAACTGTAGCGTAAACACTTTTTACGAATGATAATAATTGATTGTGTGAATTTTTAATACTTAAATCTTCTTTGAATTTAAAGTCTTTAATGATTGAACTGTTTTGTCCGATGAATTTTGGAACAATAACTACAAAGTCTTTTCTAGCACTATTCATTCAAGTTGGGTTGCCTGTTGTGAATACTTGTGCTCACTGTTGTTTAGTTTGAAGTTCATCAAATGTAGAGATGTCAAGCGTTTTAAGTTCATGTGTTTTAATTGTTGCATCTTTTACTTTACCGAATACTTTAAGTGGTAAGTAATCTGAAGATTTATTGAATTCAAAGAATATGTGTTGTACACCATTAATTTTATTGAATGCATGTAGGTCTTTTGTATGGAAGTGGTGTGCATTTAATGTTTTAAGGTTTTCAGGTGTTATTTCACCACTTTCAAAATTATTCTTAATGTATAAATTGATTTGATCTAAGTTAATCCCATCTCTTCAACTTACAAATTTTAAGAATCCTAATGATGCGAAACTAACTGCTGATGTATCTTTCGTCTTTTTAACAAAACCAACTGAAAGTTTTCTTTGATTATGAACAATGTTATTGAAGAATTCTTCTTTGTTGAATGTGTTTATAAAATCTATTAAATCAAGATTTTTTGTTTTAGGTCTATTTGAATCAGAAATTTGAGTTATAACTTTCATTAATTCTGAATCTCTTGCAACTAATGCAAAGTCAAGATAGTTATATGATTGAACGTTTTCTGGTTCAATTATTAAGTTTTCTCATTTTGGTGCATCGTATATATTATCTTTTTCCACTTCTTTGTACTTCATAACGTAATTCATTAGAGGTGTTGGAACTGAATAAGCTTTTTCTGGTTGTGCTTGTGTAGTATATACAAAGTTAGTTAATTTAGTTGGTGCCTTAGGTATTGTTATAAAGGCATTCTTATCATCACCATAAATACTGTAGATACTTCATTTAATTGGAGCTTTATCTAGGTTTATAGTATTTGTTTTAGGATCTAAGAATTTCTTGATGTCAAGATTACTCTGACTTCTGTAAATTGTTTCTCCACTTTGGATATAGATTGAACCGATTGAAGATGTGAAGTTATTTCATCCAGCATCTTTATTATTTAGTGTAGCAAGTGATTTGCTATAGCTTGCAGGTAACTTAAGAGAAATACTCTCAATTGGTGCACGCATACTATTTTTTAATCCTAGAGATACATTTGCATAATCCTTTACATTTTTAGAAGTAATTGTTGTTTTATTAAAACTATCATGTGCAAATTTGTTTTCGTTATACTCAGCCGTAAATGAATTGTTTCTGATGTTTTTATCACCATTTGCATAAATTGTTTCTAGTGATAGTGTGTTAGTCTTTTCAACATCATTTGTATCTGTTATAGATATTTTTTCAATACCGAATGATTGAATCTTTTTATTTGAAGCATCTACTTCTTCATATGTTGGTAATCCAAAGAATTGGATTTTATCAACATTACCCAATGCTTTCATACCCTTGCTATTCTTAGTACCAGTTGTAATGATTTTATTATTTCTGTAAATTCTTTTAGTTGATATACCTTCTGCTTCATAACCATTTGCAGAAAGATTCAAGTTCATTGAATTTTGTCCAAGGTACTTATCAGCACCCCTTCTAAGAGGCTTTAAGTTTGAATTGAACATTAATAATATCGATGTTACAAACATTGCTACAAAAATTCATATTATTGCTATTTTTTGCTTTTTCATTTACCGCCTCTTTTCTTTGTTTAAATTATTTCTTTCTTTTTGATGTTAATCATCTTCATGCAAGTACTGCAATTGCAATTAAAGCAATACCTGTACCTGTAACGATAATCGCTATCTTTGTATTTCTTTTTTCATTAATTTTATTTTTAGATAAAACAACTCTTGATAAATCAGGATTTGATATCTTCTTGTGGTTATTATTTATCGAATGAAGTTTTCCTTGCTTAATTTTTTCTAATGGAGGTAATTGTGTAAAGTATTCAATTTCACCATTCTTGTTTTGGAATACATATTTGATTTTTTCAACTTTAAAGAAGTTTTCTCAATAATATTTACCAAAGACATTAATAGACTTAATCTCTTTACCATCTACCTTAATCATTTGTCCTAATTTTGTTGGGTCAACAACATCATATTTTTTATCTAGTTCGAAATTAGATAGTTTTGTTTTGTTTATAAATTTCTCAATGTTTGAGACTTTAGTATTTAGAAGAGTTCTTCACATTTGGTTTACATAATCATCCGTAAATAGATTTATAGATGATCCACCTTCAAAAATACTCTTAGTGTTGAATGAGTTGTTTTCAATATATCTTATTTCATCACCTAAAGTTTCTTTCTTATCGTTAACAAGAACAATTTTGTTATTAGAAATTTCAAAATGGAATTCTTCTTTGATAACGTTGTTTTGTTCATCTAGTTTGTTTACGATTACTTTTTTGTCCAGTATGCTTTGAGCTAATTTGTAGTTATCGATAATTGATACACCATGATGCTCAACGATTGATTTCATTAATTCGAAATCCTTCGGTTCTAATTCTTTAACTTTTTCAGTTTTATAGAAGTTCTCAACTGAGTAAACGTGATTACCAGGTTTATTGATAAGTTCTTTCCTATGTTTCTTAAAGTATTCTTCAGTAACATAGAATGGTTCCCCACTTAAACTTTCAACTATATAACCAATCTTAGATAAGTCTTCTCCATTGTTGTTTAGTCATTTAACTTGACCATCAACAAAGATTGATTTGAAGTGTTTTATCCCACCATCAGTTTTTAATGCGAAATGATCTTCTATAGTTGAAGGTTTTGAGAATTTTCTTCTGTCAAGAATAGCTTTTGTTAATGAGTTCTTAACACTTGAAAGACTATCTTTGAAATAACGATATCCATTTTCATCAATGAAATCATCATTACCCATAAGTAATTTAGTTAATGTTGAATTAAGAACTGTAAAGTATACTAATTCCTTCTTAGTTGGATCATTTAGTGAACTTCTTTCAACTTGGAAATGTATTTTAGACATTATTGTTGAAGAGAAGAAACTCTTATTATCAAACACCATTGATTTATATCTCTTGTCATCAATTACAACGTTTTGATCGAATTTATCATTCAGTATTGTATTGAATTCAGGAAGCTTAGGTAAGTCATAGTGTGTTTGTGAAATGATTTCAGTTATCTTAATACCTTTATCGAATGCTCTCTTCTTAGTTATTTCATGGAAGATGTCACCTTTGGTATCTTGGAATCTCATTTTTGAAAGATCTATTTTTGCTTTAGGAACATCTCAAATTAATTTACCTTTATAAATTCTTGTATAGTATCTTTCACCTGATAGAACTAGTTCACCATTTATAGCTGTTGGTTTTTGGAATATACTCTTTAAAGCTTTTTCCCTTTTTGTTTCTAAATCTTTGTTGTAATCAATACCTTCAGAGTTTGTTGAGTCGATATATTTGAAATATCTAAAATCATTCTTAGCTTCTTGTATTGAAGTAAAGAATATATTTTTACCTTTTACTTTGAATTTAAGTTTTGTCAAGTCATAGTTCGGAACAATTTTTGAAGCAATTAGAATTGGGTCGTATTGTTTACCGTCAATTATGAACTTTTCTTTATCAAAGTAAGTCTTATAGTTATTCTCATCAAGTTCTTTAAACTTAATATTATTTTTTGAAATAAGTTTTTGAATACTATTTTCATCGTGTAAAAATGGTTTTCCATCATTTAAAATTTTGTGTCTTAAGTTTTGAGGAGCTAGAGTAGCGCCTTTGTAGTCATTTGTGTAATAAGCATTATCTCCAACTCTATATGCCAGTTTCGCTCTGATGTTTTTATCATTTTTGAAATATAGATGTGCTTTCTCATCAATGATTTTAAAATCAACCCTTTGATCATTTATGGTGATTTTTTCAAAAGTAGACCTTAAGTTTAAGTCTGCTGTTAAAGGAATGTTCTTAGCTATATTCTTTTTGATTGTTATTAATGGAGCAAGTGAGTTATCTTCAATTAGATATTTAGAACGTGAAATAATATCTGCTTGTTTTTGGTTTTGCATGATAATTTTCAGTCCGAAAGGTATCTCTTTAAAGAAGTCATCTGTTGCTTGTACAAACTGTAAAAGGTTTGTTTTGTGAGCATCATTAATAATAAAGTGTGAAATGTCAACAGTTCTAATGTTTGAATCATTTAAGAATTTCAATTCACTAAAGTCTACATTGCTTAAACGACTTGTTATGTGGTTAGGTAATCCTGAATTAGTATTATCCACATAATTTAAAGTAAGTTTATTCAAAAAGGCTAATTGAGAGAATCAATTAATTTTCCCTAATGTTTCGGGTTGGAATGTCGATGATGTGTGACTGTTATATACCGTAGTAATTTCTAAAGAGTTTAAGTTCTTGAAGTTTCTCAAGAATCTTAGGTCTTTATCTAAGTCAGCATTGCTTCACTCATCAGTCTTTAATTTCAAGTTGATACTTTTTGAGTTTAGGTTGTACGTGTCGACAATTAATTTAAACGCTTCGATAATAAGAGCATTATCAAAAATGGTTTTACCACTACTTTGCGTTCTAAATCCATGGAATTTTTTAACAAACTTTGCTTTATCTGTTACACCAATTTGTGTAAGCACTTGGTTAACAACATTCTTAGAATCAGATTCTACAGAAAGATCATTAACTCAAAATTTGTCCAAGAAGAATTTCATATCATCAATTTCTTTTTCTCTCGAATTTTGTTTGATGGTGTATGCACTTATCCTTTTGTTGGCATATGCATTCATTTCATTGTTGGCTATTTGATGAAATCTGCTTGTTTCATGTTTTGGGGTCTGACGAACAACTGCTGACATTACTGGCATAGAGATAGCAAAAACTACTCCCACACTAATTAATGTTTTTTTCATAATAAAAATTATATCATTTTTTAGTTTTTTTGAGGTTAAATTTGCATCATTGTCAACAGTTAGTTTTTTTTCATAAATAACCTTATTTTTTTAATGCTACTGCTGTGTTTTTTTTATTTAAAACAGCGAATTTTGTTCTACATATAAATATTCGGTTATATTTTCTTTTTTATGAATTTCCCAAAATTAAACATTGTGTTATTATTGTTTTACCTATATACTAAAACATTCACTAAATACCCAATAAAGTCTTGCTCTGATTAAATGAAAAAATGTGTCTTATATCAGCATTTTTTAAATTGTCTGACTTTCTGGCTGGATATTTAGGGAAAAGAAAGAGAGAGAAAATGAAAACAAAAAATAAAAAAATAGTTAAATTTGCAGCCCTTTCTACTTTACCTTTAGCAGTAACCATTGGCGGAACTATTGCTATCGGTCAAACAACAGAGGAAAAAACCATCAATTTGCCCGAATTAGATTTACAAAGTAACTCATTGCATACTTATTCAGCACCAGCAGCAACAGCAACCCAAAAATATTATGTAGGAATTAAAGATGAAAAAACTTTAACAACTCCGGATGATCCAAATGCTAAAGATGTGAATCCCACTCCTACAAAAGAATACTCAAACGTTTATAAATGAAATGTTGATCAAGGCGCACACTTTAGTGAAACTTTTACAGGTGAGGAATGATTAGCACTTGGTCTTAATGGTATCCATGTTAAATGAAAAGGATTGCACTACGATGACTCCAACGGAAACGTGTTAACTTCTGATCTTAAATTTGTTAGACATAATACTAAAGAAGAGTTTAAATTAACGGGTGATAAAAAAAGCTTCCCAAGACAAGGTGGGGGAGATTGAATCGCTCGTTTTAAAGATGATGAATTCCTAAAAGTAAGTAGGCAATTTGCCTTACATCCAAAAGAAAAATTCACACTTAATGGCTACTATAAAGTTGACATCAATGATCAAAGACAATCAAACTCTTGAGTTGAGCTTTCAGTTAAATCAAGATACTCTTTAAACTTTTATGCGCCTAAGGCCGTTCAAAATGATAAATTCTTTGATGTAAATAGTCTAATTAGATTACCTTATAGAGAAACTGTTATTGTTCACAAAAGAGATACAAAAGCAACTGAAACTTTAAAATATGATAAAGATGGTTTTTATAAACCTTTAGATATAAGTAATGTTGCAAGTGTTGAAGTTTTTTATGAAAAAATAACAGGGAAAGACGGTAAGGGTAAAGTCATAACAGCAAAAGAATATTATGATCCTGCTTTCGCTGGTGTTGCAACCAAAAGAGAGAAAGTTACTTACAACTTTTATCGTGGTGTAACAAATGCAACTTTCGCATCAACTATCAAAAACCCAACAACAACTACATCAAAAGATGGACAAGTTACATTTGATGTTTCTAACTATGATCCACTTAAAATGAAAATAGAGTTAGCACCCGGTTCAAAAGGGACTCTTAAAATGGTTAACGATAAAGCTGTTGTTAGTGGATTAGCCAGTGGTGAATCTGCTCAAATTCAAGCAGTTTTAAAAACAGATCCTTATGATAATAGAATGAATACTTGAACTCCAGCTAAGAGTTGATCATCAAATGCATTGAAACCCCTTATCTCTAAAGCTGTTTCAGTATCACAAAAATCTATTGTAGGTTTAACAAAACCAACTATTAGTGGTTCAACTGAAAAGAAACCAACAAATAAAACTACAAAGGACGGAACAAGAACATTTAAGATAGCTGGTTTCGATCCTAAAAAGATGACAATTGCTCTTGCGAAGGGTTCTAAGGGAACACTTACAATAGATAAGAATGGTAATGCCGTTGTTACTGGATTAGCTAATGGAGATGAAGTTCAGATTGAAATCGAACCTAGAACAGGTGAAGTATGAGTTGATGGTACTACAACACCAATCAAGTCCAAAAAAGAAAAAACAATCCAAACTTTCTCGGGTCTAACTAAACCAACTTTCAAAGCTACCGTTAAACAACCAACTCTTGATACAACAAAAGATGGAGAAGTAACTTTTGATGTTTCTAACTATGATCCTAAAAAGATGAAAATCCAACTTACAAAAGGTTCTAACGGAACTCTAAAAGTAGTTAACGGGAAAGTTGTTGTTAGTGGATTAAAAAATGGAGATAAAGCACAAATTGAAGTTGTTCTTAATCCAGGTGAAAAATGAGATGATAAATCTACAACTCCTATTCAATCAACAGTTAAAGATATTGTACAAACTTACAAAGGATTAACTAAACCTACAATTAAAGCAACAATCAAGAAACCATCAACTAGTTCAACTAAAGATGGTGAAGCAACATTTGACATCACTAACTATGATCCTAAAAAGATGAAAATCAAACTTGCTAAAGGTTCACATGGAACTCTTAAAGTAGTTAATGGTAAAGCTATTGTTAGTGGATTAAAAAATGGTGAAACTGCTCAAATCGAAGTAGTTGCAAATAAAGGTTCAATTTTCTCTGATGGTTCAAAAACTGTTACTTCTAATAAAGAAGACATCAAACAAACCCATGTGGGACTTGATAAACCTTCTATTACACAAAAGATTAAGAAACCTTCTTCGAAGGATACCAAAGATGGTGAAGTAGAATTCGTCGTTAAAAACTTTGACCCTAAGAAGATGCATGTAAAACTTGCTAAGGGCGCAAAAGGTAAACTTAAAATTGTTGGTAATAAAATATTTGTTACTGGTTTAGGTGATGGAGATGAAACACAAATCGAAGTTATTCCAAACGACCATAAAGTATTAAAAGATGGAAGTCTTCACCCTATCAAATCACAAAAAGTTAATACAAAAGCAGATTCAAAAACTAATTGATGACTTACTCTTCTTTCTGGACTAGCTGGTATGAGTGTTATTGCTCTTATTATCACAGTAATCCGTAAGAGTAAAGATGACGAAGAAGATAATAAAAACAACGCATAATAATGCGTGTTTTTTTATTTCTGTTTTCTATTTTTTCTTTTAAATATGAAGATTATTCCACCTAACAATATAAGCCCTCCAAGAACTGAAGAAACTCCAATGATTATTCATTTTGTTTTATGTCCTTTTTTATGATTTTCTAAATCAGCAGTATGTCTAAGGTTACCTAAATTAGTGATAGGTACTTTTTTAATAACTGGTTTCTTTGTAACAACATCCTTTGTTACAGGTTTCTTAACTACAGGTTTCGCAACACTCTTACCATTAGTGTGTTGATTTGTTGATTTGGGAGTTGTTTTCTTTGCTGTGGGTTTCTTAACTACAGGTTTCTTTTTAACAACGGGTTTTGGAGCAGGTTTACCCACTAATATTGCTTCAACCACAGTTGTTATTGTTGCAGTTTGCAATTCTATATGAAGTGTTATCTTACTTGTTTTTAAATCTCCAACAGCACTTATCTTTGTAACTTCTGAATAGTTTAATCCTGGTGCAATTACACCTGTATATTGTCTTAGAGATAATCTATCTTTTATTTCACTTGCAATATCCACAACTGATTTTGTACCTTGATTTTGAATTGGTAAATTATCAAAAGATTTTTCCATGAATTCTTTATTCTTTTTAATCACTTCTGAGAAATCCAATTTCTTAATAGGTTGATCAAATGCACCAACGTATATTTCGCCATTAGCTTGTGTAATGAATCCACCCGCAACTTTAGTTCCATCAATTGGCTTTAGACCATCGTAATCTAATCTCATTAATCCATGTTCGTATGTACCAACAAACGTTGTTCCACTAATAGTTTTCATAAAACCATCAGTAACATCTTCAATATCGAAAGTATTTAGATTTTCACCTTTAAGTTTCATCAATCCACTACCATTTGTTCCAACAAATATATCTCCATCAGACTTACCAATAAACCCTTTCGATAAATCAGTTCCATCAATCTTTTTCATTATGTTTGTTTTAGGATCTAAAATCATCAATCCCGATGCAGCTCCAATATAGATTTTTCCATCAATCTTTTTTATGAATCCATCAGCCATATTTATTTGTTTATTAAATCTTAATCTACCTACATCTATCGGGTTAAGTTGACCAGTTTTTTCATCTAAAATCATTAATCCTTTATTTGTTGTTCCTACATAAACAACACCATCAATTTCTTCAATAAACCCTTTTTCAACATCAATAACTTTTCCATTTTTATTTACTGGTCTTAATATGTTTTGTTTGTCTAAAATCATCAATCCTTTTGATTGAGTTCCAACATAAATTGTTCCATTAATTTCTTTCATGAAACCATCACGCATACTTGTGGTTTTATCAAGAGAACCATTCTCATCATGAGCAAAATATTCTAAAGTATTTCCTTTCAATACTTTAAGACCTTGCATAAAAGTTCCTACATAAGTCTTGTTGTTGATAGACTCCATAAATCCATGTAAACCAAGTGCTCCAAATTGTTTTCCTTTTGGTTTGATAAATGCATTTACCAATTTAGGGTTTTCTGTTGGTATTGAGTTTAAATAATATGCATTTTTAAGAGAGTTAGTTTGTTGACTCTCAAATATATTTAATTTTGACCTTGCTCCATTTGATTGAGCAGTTGTTGCGATCATCGTTGTTGGAATAACAACAGATGACACAACACCTATAGACATGGCGATTCTTTTGGCTTTTTTCATTTCTCTATTCTCCTTGTTCAATGATTTTCCTCAAACCCATTTTGTTTTTTTAAAAACATTTGGCGTAAATGTATTTTGAAGATTAATTTAGCATCTTTATTTATAAAATTAATTACATTAAGATACCTTAAATCAATATTAACATAAAGACTAATTTTATTAAAAACCTTGATTTTATGCACCTTTTAGAGAGTTTTGCTTAACCCATTAATTTATTTTTACTATATTGAAATGTGTTGTTTTTACAATTGTTAATATTGGTTGGTATCGGTAAGTATTTTCACTGTTTAATGCATTTCATAATGACTGATTTACCTCTTATTCATATACTTAAATAACGTTCTATATCAAAAGGTTATTTTTTTCTAAACATCACTTTTTTATCAAAATTAGGTAATAAAAAATACCCACATAATTGTTGGTATTTACCTATTATTTACTTATTTTTGATACTTGTTTTTCTGCTTCTTTGATATGTTTTTCATCTTGATAAATCAATACTTTTGAATTACTTTCAATTAATGCCTTTGCATTTCAAACGTCAGCAATTCTTGAATTTTCTTTTAAAACATCAAAGACAAATATATCTTCTTTACTGTAATAATTAGAAGCTTCGAAAAGTAAAAATAATCCTTTTTGATATTCTTCCTCTTCTTTGTTTGGAACTTCTTTTTCTTCAATATATTCTTTTTGTTTTTGTTTGATTAATTCAGCATTTTTATAAATAGTTTCATTCTTTATTTTAGTAATATCATTTTCAAAGAATATAGAGTTTTCTTCTTTGTTTTGTTCTCCTGAAGTTGTAGCGTCTACAAAGAATAGAATTCCGATATTTGAAGCAATTGGCATGAATGTATATTTAGTAGAACCATTTTGATTTTTCTCTTTAAAATTTATTGATTCTTGAAGTAATAATTTTGGTTCATCAAATTTAAATATCAACATTCTCGTTTGGATAGTTTCTCAGACCTTCATAAGAGCTTGAGTTTTATCGGTAACATTTCTTTTTGTTCATTCATCTCATTCAGCATCATTCCCAGAAAGATCTTCAACCTTCATTTCAAAAGGATTGGGTTCCATTGAACCATAATAGTCTTTTTGGACGCTAATTGAGCCCGTTTTAGTAAATTGCTTGAAGTATTTCAATATAGATGTTAATTGAGCTTCTTGTGAGTCCTTTTTATCACTTGATTCAACTCCTAAAAGTAATGAGAAGAATTTTAACGTAACTGCTTCTTGTCTTGTTAGTTTAATCTTTTCATTCTCATTAGTTTCTTGAACTATTTTATTCACGACTTGAAGACCTTGTTGTTCTAGTGTAATTATGTCTTTTTTCACTTCTTGATTGTAAGCATCTAATCTACTTTCATCATTAATATCATTGATATCAAAAGTTCCACCTTCATTGGCTTGATATCTCTCTCATTTTATTGTGTTATTGATTGCAAAATTCTTAATGAATGAATTCTGTAATAAGTTATTATTTTTGTTATTTTTCATACATCAATTATATTGATTAATAGTTCGTATAAACTTTATTATTATCTAACATTGATATTTAAGTAAATAAAAAAACACCAATCAAAGAGGTGTTTTGTATAAGTATTATTTTTGTTCTTCAGAATTTTCATCTTGAGTGTTATTTTTGATTTGTTCTGCTAACTTTTCGTTTCGTTTTATTAGTCTCATTATTTTTGTTAGTGAAATTGCGTAGAATGCAATTACACCAGAGATAATAAGAGAGACCATAACTCATGCTGTAACTTTAGTTCTAGTAGAATGTATTGCCGCTTTTGCAATATCGCCACTATTTGTTTCACTAGCTACTCTTATTAATCCAAGAAGGAAGAATAAGGCGATAGCTCCAATGAAAATGGAAACAAAGATACATTGAATTTTTAAACCGTATCCCGGACTTAATTTATTTATAGAAACACATTCTACAATTATTAAGATAAGAAGAACTACTGAGGATGCATAGATTGCAAATATAAATAATCCAAGAACCATTCTTACATCTTCGTTTATTGGTGATCATATTGTTATTGTATTAATTACAAAGTAACTAGAAGCAATAACTAGCAATGCAATAAAGAAAGATTTTAACTTTGACAACTTTCTATTCATAAAATTAATTTGAAACATTTTTCTACCTCCAAGTGAATTATATTAACATTATATTCTTTTAATTGTGTTTGCCAAGTAAATGTCTTCACTCTTGTTCTTGTAAATTTTATTGTTCACATTAATCCAAACATACATTAAGGTGCTATAACTCTTCATTTTCTTCTTCAAGGATTTTTTCTATAAACTCAAAATATTTATTAGAAGCTTGTTTAAAAGTTTCTTTTTTAATCCCTAGTGGTTTAAGTTCCTCATAGAATTCTTCGAAAACTTCATGATTCTCCATTATCATTTGCGCTTCATAAAGGACGGCTTCATCTTGTAATTCTGAAACGGCATTTATAACAAAATCTGAAATAGTATTAATGTGATTATGCTCAATTGAATCTCAATGTTCAATAAACATATCCATTGAATTCAATCTCATTATTGAAGGAGGGATAAATTGAACATTCTTAGTTCAATACCTTTGCCCTTCCCCAATTAAAGTAAGTCCAGGAATTGTTTTCCTCACCCTTCATTCACTTGCTTGTTCAAAATCACCATTGTAGGTTATGGATGGACCATTATATTTAGTTTTAAAACTAATGGGCAATAGTGCCAATGTTCCCCTTTTCTTTTCTAATAAAAGATAAGTTCTCATTTTATGTTTTTTAGATAATTTTATTGTTCGCTTTATCATGAATGGCAATCCATTCATGAATGCTCAAAAACCGCTTTTATTTAAAAGTTCAACTCATTCATCAGTTTCAGTATTGTGTCCATATACAATTGCCCTCATATGAGACATTATACACTTTATAAAGAAGCTGAAATCAGCAATATACCAAAGTAAATAACGCTATTAATAAACGTTATATATCAACACTAAAGGTATCCTCTTCATTCGACTATCCTATGTTGATTTTTATTTTTAAAATTAAGAAAATAATAAAATGATAATCAGCAACACATTGGTAGTTGCACCAATTTCCCTTGTAATATCATGTAGTTCAACCAAAACAAAAATACTTAGATAAGAAAAGGGTATTGAACCTTCATAAAAAGAAATCAAAAAATAAGGTGAAAAACTTAACTCCAATTAACTTTGAAGATTATTTTATAGTTTTAAATACTCAATAAAAAAATACATTATTGGGTAAATGTGTGTGTTATTGCAAATTTCATTAATTGCCTCTTCTTATGCTTTGGAAGTGTTTTACTATAATTTGCCCCAATTGCAGGACTAAATACCAATGTAATCATTTCTATTATAGGAGTTAGTGCAGGGTTGATTCCATAGACAAGCTCATTATCATAAATATCGCTTCAACATTTTGAGGTTTTTCTTTTTTTATTGGAAAGGGTGTTACAAAATACTTTCATATCGAAAGTGGTTTTGGGCGATTACCTTATTGCCTTTAATTGGTCGCATGTGTGTATAATACATTAATTAAAAGGAGAGTAATTAGAATGAAATCAAAAATAAATTTTAAAGAATGAAAAGAGAAAAGGAAAAACTCTAAAAAAAATAAAAAAATAAAAAAGAGGGTTACTTTAAATTATGAATACCAAAATAATTTTTTAACCGAAAATAAACTATCGGAAAATATTGAAGGCGCTAAAGAAGAAATAACACAAAGAAAATTGGATGAAACAAAACTAAAAAATGTTGAAGATATTATAAAAGCGTTGAATAATAAAAAAAATATATTCATCATAGGTGAAAATGGAGTCGGAAAAAGCACGGTTGCCAAAATGGGAATCTCATGATCTGAAAGTTTTAGGAATTTTTCCACTAATTTTTTTCTATTATTACTGTTTCCAGCATATTACATTACACACTTCTTTTCAAGAAAAAATAGTGCAAAAATAAAAAATGCAATTTTATCCAGGAGACAAAAAACTATTAGACTAAATTTTTGAAATTTATTCTCTTTGAAAAATCTAGATGATTATCCATCAAATGAAAAAAATATTTTTACGGTGGGAATTGATGAGGATAAAAAAAGAAAAAAATACAGATCTTATGACAGCGAAGGTCAAATAACTCATTTGTATATCAAAAAAATGATTTGAGGCACCATTATCAATGCCTTAAAACCAAAAAGAAAACAAATTGATTTAGAAAGAATTCTAAGAGAAGAAAATTTCGAAGAAGGTTGCAAAACCTCTCACATGCTATCCAAAACAATTGGTTTTATATTGTTCGCCTCTTCTTTACTTTTAGCTATACCAGTCATCCTTTTTTATGCACTTAATGGATTTGATATGGATACAATTCAAGCAAGTAGTGATAAATCTAATTGAGTTAAAGCATTAATTTCAGGTGCAATAGATATACCCTTAACTATATTGATGTATTATTTCAAAAAGTGACTGGATGGCTCTAAAACTAAAAATATAAATGATTTTTTAGTTGACCAAAGTAATAATATTTTCATTGCCCATTCTTTGGAAAAGAAAAGTCGTTTTAAAGTGATAACTATACACTTAGAGGATTTAGATAGATTGAATGAGTGACTGAATAGTGATGGAGTTAAAAGAACAAATGTTATATTCTCAATTCTTGAAAATATCAACCTTCTTTACAACGCAAATAACGTAAGATTTGTAATAGAAATAGACCTTTTAATTTGAGGAATTCTAAATCAAGAATTGAAGAATAAAGACGGTGAATTAAAAGACAGAAATTCTTCTAAAGATTTCGGGACTAAATTAATACCAAATTCAACATTTATAAATAATGTAAATGCTAATTCTTTGCAAAACGCAATAAAACCTGGTTTGCGAGATAAAATAAAAACATACTGACCAGATGATTCAGAAAAGTTTTTTAGTGATGCAAACTTAAATTTTATCTTAAAAAATATTTCGGAAAAAACAATAAAAGAAGTTCACAACGATAGAGATTTAATAAAGGGTTGAAGACAGGTGAATAAAACCATCCCTGGCATCAAAGATTTTATTTGTGATTTCTTACCATTCTTAGTCAAAAATAACTTATCGACAATAAGTAATAATCAAGAAATAATAAGATATTATAGTTTTAAAAATAATGCAAGAGAATTTGAAGTGAAAAATCTACTAAGAAATAAAGTGGTAAGCTCTACCCCTCTTATATTAGAAGAATTAAAAATTCTAGTTTTAAATAATAAGTCTTCTCTAAGAGAGGTTGGTGATGATTTCACTAATTCAAGAACAGAAATAGAAACATTAACAATTAGGATGTTAGAAGATATTAGGCAAAATTTCCTTTCTTCATTTGAATTAACAAAATATATAATTATTTTAAAAATGTCAATTATATCAATATATAATAATTTTCTCTTCTTTTCAAAAAACAAACCATTTGTTAAATTGGAAACGAATGATAATAAAGATGTGTTACAAGAAGAACCTAAATTTCAAATTGAAGATGACAACACCTTCAACAATTCATTAGACACTTTCACCGAAACTATAAACGCCTCTATAGAATCCCTTGAAAAAGAGTCATCAAAAAATAAAGAACTTGATTCATACCAAAATAGAAATTTATCGCGAAAACTTAAACTATTAAAGGAATGAGAAGAAGCTTTGGACAAAATTAAAAAAGAACTAAATATTGTAACCTTCTTTAAAAGTGATAAAGATGGACTACGCGAACCCAAAATACAAGAAATACTTCTAATTAATAATGAAACTTTCATGGAAACTTCTTTCATCTCTAACATGCTCTTCTTTATTATTAACGACGCATCGGCCTTTAATGATTTATCCAACAATCCAATTACTAACTTTGTGAATGAAGTTAAAAAAATAAGTTCAAAATACCCATTAGAAATCGGCCCTTATAGAACAACTGCTTCAAACACTCATTACACAAAACTCCTTAGAAGTATTTATCATTCGTTAATTTGAAGTAACGACAGGGAAATAAGACGACAAGAAATTAAAGTGGAAAAACTGAATGAATGAATCAGTTTAAAACAAAATATTTTAGATCATGAAATTTCTGAAATTTATGAATTCATTAATTCAAATAATTGAGGCAATAGCATTGAACTTAAAAAGAATATTAAAAAGCAAAAAGATTTAATGAATGAATTTTTAGATAGTAAATCAGCATCAAATTTAAACACTATAGATCAAACTATTTTTAACCAAGGGAAAAAAGCGATTATTGAACATGCACTAATATTTTATTCTTTTGAATTCCCTACAATTGATTGATTAAAGTTGTACCACAAGGAAGCAAAAGAAGTGTTTAAAAATATCTTATTCCAAAGTGAGGAAATAAGGTACCGTTTAAAAAGAGATTTAGAAGAAAGTGGTTATGATTATGAAAAATCAAATAGTTTAGTTCGTTTATTTATGGATGATTTCAATGAAGGTTCAAAAAATTAAAGTTGCAATTACAAGTAATTTTAATTAGTTCTTACTAAATACATCATTCGAAAATCCATTCAAAATATATGTGCAAGGGCACTTATAAACATTGAAACATCGCCCCTCTTTATATAATTTATCAATGTTTGCAGTCATCAAGCAATAAGGTTACTAGCATTTCCCATTTTGACTTATACCTTCAAAAGTTTTATAATTTATATATGAGTGAACAAATAACAAAATTTAGAAAACTAACAAAAATCTTCCTTGGAGTTGAGATATTCTTATTAGTTCTTTTTCAGGTAATGATGATTGTTTTCATAGCTAAGGTTTTCCCAGGGATTAAGTTATGAATCGGGATCGCCATCGGAGTTACAGGTGTATATGTATTTGGATGAGGAATCTTCACATGTACTATGTTATTAAGAAAGGTCAAGGATGAAAACTTTGATCGTAAAATAATTAAACAGGTCAACATAATTGTTTGAATATCACTAAATAGATCAATGTGATATTTAGCACTTAAATTGAAGAAAATAAAACAAGGCTAGTTCCTTGTTTTATTTTCTTAGTTTCGCATATTATCTACGTGTTCTACTTCTTCATTCATCTCAAATTGTTGTATTGATTATTTTTCTAGCCTTATTAGCGTAAATCCCTATTTTCGCATCTATATCATCAACTTCCTCAAGTAATTTAGAATATGTGTCATTTCTAAGTTTTCAAAGTTCCAAGTTATCTCTTTTTAATTGTGCTTTTTTATATTTTTTTAAATATTTCTTATATTCTGAACTTTCCATTTTATCAATCAATGATAAACGAACATTTTTCAATTTGTCCAAAGTTTCACTCAATAAGGAACCATTACCTATTTCAAATTTGTATGATGAATTATTTGATCAATGGAAAGTTATACTTCTGATCCCAACTCTTTCATCCATCGCTTGTAAAAATGATTTTTCATATTCAGTGGCTCACTTAGTAATATCAAATTCAATTTTAATGTCCTGTGTTGTGCTTGCTATTTTAGCACTTTCAGTGTCTCTTAATCTTATAAATTCAACCAAACTAATGCTATGTTTGAACTTTCTTCTATCAAGTTCTGCCAGATTTCTTAGTGTACTATTGCTTCCACTTATTAAAATCGCTTGAACAACAGAACTTATATATTGCGAATCATTTCTTACTGTATCTGTTTCAAGATCTATATCTTTATCTCTTTTGACTTCCTTCACTTTTGTTTGAAGTTTGCTTATATCTCCACATGAAATAACTGTAGCAATTGGTAAAGCTACAATAGCAGCAGATGAAAGTGTTCCCAACGCTATCCTTTTTTTAGTTTTAGTTAACATCACATTATTCTCCTATGTCTTTATTTTTATTATGTCTATTAAAAAATGATACTAAATTGTTGTTGGAAAAATCAAAAAGTTTTTTTCAAATCTTTCTTCTTATGAATTGATGCGACAAAAACAAAATATGCCTTATTTACTTTTTATAGCACCCTTGATTTAAGGATAATAAAAAACACCTTGCATTATTGCAATGGTGTTTTTGAATTTAACTTTATCATTTGATTTTGTTATCTGAAAGGATTACACGTGTGTATTTGCTGCTACTAGCGAAAACGGCTTGAGCAACACTTAATGAAATTTCCATATTTTTATCTGAATATATTTCTGGAAAACTCATTGAGTGTTTACCTTCGTTGTATTTCTTCATTCGAGGTTCCATTATAAGACCCAATATATTCTTATCTCATAGTTTATATCTATTCATTATACTTTCATCATCTTTAACAACAGTGATACCATGGTCACTATCTTTAAGAGATTTTAAATATTCTTTGTCATATGTTGTGTAGTTATTATGTTTTAAATTAACATAAATCCCTTGATGTTTATATTTAAAATCTTTTAAAGGAGCTTCACCAGAAAGTTTATTATGACTAAGATCAAGTTTTACAATATTTCTAGGTAATCTTTTAAAATCAAATGAAGTTAATTCATTATTATTCAATATTAGTTTTATAGGGAATTCAAAGATTTTTCTATCTTGTTCAAATAAATTAAATACCTTTCATGGAAAAGAAGTTAATTTACTTCCAGAAAAATCATAAGTTATTTTCTGTCACACTTTTCCTTCTTTACCTTTAAACTTCTCAAGACCTTTTTCAATTCCTTCGTGGAATTTAGTGATGTCATCTAAAAAGCTTTTTGATAACTCTTTTGTTTTAGGGTCTATCAAATTACCTTTAGAAAAAACAAATTTCTTATCAGCTATACCTTGGTGAATCTCAAGATCTTCTGGATCTTTTTTTAATTGTTCATCTTCTCCACATGACACAGCAATAACTATTGGCAAGGCTATGGGTGCAACAGTTAATGTTTTTAATGTATTTTTAATTAATTTATTCATACAAGAATTATATACCTTCTTATTTTGGTGATTGTGTTTGATATTAATAAATAACCAAAGGATAAGTTCCATCTAATGTGGTATTAGGTCGTTATGATGATATTGCAATTTTTATCTTATATTGAACAAAGTAGGAAACACCTTTTGTCCAATGAGTATTTTATTAAGGTATTTAAACTTTGGGTTTTATCATATTTATCAATATATGATAAAAGTGATAATTTAAACCATATGATTAAGAAAGTCAAAGATAAGGAGTTTAATTCCAAGATAATTAAACATATCAATATCATTGTCTGAATATACTAAACATAACTGTGTGATATTTAGTTCTTAAACTTAAAAAGATAAAATAAGTCTAGGACTTTGTTTTCTTGTTATTTGTCAGCTATGTTCATAATATTTTTATTATAGTTATTTATTAAAAATTGGTTTTTATGTAATTTTAGTATATTTTCAATTGCGTATTTGGTATAATAATATTGATATCCCATTGCATATAGGTATCCTCTAATACTTAGAGGCCGGCATAGCGACCGGCATTTTTTTTATGCCTTTAAATAATCTTCGGAAGTAAAACCATTAAATTAAAATTAATATTAATGTAATAGTTATTGATTATAAATTTGCAATAAATATGTATCGGAACTTATCACCTTTATCCCCACCATATTTGCAATCACATTAAGCTTAATTCATTAAATATTTATTTAACATTCTTATTCAACACCTTAAAAACTCGTGTGTATAATACTTATAATGAAAACAAATGATCTGGACATTAAATTAAGACAAATGGAAGAAGCTTTTGATATTGTTGATCATCATTTAAAAAGATTATCAAACCTTGAGTCAAACCTCTATTCAAATAATGATAGATATAATGAACTTCAAAAAGCACACAATGTTCGTTTCATCACGAAATATGCACGAAATAAAGAAGTTGTACAAAAAGTTAGGCATTTCATGTCTAATAAAACCAACCATTTTGATCAAGAACTTTTCAACTTATTAAAATTTAAAGTCATGTTTAAAGGTGACAAATCAAAGAGTTATGCGGGACGAGCAAGTAATGAAGAATGAATGATCATCAATATGAAAAACGACCAAGTAGACCATTTCAATGATTGAAATTTTCTATTTAAAGTAACAGCCCATGAATTGGGACATATATGAAATTTCCAATTTGGTAAGTTGCTAGAAATGGATTATGATGAATTTGCATATGAGGTAGTTGTTGACTACTTACGTTTCCAAGGAGAAGTTATCCCTTTGGACAAAGAACGAAATTGAAAATTCTTAAAACCATTAGTTCGCGATAAGATTTCAAACTATTCTAAAAAGGATGTTATGGAATCTTTTGCAGAAATTTTTGCCTTCTCTTGCTTTTCAACCATAGTTTTAAATAAAGAAGTTGCAAAGTGAAGTTGAATACACTATTTTTTAACTACTGAAATGGTTAGAGGGGCACGTCATGCCATTGACAATTTAAACATAAGAATCAAGCAACACATACTTAAAATGTGTTTAACTAATTAAATATGTCATGCTTTTAACTTCAGAACAAGAAAAATACCAACATATTATTGTGTTGGTATTTTTTTATAAATTGTAAATAGCTCAAACAGGACAATGATTGGGGGTGGCTGATTCAATGTTTGTAAAGATTCTATTGTATGTATTTGCATACTTATCAACCTTTGTTCCTAAAGAAGTTGAATTAGTTAGATAGAATAATGTAGCACTCTGTAATGCTTTATAAAGAATAAAATTAAAGTATATGAAAATAGAAGAAAGCATCAAAACTAAAAAACGTGCCATTAAATTAAATAAAAAAATAGGTTTACACATAATAAGCTTACCAACAATTTTTTTGTTGGTATGATGCGTAGTTGTTATAGTACCTTTTTTCACTTACTTTTTCTTAAAAAAACCAGAAATAACTCAACCATGAATCTATAGTATTTTCGCTTTGATTGGGACAACCTTAATACATATTTCTCAAATTCTTTGATTATGTTTTAAGTATCTTTTTATTTATAAAAGAATAATCAAGGAATTGGGTGATAAGCCATCATATATTGAAATTATTTTACGTAATATGGGTTGACCTTCTTTGAAATTTAATGACAAAGAACTTAAGATGTGAATGAAAAAACCATTAATTAGATTGTGACCTTATATCCCTCCAATTGGTTTTTTATGATTTTTAATACTTGCCGCCTTCGCGTTTATCACTGGGGGTGATGGAACCTTCTTTTCCTCTTCCAAACTCTCAGACTTGAAAAAAAGAATCGAACAAGAAATACTTGATTATGAAACTTCAAATAAAAATGCTGATTAGTTATAAAGTTTACTTAAATGATAAGACTATAAACCAAATAAAGAAAAGACTATCTCTAGTCTTTTTATTTATAAGTTGTAAATAGCTCAAACTGGACAATGATCGGAGATGGCTGATCTTATTAAATTCTTATAATGCTTATTAGCATCTTGAGTTTCTTTTAATAAAGTTTGTTGATCAATAATATTGTCTTTAAAAACATTATATAGTTTATAGTAATCTCCAGAATTCGCTGAGGCAATGTTTGTGAAGATTTTATCGTATGTATTTGCATAATTATCAACCTTTGTTCCTAAAGAAGTTGAATTAGCACTTCCAAGTTTCAACATTGGTTTATAACCTTTATCAACTAAAGAATTGAAGGGTTCGTTTTTATATGTTGTATGAATATTTGTATCACCCATAAAGATCATATTTTTATTTGAACCATCATGTTGGTCAAATCAATCCATTACTGTAGGAAGATTTTTTGCTTCTCAAACCTCTTGAACACCATTTCCGTGTTGATCTTTTGTTTCTCCCTTACCTTTACCCGGACCATCTGCATGAATTATCGCAGCTGTAAATTCACTATTCTTAGTTTTGAACTTAACTCCGAAGGGAGGTCTTTTGTATTGCATTCCAGATAATTTTGGGTTTGCATATATTGCACCAGGTTCTGTAGTATTATCGAAGTTTTCAGGAGTATATAAATCTGATCTATATACAAATCCATAATGTTCGACAGTTGCACTCGAACCACCCGCAAGAGTTCCTGATTTATGTTTTGTATAAACTGCTTTTCAAGGGTTATTTGTATATTCTGATAAATAATCAGCAATTGTAGTAACAGCTTTTGTATCATCTACTTCAGCCAATCCAACCATTGTCATCTTGTTATATTTAATTACCTTAGCAATTGCAGAGTTCTTATACCCTTTGCCTTTACCATCGTTTAATATGTTTCAGAAACCTATTTTATATTCTCCAGTAGCTAAAGACTTTTCTGGTGTCTTGATTTCATCTTGTTTTGGTTTGTTAGAATCTGGCGCCTTAGTCTCATCTTTTTTTGAGTCATTAGGATTTGGTGTTTCAGTTTTATCTTTTTTCAGTCCACAAGAGATTGTTAATGCAATTGGCGTTGCAATCGCAAGTGGAGTTAAGGCATAAATAATTTTTCTTTTCATGTATTAATTATATTCATATATTTTAATTAGAATAAATTATTATTTCAATTCACCTACTTGCAACTATTGCATTAGCTTGGATTTATGATTTTGGGACAGCTAAGAGACTTAAAGATTCAAACTTTAAGTCTTTATCTAAAAAATGCACTTTAGAGCAAGGGCATACCTTCTATGTTGCATTAAGATATATTGGTGTTATTCACTTTATTATTAATAACTTCTTTATACTTATAAGCTTAATAGTTATCTTTATAGCATTCTTAATTTAGGCAGTAAAAAAACACCGCACATTATTGTGTTGGTGTTTTTAAAATTTATTATTTTCTTTAACCATTCTTTTCAACTTCTTTGACTTTTCAGGACTGAGGAATTTGATCATGTTGTTGATATCTTCCGGAAATAAAGAATATTTATAGTTTTTTTGTATTGGGACCAATTCAGCTTCTAATTGAGTATATAAAAAATTAGCAATTTTGTGTGTCATTCTTTTATTTATCATTCTAGTTATTGTTGAATATTCATCATTATTTAGGTGATTAGTTTTATTATTCACAAATAAATCAGAGAGTTTTTTTGAATATTTTTCAAAGCTACCTTCATCTATGTTTGATATAAAGTAAGCAACTTCTCATTTTGTTAATTCGATTTCCGAAAATGGTATTTCTTCCTTACAATTTTTGATCCACCTTCAAATATATCAATGTTTAATTTTCCTGATGAAGAACTCAAAAACATTTCTTTCTCCATTTTCTTTTTGAAGAAAATCAATTAATGTTTTAGGATCCTTTTCTTGTTGATTCACGAATAAGAAATAGATAATAGCCTCTGCATTTCATTGCTCTGTTTTTTTGTCGGTTAACTTATATAACTCAATAGCTTGATTAACAGTTGGCATCTTTGAGTTTCAGGTTGATTGATAACGTATATACAATTGTGCCCCTTCCCAAGTTTCATAACTCGAGTTATCAAGCACTTCTTTAAAATAACCAGGTTTCCATTTGTACACTTTTTCAAAAATCAAATCTAGCATTTCTTCGATATATTTATTGTTTCTTTCTTCTCTTTTATATATTTCCAATAATTTTGTTGTATCTTCATCGGCTCAAATAGAAAACCTGTCATAGTTTTGAATTTTTATTCGTTTTTTAAGCGTTTTAAAAATTTGTTGTTGTTTTGCATCAACCTCAAGAATATTTATTGAGTTTTGAATTTCTAACTTATTATCAAAGGCGGGTTTAATATCAAGATAGTCGTAAGAATAATATCTTTCATTTCCAAGGAGTCTATTACGCATTTCTAAAAAACAAATGTATTCTTCCAGTTCCATTTCTTTAATGCTGTTTTTTATATTGTTAACATAACAATGTTCTAATTCGGATATCCCATATAATATTTCAATATCCTTCAATGTATTATTTTCAGAAAGGAATTTTTGAAATGCATTTCAAAATTCTTTTTTGTTAAATTCTTTTTGTTCAACCATTTTATTAACTTGTTTTCAAGAATCTATATTAAGGATTTCTGTTTTACCATCAATTGGTTGACCATCATATTTAGAAAATGCGTCTCCCCCATCACTTCAAGAAGATATTCTATAATGATTTGTTTCAGGGAATGAAGAAAAATGGGTATTTTGTTTAGATATCTCTTTAATGAATTGTGTCTCATATTTTGTATTTAAAAATATTTGACAGAGTGTTCTGAGTAATAAAAATCTGTATGATTGGGCATATTGCATTTTTTCAACCATTTTTTCCATATTAGCAAAAGCCTCCGAGATATTTTCCACTTGTTCTAGGAAAGCATCTCTATATTTTTTTATTGAGAAAATAATTAAAACTATTTTTCTTATATTGTGATCGTTTTTTAAAGACATTATAAAATTAGGTAAAGATGTTATTCTTTTAGGAATTTCAATCCCATAGAAATCTTTTTTAAACTCCAGAGTCCTTTGTATTATTTTTGTTAAATTTCTTGAACCTTCCTCATAAAAAGTCGAATAAAGAAATCGTTCATTTTCTTCGTGATTTTCCAAGTCCAACAAAGTAAAATTTTTCACAACTTTATCAGCTAATGCTGTTCGTATATTTCTAGGTCTGGAAATGGCATTAATTATTAAATACTTTTGAATGTTTTTGTATTTATCAAAATCTATCTCTTTAAAATACTTCGTTATAAAAACGCTGGCACTAAAATCAAAACTATTATGGAAGTTATTATTTTGATATTTGATTGTTTTATCAAAAGTCTCCATAATTAATTCCAACTCTTTTTTATTCACTTCTTTTAATCAATGGAGGTTATTGATTGGAAGCGGATCGCAATTAAAAAAATATTTTTTCATCTCACCTTTTTTTATATATCCATCATTTTCCAACCAGTTTACAACACTTAAAAAATTAGGGGTCTGCAGTGGTTTTTTAAGCCCTATTTTCTTTTGAGCCTCTTCGAAAGTTAAGGCGCCTTTTTTTTCAAGTTTCAACTTACTTAAAAATATGTTGTATATGTCATTTGTTATATCATCACTAGTAAAGGCACTTCCCCCATCACTCTCTCCCGCTAGTATTTTCTTTAAATCGTCAGGAATATGAATAATAGATTTATTTAAAAGCTTCGTCATATACTCTCAAAGCTTTCTAAAATTTTTCTTGAAGCTAGATTCGTTATCGGTTTTTATATTAAGGATGTTTATATTCAATTCTTTATACATATCCCTTATTCTATTCTCTATAAATCTTTCAATAGGGAAATAACAAATTCAAAAAATCTCAACCATTCTATTCGGATCATTTTTAATTTTCGATAACGTTTGCAAAATATGTTCTTCACTTAATGAAGAACCGATTATAACTATAGTTTCATAACGAAATGCATCTCGCTTGTTATTTAAGAAATGTTCCAATACTTTTCTAACTCCAGATGTTTTTTTAACATAACTACCAAGTGAAAGTAATGTCTCCTTAGAATCTACATACCCTTCTTCATCCGCAAGACCATGAATATGATAGAGAAAATCATCATTACTCCTTGATGCTTCTGTTAAGTTAAAATTATCACTAATGGTGTTGATTGATTTTTTAAACAATACATCTTCTAGGACTCTATCGTAATTAAATGTCAAAGTTGAAATATTATTGTTCGAAGCAGCTTTTATTGTTTCATAACCTTTTTTGAATCATAAAACTTCAGACTGTGGCAAAGGTTTAATTTTCTTAATTGAAACTCTTTTTGAGAATGAAAGAGATAACTTGTTATTATTAAAATCATTTAAAAGCTGCTTCGCGAATGCTGATGAAATATTTTTAGATAATTCCGTTTCATCATTAACAAATTCCTCCAATGAATTTAATGCTAAATCACCTCAAGATTTAGCACCTTCAGCTATATTGTAATTAATTCCTGCACCAAACAAGAAAGTCACTTTTTTGTTTTTTATTGGAGCACCAATACGATTCGCAAGTATTGTAGCAGCAACTTTAATATTCTTTTTCATTTAACTCCTTTTTTATAAATTATATTGAAACTGCTGCATATTGTTGTAATTAGTTAAAAGTATTTATAATTAACCTATGAAAAATATAAAATTTACAAAAATAGAAAAACATAATTTAAAATCAATATTTGGTAATGAACCTCAATTTACCAAGTGATTTGAAGAAGAGGGTAAGAACTATATAGAAGAAACTCTTAGAATAGCACTTAAAGACATCCATACAGAACAACCAGTTGGAAATTACTACTTAGATGTATATGCAAAAATAGACGGCACAAATGATGGTGTAATCATCGAAAATCAATATGGAACTCAAGACCATAAACATTTAGGTCAATTATTAACTTATGCAGCCGGCTTAAGCACAAGTGAATCAAATGTTAAATATATCATTTGAATCGCTGAAAACAGCAGATCAGAAGCAGTTGCGGCGATTGATTGATTAAACAAGATATCTGGAGAACAAATAAACTTCATTGTTCTTGTACCTAATATTATTTCAATAGGCGAAGGAGAAAAGGCTTTCTACTTTGATATCGTTACCCAAGCTAATGACTTTGAAAAAGTTGCTTCTGCTTATCAATCAAAGGAACTTTCTGAAAGAAATAAAGAATACCTTGATTTCTGAACTAAGTTTGATAAATGAAATAAAAACAATGGATTAAATGTGGGCAAGGCAATCCCAGAGCAATATAGATATATTTATACACCAAATAATATAAGAAGATATATTGAACTTAGAGGCAGAGAAAATACCTTTGCAGTTAAGTTTGTTTCTTATACAAAAGAAGAACATATTTCATTACAAGATAATGTTGATAAAATATGTGAGCTTCTTGGTGTTGAAGAAAATCAAATTCAATTTGTTTCACTTAATAATAAAACAGAATGAGGATTTGCATTATTATCAAAATATCAATATCCAAAAGAAACAACTAAGGGATTTGAATTTTGAAAAGAGATGATTAATAAGATTGACTTGGTTAAAAAATGAGTTGACTCATTATAAAAAAACATGGCTTGCCATGTTTTATATTTTGTTATTGAACGTATTTATCCTTAAAATTTCTTTATTTTCGTCTATATTTTGGTAATCTTCACCAAATCTTTTCGCTATATAACTAAGTCTTCTCTGATCTTTTAAGAGATTAGCACGTATTTTTAGATTTGTTGGCCGAAGCTTAGTATCATAAAATATCCCATCTGGTTTTAGAATTAAATATCCCTTATCTCATAATTTGTGTGTGTTTGGATCTAAGAGTAAAGAATTCAGCGGATCGCTAATTGACTTATAATCTTCAACAGCTCTTGCTGAAGAGACTTCGTATATGTGCGCTCTTTCAAAAAAGGGGAAATGTATATCCTTTATTGATGTATAGTTTTCAATTGTTTTCATCATCTTTTTATAATATTCATCAACTTCATCAGAAAATTTTTGCCTTGCTTTTCTTGTTTCTAAATCATTTTGAGATATTTGATTATGCTTCTGATTAATTTGACTTTTAATTATTTCTTTTTCTTCTTGTTTTGAACCTTGGATAATATTATTATTTAATATATTTTTAATATAAAAGAAAGCTCCTTCAGTCCTATTATAACCACGTTCTTTTTCTAATTTGACAATTCCAGGAAAAGAGAGGCCCAATTTATTCATGAAAAATGTTTTTAATCCACTAGTAAGATATGCTTTTGTAGCATTATTAAAATAACCTCCAGCATTTAATAATATTTTCACATTATTTTTAGCTATATGTCCAACGTATAAGTTTTTATTTATATAAAAAGTTTTTTTGCCTAAAAACGGAGTTAATAATTTTGGTCCATAATTTATATTTACATCCTCCGGAGAAATAGCAAGGTTGCCCCCGAGTATTAAGCCCCATAAGTTTCATAAGACTGTACTGAATTTCTTATTATCAACAATTTTCTGAGTTCCAATAGTCATAGTATACAAATCTTTAGTTTTGGTTAATTTAAATTCGTATTCTGAATTTAATATATCTTTTTCTTTGATAAATTCCAATAATTTCTCTTTTACTTTTGAGGGATAATAATCGAACGATATTTGTTCTTCAATTTCGCCCTCAATCATTAGTATTTTCTTTAAATTTTTCGACATTTTTTTATAAATCTTTTGTGCGATTTCCTTTGATCTATCAAATTTAAAATACACTTCATCGAATTTATTCCCAATATATTTATCAAGCTCCGGTTCAAAGGAAGCATACTGTGATAACCTATATAAGCTTTTGCTATTTTTACCGGAAGATTTAAAAAATAGGGGTAAGAAATTTGAATTTAATTCATATGCATCGTTAAGCTCTTTGTTTATTCTTTCTGGATTCTTTATTAATTGAGTTGAAAATAAGTTGGTAATAAATATCCCATCTTGGAAATCATTTATTATTTCATTCTTGGAGATTCTTTCTCCTTTAAATCATTTATCAAAATTTTCTTTGAAGTCTTTTGTATTCTTTTCTCTATAAATAAATGAAATATTTTCAGAATTTTTATTCATTATTTGGCTTTTGATCGTTATTTCTCCAGTAAGTATTTCAAAAATACCAATAGCTAATGAAATGAATATCTTATCTCTTATCGTACCAAAAACCAGGTTCTCCCTATTTTTATTCTTATTGTTTATTCTTGATATTTCTTTTGAGAAATCAACTCCATTTTTAAAGAGTTTTACTAAATCACTATTATTTTTTGTTTCGACGAATTCCAAATGAATTATATCGCCTTCTTTGAATAGTTCTTCAAATAATTTAATTGTTGTTTTAGGTGTTAAACCTGGTTGTTGTAATGAATTGGGTTTTAAAATTATTTGTTTCATATTCTAAATACCTCATCAAAGATTGGCAATAAATTATTAACAACAATAGAATTGCCGGCCATTTCATAATAAGAACGAATTCCATAACCTAATTTTTTTATAGAAATTCAATCCTTGTCATCGAATCCCATTATTCTTAGGCATTCTCTAGCTGTGAGAAATCTATAGTAATAATTATAACCCTTGAAATCTGGCCTATATTCCTCAACTAACTTTAGAACGTTTTCAAATTCACTAACATTAATCGTCCCTGGTGATGGTGTCCTATCATGCTTTTTCGTTAATGTATTTGTGTGTGAAAATCGAGTTTCTAACAATTTAGGAACTTTTCTTCTCATACTTTCTCTTGAAGGTGTAGGTTTAACCATAGCCATAACTTGTTCAACCTCATATTTCTTTCTCTCAATTATTTGTTCTAAAGTTTTTGTTCTAAAGTTGTATTTTTCAAAATAAAGATCTATCAATTCTTTTTCTTCTTTAAATTCAGCTCCGCCTAAAACAGATAATGCAAAAACTCTTTTTCTTGATTGTGGAATGCCGAAATCAAGGGCGTTACATTGGTATGTTTTTGTGACATAACCCATTTCCCTTAAGGTTCCTATTCATTCATCATAACCTTTTTTAAACTCTTTGTTTTTAACCAATTGAGATACATTTTCCAATAAAAGAAACTTAGGCAATTTATTAGAATTTATTTTGTTTATACCTTTTATAAGTCTTTCAACCTCATACAGAAGACCTGATCTTTGACCTTTTAAGCCAGTTTTCATTTTTGTGAATTGTGCTCCAGTAGAGATATCCTGACAGGGAAAAGAATAAGTAATAAGATTCGCTTCTCTGTTAATAATTTCTTCGGGTTCTATATCTAAAATTGAGCCCATATTTTTTGTATTTTCATTAGCTCATAATAATTCCGAAAGAAATTCTTGAGATTTAGAATATAAACTTCTTTCCGTCACGGGAGTTTGACCATCATTAGAAAAAACCATCTTTCTCTCTTTGATTATTTTTAATAATTCTTCCTTAGTTTTTTTTGTAAATTTATTCATCCCCTTGTGGTGAATTTTATTATAAGCCAATATTGATTTTATTGCTCACTCAGAAGTGCCGACGATTTCGAAGTCATTACCATATGTTTTTTTTATTATGTCAAGAGCTTTGTGTTGCGCACCAATACCTGAAAAAAGCTCTATCACCTTAAGTTTATTGTTATTTTTCATATTAATATTTTAACAGTTTTTAACTATTTTGGAACTTTATAATACTACTTTCTTCGTGATAAGAGTTTAATTCTCATTTTCAAAAGACTTTAGTTGTATATTCAATGCGAAAACTCAAGATTATTCTTTCGGTTTTATAGATGCACACTGCTTTGTATTTGTACAAATGGCTTCCTATGTGCTTATCCATAAATATAATTTAATTGTTTTATTTAGCTAATTTTATACACATTGATACAAAGTGTTCGTATGCATGGTGTCAGATAAAGCAACTATTTTTATCATTTGAACAAAACTGAGTCTTAAACTAAGACTTCTTTACTGGGTAATTCTATTTCTTTATGCCCCTCATCTTTAAGGAGCTTATAATAACTTTTGATGGCCGATATCATAAACCTCTTTGTATTTATTAAATATTACACTAACTAATAACATGCTTTTATAATCTAATTTATACCTTTCCAATAACTCAGCATATTTTATATATATATATTTCAATTGTTCTATATGAATAGTTCTTTATTTTTTCTAAAAATTTTTATATGTCATATTTAAATAAAAAAAGACCACCTGGTCTTTATGTTATTCTTTGTTTCCTTTGTTTTTAATAATACTTTTATTTATATAATTTTCCTTGATATGAAGCGACACTAAATTCAACATCTCTCAATATTATTTCTGCCGGAATAATTCTAATATCCTTATTTTCTACGTAAAATATAACGAACCGCTTAAGATCATTTGACTTTAGCCGTTCCATTTCATTTGTAGAAATATGAAAACTTATCTTTTTAGATGATACTATACTTTTTATTTCAATTGTAGCGTATTCTTTATTATTTTTCTTTATCATCAAATCATAACCAGCTCTAACATTAGTTTTGAAAGTTTCCTCAATCTCTATCTTATCTTCTTTATTAATATCAAGTATTTCAAACACTTCGCGATCATATGAATTTATAGCATTCATCATTAATTTGTAAGTATCATTTTCAGCGATCCTACCATTCTCTTTCATTGTTTTACGATCTTTTTCTTCACTTGTAGAATCTTTTGAATATCCACTTCTTTTAGTTGGTGATTTCTTAGACGCTAAGTCTTTATATTTACTTGAAAAAATAGATGTTTTATTTTGAGGGGTTATTGTTTGATTTGTTGTGCCCAACAGTAAAGAAAAATGTTTTTCAAATAATTCAAAATTCTTCCAAACAATTCTAGCTGGGTTATTTGAGTTTGTTTTCTCACCATTTTCTTTCATAACTTCAACAACATCATTTTCATTTTTGCATGATTTTTCTTTAATAAAGTGAAAATTATAGATTATCGCTTCAAGCGTTTTCTTGAAAATTTTCCCTCCGTTGTTATAGACATTTTTTATATTTTTGAATACATTTTCATCTTTTTTAAAATATTCGTCCTTTTCATTTACTGAATTAATTTTTGTAAATTCAATTTCTTTATTTTGTAATTTTTGAGCAAAGCTTATCATTGTATTGCTTTGGAGTATTTCCTTTGACATGGGAATAAAACCCATTAGATACGCACTTAAATAATTATAGAAAAATGTATTTAGCGCGATTCTTCTTTCTTTATTATTGATCTTAATCTTGATTTTATCAGTTCCTGTTGATTCAATATTTTTAATATCATAAGTATTAAATTTATATTCCTTATTAAATTCAAATTGAAAAGCGACACTGTAAATTCCTTGAGATTTTTTAATTTTTTTCATAATATGCCTCTTTCGTATAATTAAATTATAAACTTAAGTTTTTAAAATACCCCAATACAAATAAAAAATCATTTCACTAACGCATAGTTCAATACTCCACTAGTATATTGCGGAGATAACGTTAAATAATAAAATAACCAACAATAGAAAGAAAGCATAAGTGAACAGTTTTGTATCTTAACATCTTTATTCTTAGAACTGAAAGGTCTTTAATAATAAATTAAAGATTCAACAATGCAAATGGAAAAAACCAAGAATAATCTTGGTTTTTATTTATACAAAGCACATACTGGTTTTGTATTTGCTAAGAAGACTTTCAACAAAGAATAATATAGATATGAATTTAATTATTCTTTATTATTAGAGTTAAATGATAATACTCATTATCAAGAACGTTTAGATAATAAAAAGGACTTATTATGTAAAGATAATGGAAGAACACTATTGAGAGTTAAAATGCAACTAATAAAAATTAGGGAGTTATTCTTGGTTGCTCGATTATAATTTAATTGATTTAAATATCAAGAATATGTACACGCAATTTATGAATGGAGAAGCCAGTTATGGGAAAAAATAAATTAATAATTTACTACGGAAGAAACGCCGCAGGTAAAACACGTTTTTTTAACAACAATAAACTTAATAAAGAGTTTATAACTATTGATAATATACACGAAGAATTAGAATTTAAATTACAGTATGGGCAAAAAGAATTAAATGAGATCGAGGCTGAGTTTCAAATTTTAATTAATAAAATTTTAGAAAATTGGTGAAATGATTCTTATGATTTTTCTATAAAGAATTTTTTAAAGAAATTCCCTTTCTTAAATTCGTTCCAAGAGTTTTACAAAGTTTATATAATGGAAGGTTCCAATCAAGACGAAATGTTTAATCCGTATTTTTATTTCTTTTTTGATTCATTAGTTAATCAATTAATACCTTTATTAAATGAAGATAGAACTTTATCTAAAAAAATAATTGATAATGTAATAATAAATCGTTTTAAAAAAGACATATCAAAATGAACTTCCGTCCAAGAGTTTTTGAATTGCGATCATTTAAACTTTGCGAATATCGAACCTTTGTCAAAAGAAGAAACAGAACATATTATTTTTAAAGAAATTAACAAGATACCCATCAAGAACATTAGAGATGTAAATTTTATACAAAAATTACAAGAAGAAGAGTACTATGTAAATTTTAAAACAAACAAAAATTTAATAGGGGATCTGTTTTCATTGGATAAGGGTCAAGAATTGAGCAAATTAATCCAAAGATATAAAAATGTTTCAAATTCAAATAACAAAAAGAATTTCCAAAAATGATTATCACCAATAATGAACTCTCCTTATTTCGAAGATATCGATAAACAAGAAGAAGATGGCGTTATTTTACTTTCTTCTAATAATAAGTTTTCTAGAGGTCAAATGTCTGTTTTTAACCTTATAAATGTATTGGGGATGGCTGAAATTAATAATAAAGAAATTATTATAGATGACATGTTCGAATCTTTGGACGCAATTAACTCGAGATATGTCTTTGAATTTCTATTAACTCAATGTAGTATCACCAAAAATATAAGCCTTTTAACTCACGACATAATAGATATTTATTTGAATGATTCTTTCAGAAAAAATAAAAATAACGCTAAATTGGAATATAAATTTATAAACTCCAACGGCGATGTAAAAGATGGAGGACCCTTAACTTATTCTTATGCTTGAGGTTGTGGAAACGCTAACAAAAAAGATGACGATCTTAAAAAAATTCTAGGAATAACATACAGGGTTATGAATAGACAACTCGGTAAATACCATAAATTCTTTACTTCAAAACGAAAATTAGCATTAGAGAAACATTATGACATCGGACAAACAATATTTGACCATATTTCAAATACATTTTTCCATAAAAGAAATAAAATTAATCCATATTTCTTTGGTCCCTATAAGAACTTTATAAAATCATTCCAATATTTAGATATTACAAGATTTTCTACAGAAATGATTCAAAGAATTGAAGCGATAGAAATTAAAAATAAGGGGAAAGTTAAATACAAGGTAGCCTATGATTTCTTAAAAGAATTTTGACAAGCTTTGATCGATAGATTAAACAACAAAAATGTGGAACTTAATTCTTCTATCTTACATGCTTCTGATTTGACGATAACGTTAGAGTAAACATTTAAAATAATCAACTATAAAAATAAAGATACAAATGCAATATATAACAAATAAGAAAATCAAGGAATTATCCTTGATTTTCTTATTTGTGAAGCAACATCTTAATATAGTTGTTAAGTCTTTTATCGCAATCTAGATTTTGATCCATGATTATAAAACTCAATTCCTTTAAGTTGAAACCTTCCATTTTCTTTCTGTACTTTCTTCTTATTTTTAGCGAATGTATAAAATCCACCTCATTAGCAATAATACATTTTAAATTCAATGCTTTAAAGAAGTTGGAAATAGGTTCGAAAGAACCTCCACTTTCAATTTCAGCATTTTTAAAATCAAACATTGATTTTATCTCATTTGGCAGAATCATGATATTTACACCCACAAAAACCATCTTATTATCCTTTAAAAATATCTTGATTTTTTTGTAACTATGATTAACTCAAATTCTCCCATTATATACAACACCTTCTTTGAATATATTTTCTTTTTGATTTTTTATAGCTCACAAACTAAGATAATCACAAAACTTTTTGTGATCAATTTGCATAAATGCATTATTGTTAAAATCATTTGTTAATATTTTGAATTCATCCCCAATATTTAAAGCGGAGATTCGGAAAGAGTCTTCGCCAATAACATCAATTCTCTTCTCAATTTTTATATCTTTTTTTAACAAATGAATTAATCTTCTTATTTCTGCATTTGTCATATCGAAAACAAAACCTCATTCATTCGGATTATTCACCTCACCAACAAACACATATTCTTTCATCCCTCCAAATATTTCGGTAAATACACGCTTCTCAAAAAGATCAAAAGGTATATATATTCAATCTCAGTTTTTATTTTCTACACTTTTTTCAAATCCGATATGCAAAGGCTTTCATAAATCGAATATTCTTCTTTCCGCAATTATAGAATTCATTTCTTCTTGATTTATCAAAGGATTCATTTTTAATATAGAGTTAATTTTAATTGCATGAGCAACAAAATAAGCTATCCCGAACGCAATTACCACATACATCGATCAAACCAATAAGTGCAAGGGAGAATTTTGCATATTTTCAAGCTGCAAAATTAATCAAATACCAGGAACGCCAATAATCAATAGGAAACCTAAAAATTTAGTGAACATTTTTATTCAGAATAAATCCCAATCCCCTTTATTGAATTTAAAGGAGATTATTTTTATCCTATGAAATCTTTTTAATTCATTATTTGTTTTAATATATATACCAAACATAAATATATTTCAAAATAAAATAGATGTGCCAACAATATAAAATATTCAATTGCCAGAAATTATCGTTGCTATCTTTTGATTTTCCCCGCCCCTCCACAAGGGAATACTCCAAAGCACCAAGCCGGATGCATAAAATAAATAATTTGCTATCATTCTTCCGGCCAACAACAAAAATTCTTTTGGTGATAAATCACCTTTTTTACTTCTTTTTATAAACTCTTTTAAAAACATACCAAATAGACCAGTAATAAAAATACTGAATATCGACATCATCACATTATTCATATGACCTCCCATTACAATTATAAATATTTGACGTCAATTCCAAAGAATCTTAATGGTTTAATTATTGTAAAATGTACACCAACTTTACATTTTTAACAAAGAATAATATAGATATGAATTTAATTATTCTTTGTTGTTAGAACTTGATAACAACACCATAATATGCATTGTGGAGAATGTTCATATAATAAAATGACGCTATTAAGAGTTGAAATATAGCAGCAAGAAAATGGGGAACACTTCCAAATACCATGCTTTTAATGGTGTGTGAATGTCAATTTATTCTTATACCACTCTTTTAAAGGTTTTTTGAAGTATACATCCACCCTGCGACTTGTTTTAAAAAGGCTATATTTTGTTATAGTTTCTTTTATGACAATAAAAATTAAAAAAATAAGTATGGGATTAGGCGCGTTGATTACAACTGCGATGATACCCATTGTAGTTACGGCTTGTAGCGAACAAAATAAAGGTGAAACAACTTACATAAACAAAACATTTAATTCAATTAGCGAAGCTCAACACGGTATCTGATTTGATTTTGCGCACCTAGCAACACACCACGGTTCTATTGTGTTTAATGAAAATCTAAATATTACAATTATTAATAATGGAGTTAATATTAATTTCAAATTTCAAAGAGGGGAAAATAGAGAGAATTTAACTAATTATTTACATAGTAGTTTGATTCAAGTTGCACAACAAGTAAAAAATGACGTAAATATTTTAAGCTTCTTAAATAGCGATTACTTATGGGATATGGCAGTCTTAAGTCGGACACCCAAAAATGGTTCATTGGATATAAATGATCCCAAAATTACAAAAGCACCTTATATTATTGCGGCTAACATTTCCAATTGAATGAATCCTTGAGATGTGTTGGTTGATTTTGAATTAAGTGATGGACAGATTTTATTCGGTGTTTATAACTTCACAAAAGGATTAGAAACACATATTTCTTTTTCAAATACCAAATGAAATAAACTCCCATGAACTCAACAACCTAATAACAAAACTAAATCAGTTGAAAATATCTTTATGGGTAAATAAAATTTTAAAAACCAAGAATAATCTTGGTTTTTATTTATACAAAACACATACTGGTTTTGTATTTACTAAGAAGACTTTCAACAAAGAATAATATAGATATGAATTTAATTATTCTTTGTTATTAGAACTTGATGATAATACTCACAATACATACTATAGAAATTTTTATACAGTGCATGATTTAAATATATAAAGGTGAATAAAAATATGCTATATGTTTTTAAAATTAAATTTAAAACATTTTATTAAAATGAGATAATAAATAAATGTCAAAACAAAAATTTTACGCTAAAATGAACGAGCAATTATCAAAAGATATTAAAGAGGGTAATATAAAAAGGATCCTTATACAAGGTGAATACGGGGTAGGGAAAACAACTTTCGCAAAAAATCTCTGTGAGTCTATGGGTTATAGAGAATTAGAATTTATAAAGAATAATAATCATTCCGATAACAACAAAGAGTACAAGATTGTTGATTGTGTGCTGAGGAATGATGACCAGACATTCATGCAACAACTAATTGAAAATGAATGAAATGGAGAAAAAGACGTAATTCAATTGGAAAAACGCAAAAGAAGGCACATCAAAAAGGATAAACTAAGCACTCATTTAACCTTTTTATTTGGTTCATTAATAACTATAATCTTAGGGTTGTTTACCCTCTATGCACCCATTACTGATAAATTTAGAAAAAACCACCATTGACTAAACTGGAATGTATTTTCTCTCCTATTAATAAGTTTAATAATTTTAGCAATGATTTCAGGTATCATCTTATGATTACAAACTAGAAAAATTATGGTTAAAAAACCGAAAATCTTAATTATAGATAATATTGATAGGTGTGAATGAGAATTTATTGTTAAATTACTTTCGTTAATAGAAACTCTACAGGATGTTATTGTTATTTCTATTTTCGATTCTGAAAGATTAAGGATGCGGTACAACGAATCATTTGGAGGAAATTCCACCAATATAATGGAGGAAATAGAGAAATCTTTTAAACTTCAAATAAACCTTAATGATTATTCAAAAACGAACATTCCTCTTTTGTTTTCTGAAAACGATTTTATCGATAAAAGATCAAAGAATTACTTTTTGAATTTCTTAGACGTTTTATCAACGAATGAAAATTTTAATCCAATTAATTATAGAAATATTAATAAATTACACAAAATATATTCAAGAAATTGATCGGCGATTAATCACATGGGGTTGAACCCACTGCACTTTATCGTTATTCAATACATTAGACTAGAAAATGAATATTTATTCAGAAAGTTAGAAAAATGTTCTATTGAAAGCCTTTTGGATGGACCTTTATCATTAGGGAATATACAAGATGAAATTAGAAATAAAAAATTAAAGAAAGAAAAAATTAAAGTAGAAGATATGGAATATGAAGTTGGTTATAAATATTCTAAATTCGATTTATCATGAGCGGTCCAACGCTCTTTTAGTGATTTAAATAACAACTTTGAAATATTTGATATATTTGAAAAAGAGAATTTGTTATTTCTAGTAAATTACTGAAGAATTGAGAACGATGATCCAAAAGTTCATGAAAAGAAAATTAATGATAGATTACAAAGATATTATTTTTATGATTATGATACTCAAAGAGAATATGATGAATACAAAGAGTTCATAAATGCAATACCTACAACTATTTTTGACATAAATAACGAAAAAAAGATCCAATGATTTTTCAAAGAACTATCTGATAAAACATTAGAGGGTAAGTTTGTAAGTTTTATGAATCTATACATTGGAGCATGTTATGAAAAAATAAATGACTTAGGTTTATTGCATAGAGTTTTGAAAGAAATTATTAAGAATTGAAATGATTGAATAGAATTCATTTCATTCCTGAAAAATTCTCATTACATGAACGAAGAAAAATTTGTAGCTCTTTTATATGCATCATTTGTGTTTAATAACTATTTTATCGAAGTGGATGTTCAGACTAGAAATGCAAAAAGTATGATTTATATAGTTAAGGATTTCTTAACTGGAAAATCAGCTCAAGACACATTTTACGAAGTTAATGAACATTCCCTTTCACGAAGTAAATGTGTCTTTTTAAAAGATTTAGAAGTATATCAAGAATTCACAAATATTGTCCTAGAGCAACTAGTAATTGATGTTGAAAACTTCAAAAAAACCAACCCTTTTATATTTGAATTAAATAAAATATTTGCAAAACAATTAAAATTCAATTATTTAGAAAAGCATATTGAAAACTTTAAAATGTTTCCGAAATATCCAAACCATATAAATGCAACTTTAATAATGGATTTATATGGCTCTGAACCCAAATTAAAGCTTTTCTTAAAAAAATATAAAATGCTTGAAGTTGATATTTTTGGGGATGTAAAAAGAGAGATTTCTTACAAAGAATTGTTTCCTCAAGATATCCGCAATTAACCCGCCTAACAAAAAAGTAATTGTAGAATCGCAATAAAAAACCAAGAATAATCTTGGTTTTTTATTTATACAAACCACACGCTGGTTTTGTATTTACTAAGAAGACTTTCAACAAAGAATAATATAGATATGAATTTAATTATTCTTTGTTATTAGAACTTGATGATAATACTCATAATACATACTATAAAGAATGTTTAGATAATAGAAAGAACTTATTATGCAAAGATGGAATGTAATTAAATTTAAAACGGTTATCTCCATACTAAAGTATTGAATTATAATAATTTCAACGAAGGAGGAAAAATGATTTTTAAAATTATAGAATTTATTGAATCAGAAGGAGAAACAAAAATTTATAGAGGAATTGATGATAATGGTAGGTTAGCAAATAGAATAATAAATTGTCCTGACTTAATTATTGGAGAAAAAATCAGGGTTAAGCGTTTATTATCGACGAATCCCGGAGTTAGTGAAATGGAATATTCATTTTCAGAAAAAATGAACTTTAAATAATTTTTTTGTACTGTTTACATTAGCGCTAAAAACATATTTAAAATAATGATCTAACTTTATTTTAAAACCCAAGAATAACCTTGGGTTTTCTTATACAAAATACATGCTAACTTCACATTCACAAATTCACAAAAGTCAGTTGCGACAAGAAATGAGGTAGATATGAATTTAAATATATTAAAGATGCCCTACTTTTACTTCACACTCATGATAATGTGTGCTATTCATATTTATCTAAATGCCCACTTTTTATCGATAAGTGATGTTTTTTTATAATTAAGTGTATTGAATTTCACTATAAGCGACCTATTATTTTAGTTAAGTGCTATAATAATTAAAGATTAGATAGGAGACTATATGAAAAAAGAGTTATTAGATTTAAGCAAGGTGATTGAAAACCTCTCATCATCCGATGCAAATAAAATTTTTACCGCATTAAGGGGTGAAAAATTAAAAAAAGAGGAAATTATTTTTTTAGAAAAGAATTTCGCAACAAAGCACAAAAGGATTTATTCGACCGATACTTCGAGAAATACTGGGATTAATTTTATTTATAAAGCAGAGTTAAATAAATTGAATAAGATTTTTTCTGATAATAAATTAATAAAAGATGTTAATGGATTTAAAATATTATTACACGGGGAAACTGGAACTGGTAAAACTTCGTTGGTGAATGAGTTATCGAAAATTTGAGATTTAAATATTAGGAAAATAAATACTGAAGAATTAGTAAATTACAGAATGGGTCAAACCCAATTAAATATTATAAAGCTTGCCCATGAAATAAATATAGAGTCAAAAGGCGAGAGAATGTTAGTATTTATGGATGAAATTGATTCCTTGGTATCAAAGCGGGATGCTTCAAACGACGTTGGAGAGCATGGCAGGGTTGTGGCAACCTTCATAAAATTTATAGATCTTTTAAAAGAAAACATAATATTTGTTGGCGCAACAAATATTATAAATCTTATTGATGAGGCTATTTTAAGAAGGTTTAACATAAATATTGAAGGTAAAAAAATAAGTGTAACCAACTTTCTGCAGATTTTAGAAAATGAAGGATTCGAATATTCCCATAGAAAATTCTCGATAATAAAAAAAGAATATCAAGAAAAGTATTTTACTATTTCAGATTTAAACTCATTTATAAATAATTTTAAAATAGAATCTTTAATATTTAAAGATCTTGATATACACACATTCTTTATTTTTAAATTTAAAGAATTATTAAAAATTAAAGAAGAATTTATTTCAGATAGAACAAAAGTTTTATTAAAAAGAATAGGGGAACAATATGGAAAACTATAGGGTTAATAATGAATTTGGTAAAAAATATAAAAACCACCCTGGAGGAGGTGTTAAAACACCAGAAAAAAAGAAACTTTTTAAGTTGGCTAAGAGCAACCTATCTTTATTAAAGTATTTACATTCAAAATGCATATAAATATTGAGAACTACCCAAGAGTACTATATAGTTAATTTTAAGTATGATACCATTCCAGCAAAATCTAAACGTTTTACTTTTGGTAAAAAATATACAGACTTAACTGAAATACAACAACGTGGAGTTTACACTTTTTATGACGAGAGTGGGAAAGAAAAAACTTTATTATTTTATAAACTCTTTAAAGCTGATATCCTTTGGCTTATTTCCAATTTAGAAATTGTAATAAATTCCGATGATTATTCATCAATTAAAACAAAAGTTTATAACGACTTCTTAAAAAAGCTTAAAACAAGTCGAAAAGATGAAATTGTTATTAGGGATATAAATTTCAAATTAAACATTGAAAAATTTGATTCGCTAAACATGGTTCGATTAATTAATATTGAAGAAGTAGTAGATTTCTTAAAATCAAATAACATTCTTAGAGAAGATAATTATGACAGTGAACTTCTTTTCGCTTTTCTAACCAAAGAAGAACTAGAGGTAGTGAGTCGGTTTGGCATTATTATCGGAACGTCAAAAATGCCGACATTTGGAGTAAATTTATTGAATGAAGTTAAAGATGAGGTAGAATTCGAAATCAAAGGAACTCCCAACAAAACTATTATCGGGGTTATAGATTCGGGTTGTAATTTAGGGTCTCCATTCAACAAATACATTTTATCTAATGAAGACCACAGAGAAGATAAGACAAGACCCCATGATTATACACACGGGTCTGCTGTAACTTCTTTAATTATTGCTAATTCTTTAATGAATGAAAAAGATGGTTGTGGAATTTTTAATGTAAAACATTTTGAAGTGCTAGAAAAAGATGTTTTTGGGAATGCAACAGTTTCCTTTATTCATCTATCAAGGAAATTAAGAGAATTAATTTTAAATAACAGGGATGTGAAAGTTTGAAACTTATCGTTGGGTGCTATTAAAAATCCATATAGTAGAATAATCTCAGAGCTCGGCAAACTTTTAGATCAATTGTGTTTCGAAAACGAAATTGTTTTCATAGTTGCCTCTGGAAATGATAGAAGAACTTATGGATTGAAGTCATTAAATCAACCTGCAGACTCCTTAAATTCTCTTTCTGTTGGTTCTTCAACAGCGACAGGAAAATTAGTCACTTTTTCTCCATATTCATCATTTGGACCTATTTTACATTTTGAAAAACCTGAAATTTCCCATTTTGGCGGGCCTTATAATTTAGACGGAACCACCTTATTAAAAACATTTGCTCCAAATGAAAACTTTGGAATGGAGGGCACTTCTTTTGCAACACCAAAAATCTCGAGAATGGTAGGTAAAATAGTAGAGGATGGGTTTAATGTTCTTGAAGCAAAAGCAACTGTAATTAGTCAAGCTAAAAGAGAAACACCCTCAAACAAATCATCTGCATTTGGTGCCATAAGTTATGAAAAGCCGAAAATAAGGTTATATTTAAGCATGGATTTCACTGGAAAGGAACCGTTTTACTTTGATTTAGATTTACCTAATAACTACAGCTATATAAAATTGACATCATCGCACTTTGTAGAACACGCCCCAATGTTTGGGGAAGAGTATAGCATTCACAATATTGATTCTAAAATAGTAACTTATGATTCTAACTCAAAAGAGCCAGAAAAAGAAGAATTAAAAACAACTGCTAAAGAAAAATATAACGATGGAAGCAAATATTTAAGCGAAAATATATTGCGTTATGAAAATGGTAAATACTTCAATTCGCACACCTCGTATTTTGATAGAGAATCCATACTAAGAAGTGTAGATGAATTAAAAATTAAAGTTCTTGAAAACGAAAAACTAGATGAAGACTATGAAGCCAAACCACAAACAGCAATAAGGATTAAAAAACTTGATTTATTTGATACAAAAATACTTCAAAAACAAAATGCAACAATTGTTATTGATATTTTTGGGGATGAACTCAATACCAAAGAATTCTTAACTAACAATTCTCAACTAATAGGCGTTGAAATAGATATTGAAATCTAATAATTATTTGCAATTAGAAAACTCAAAAATAATCTTGGGTTTTGTCGTGTGAAATTCACACCAATTTCATATTTGCTAAATCCAGTTATAACAAAGGGTAATATGGATATGAATTTAATAATTCTTTGTTTTCAGATCTTAATGTCATCATTTCGTTTCACAAACACCCTGCTTTCACAGTGTCAAACACACCACCTCCCTCCAATGAAGAGTATGATGGTGGTATACATAAAAGCATTATGAACAAGGGGTATACATGAATCAAAATAATAAAAGGGTATTAGAACAATATGAGATCGATTTAAAAGCAGTAAGGAAAACAATTCATAAAGCATCATGATTCCACCTTTCTCTTTTGATATTTCAAATGTTCTTATATGGTGTTGTTGTATACTTGGTGGAAGACCTCACCGCATATGGAAGCACCACTTTCAACACTTTAAGCACACTTTTCTCTTTATGTTTAGGTTCTTTCTTCATTTGCACCATTGTTTGAGCTGTTGCCCCTTATAGTCATTCTTTGTATATACTCAGTAAATACGAGCGAGATGTAAGACTTGGTAAAAGGACATTAGATTCTATTTTAAAGAGATTAGAATTTTCAATTGAACCACCGCAAGGATTAAGACAATGAATAAAAGTTTCTAGAATTTCTATCTGAACCTTTTTGCCATTAATTAATATAATTTTCGAAGGCATAATAATTAAATTAGAACTGGATGTTATTTCTGCAAAAATAGCCAATGATCCAAAAAGAAAAAACCAAGAATAATCTCGGTTTTTTCTTTTTGGCGTTAATTTTAAAATATTTCAGCTTTTGATAATAATTCAAAATCAGGTTTATCTAATTCCAACGTTTCCTCATTTATTTGAAAGGCGTGTTTTTCACCATTGATAACAATAGAAAAATGTTTATCAAATAATAAAATCTGACTTCTTAATTCAGGTCAAGACAAAACACCCTCTTCTAAAGTTCTTACGGCAATCAAATTATTTTCAATATCAAATTTGACTGCTAAAACATTTACTATATTATTTAACATAACTAAATATTACCAAAATTAGACCAATATACATAGTATTTCGTTGTTATTTTTAAATCTTTTTGCATTTTTATAATTTCCTCCCGCCGCTTTTATTTTGTCGTATCTTAGTGTTTTATGTTTTCATCTATACTTGCCATTTGGAAGATATGCTTTTTCTATTTTTTTAGATACTAAAAAATCCTCCATAAATTTTTTTTGATCTTCCAATGATAAAGTTTCATCTATCCCTTCAAAATCTTCAAAGTGAGAACAAATGAAGAATTCGAAATTAGGGTGTTGTTGTAATACTGTAAAGTTCAAATCATTTCTTTTAGCTATTTCTTTCGCATCGAAAATTTTATTGTTCGTAACCTCGTCATCAGTATCAGCTACAAGAAAAATGACATCTTCATTTTCTACAGATATATATCTATCGATTGAACCAATGTTACAATCAAATATATTTAATTCAGACTTAGCATCAATAATTTCTGGATTTATTTTCCCATCTGCATGAGCACCTTTTAGATACAACTCTTCTGACTTACCCTCAACATATATAATCATTATTTGAATTCATCCATAATTCCGAAAATTTCAAAAAGTTTTTCTTTATCTAATTTAGATAAGAAATTTTTCTTTAAATTAGTTTCTGTTTTTTCATTTGTATTAAATTCCATATCCGATACCCTTGATGTTGAAATATCTCCATCTTCATTTTTTTGGACTTGTATTATTTGATCATCCCTTAAGTTTAATTTAAATATATCTGATGAATGTGTTGTAAAAATATATTGTGAATTTGAGTACCTCATAAGTTCAAATACAAATTTAAATAGCCCAGTATGCATTGAAGCATCCAGCTCATCAAAACCGAAAGTAGTAGGTTTCTCTCTAAAAATAGAATCCATGATTTGATGTCCCATTGTTATGAATGACATAGTACCTTTGGAAAGATAAGATGGTAGTTGTTCTGCTGAAACCCTCAATTCTGAAACTCCCGAACATTTTGGTGATTTTAGGATAAATTCAGGCACACCCATGGGGTTTGTTTCAACATTTTTTATCATGGGGTCAAAGGTTTTTAAGATCTTGATATACGTTTCCCCTAATTTATTTTTTGGCGGAGCAAAAATACCCGCACTTGGAAGATTACTAAATTCAGGTCCATAGTTAAAAATAAAATTAAGATCATAAAAAAGATTTATATGTTCTTCCAAAACGTCTTTTATTTGCGGAGTAACTTGTCCAAATTTAACCAATGAAAATAAAGAGGTTGAAGGTTGATGCGTATACTCCTTCCCTTTTATTTCTATTTTGCCAAGATCTTTAAGTTCATAAAGAACAAATGGTTGTTTAACATTTTTCTTGCTCGCTTCTGTCACAGTTATTTTTTCTTTTTGAAAAATACCTGCACTTCATTCAAATTCAATGAAATATTTATAAACATTCCCAGTTGTCTTGTTTTGACAAACATATTCATATTCTCATGAAAGCGCTTCCTTATTAAATGCGTTCAAATGGTGTTTTAGCGCATGTGAATATGCATTAATTGGATCAGTTAATAATTGGAATCCAAGTGTCGCTCCCAATAATATTGTTGTTTTACCTGAAGCATTCAAACCTATCAGTGCTGCTTGTTTTAAAGCTCCAAAATCATTTTTGTTTTCTTGTAGGTTAAAGTACTCAACATTACTATTAAACAACTTTCTGGTCTTTGGAGTTAAATCTATAGAAAGTGATTCGCAAGCACCCTTTATTCCTTTAAATTTTAGTTTTCTTAAATACATATCGCCTCCTTTTATATGAAAATTATACATTAAAATACCAATTTAAAAACTATTACCCTTAAAATATTTGGTGGAAAAATGAAAAATCTTTATTTTTTACACCAAAGTCATAAAAAAATGTGTATAATAAAAATAGATAAAAAAAGAGAGCCGAAACTCCCTTTATCTAACATTCAAATAAATTATAAAATATTTTCGGCAGAAAGGAACAAAAATGAATAAAATACATTATGTAAAACCTTATTGAAGAAGTAAGCCTAATCATGTTGCAAAGACTGTATACGTATCAGGTCATTTTTCAAAAAATCCGAAAATTAAAAATAAATAACAACAAAAAGATCAAACTTATTCCTTTTAAAAATTGGATTTAGGTTTGATTTTATTAATAGTATTAAAAAGCACTAATTTTAGAAAAACTAATAAACCAAAATAGTTAAAATAAAACACTTTAAATAAAAAGAGGAGAGAAAATGTTAGGAATTTATTTTAAAATAACAAATATAACAGATAATAGCAAGAAAGCTAATTACAGTAATGCTGTACACAACTATTTATTTGAATCACTAGACGCAATTAAATTGGATAAAAAAACAAGATTTTTCATCGTTAAAAAATCTTTTAACCTTAGAAATATTAGAAAAAAAATTAAAAATATAACAGATAATAACGCTGATATATTCATCTTTGAAATTGGTGATTATGTTGGTTGAATGAACAATTCATTTTGACGTAAAATTGAATAAAGATTAAAAAAGTTGGACTTTAAACCAACTTTTTAATTTTGTTTTTTTATAATGGAACACATGTTATATTATTTTAATATTTAACTTTTAGTTTATTTATAATTAATGGATTTAGTATTGAATATACAATAGGTGCTACAACAACTGAGAATGCACAAGATACCGTTAAATTCATTCAATCCCCTGGATATATTAGTGCTAATCTAACTCTTTCTCAAAAAGGTGTATTTGAATTAGTCACTCTTGTGTATTCCGAATCACCTAAAATCATAATGAACAAATAAAGCATACAAGAAATAATAATCAATGAAATTAATAATATTAGGTGTTTGATTCTTGATTTTTCTTTATAGATTGTTGTGATACAAATAAGTAATAATGTGAGTGATTCACAAGTATGCAATACACTTGCAATTAGAGTTGGTCCTTCAACGCCAAAAATCACACTAGAAAGCAATACATAAGACCCAACAAGTAAGAATGAAGGTATAGTTCTCAAAATTGCAATACCAGTTATTAAACACACTATATGCAGTGGATGTACATGTGGAATAAAATTATCAAAGTATTTAGCAGTTACAGCTAATGAAAGTAAAATACCAATTAAAGCTATTTCAAATATTGAAAGTTTGTAATTTATTTTTTTCATTAAATCATATTCCTTTCTAAAAGCATCAATACCCTTCGTTCTTCCCTAAGGAACTGATTTTCAATAAAATCATCTGCATTAATTAATTTTTTGATTTCAGAAAATTTTTGTCAATCAGGACTTTCCCTAGTTTCTCCAAATCATGAGTTATTAAAGATGTCCCTTATTATTCATTTATACTTTTCTTTTATTTTGATGAAATTGGTTTGACTGTTCCTCACCACCCTTTCAAAAGGATCATCATTTACAAATCAACGAAAAGTGACTATTATGGTTCATAAAATTGAATCTATCGATGTGACACGACTCCTACTATTCCCGTTGATTACACCTACGACATTTTCGCAATTATTATATTTTAAAACTGTTTCTATTTTTCTTCTTGAGATAGGTAAAAAAATATTGAGTTGTTGTAAAAATGTTGAAAATATATAGCCCTCTGATGACCCAATAGGTTCCAGAAACATTCCATATATCCCTTCCTCTTTAAAATCAATTCTGCGATCAATATACTTTTCTAGATATTTTTCTCCTCTAATTACACCAAATTTCTTTTTAAGAACTTCATTCATTGTTTCTTTGTTGTAAACCAAAATAATACTTAATCCTTGAACATCGAATATATGTTTTGCGATTTCAAATATTTCCAAAGAAAAGTCTGGTCTCGCCCTATCTAGATCATCAATTATTAAAATTACATTACCCTCATATTTATCGCAAATCTTCTTTATGTTATTTTTTATGTTGAGGATTAAATTTTTTGTGCTGACATATTCCTTGAAATCAATTTCATAATTTGCTTTATTACCCTCCAAACTAAATCCTCTATGCTTTAAACCGTTTTTTAACAAGGCTAAAATATTTTTTCACCCTTCTTTTCATAGTTCATCCAATTTACCGTCGTTTGAAAGTTCTTTATATATACTTTTATAAACACTTAACAAGAATGCAGCTTTAGGATTTTCAGCAAAATCAAACTCTCATGCATTAAATAAAATAAATTTATCACATGAATTTTCTTTGATATATTGTTTTAATAATGTTGTTTTACCAACACCGAACGGTCCATTTAAAGCGATTACATTTTTTTCATTAATATATTTTTTTAGTTTTTGTTTCATTTTTCTCCTTTAAAATTATTTTTTTATTCTCTTGAATATATTTAACTTTTCCTCTTTTCTTATTGTTAGAGTTATTATTCAAGTGAAGCGTCAATTCTTTTCCTCAAGCATCAACACCTTTTATAGATTTCTTGCTAATGCTTTTAGGAAATTTGATAATTGAAATCTTACCTTTACTATCCTCGATTATTTTTTTAATCACCTTTTCTTCTTTACTTAAAACTCAAGTTTTTTCAAAAATGAAATATATATTTTTTATTTTGTCATTTTTATACAACTCCATAAAGCATTTAAAACATGGGGCTAAAGTTACTACAATATCAAAAGGAGCACCTTTTTTTATTTTGTCAATTTCTTCCAAAAGCAATATTTCAGCATGTTTTGCTTTGGAATTATTTTTCTGAGATTCATTTCAACAATGCCCAAAAAATAGACCTTTCTTTTCATTAAAAGCCATCGCCATCACAGGCACAGCTCTTTTATCATCTTTTTTATATTTTTCAAATTGAGTATTTAACTCTTTACCTAATTTTGTTAGTTTCATATTTACCCCTAATATATCGTTTGTATTTCATCTTCAACCTCCATACGACCATTCATTTTTATTTCTCCATTATTAGATATTTTTTGACTGGCTGGGGTGATTGAGAAGAATTGCCCATCAACATATCCAGACATTTCATTTATTTTTTCTTTGTTACACCTTATGCAAAGTGGTTGCAAATTTTTGTAATTATCAGAACCTCTCCTTTTAGCTTTCCATGGGTTTTTTGGTCAAATATGATCCAATGTTCAGCCAAATTGCGTTGTTCTATCATAATGAGTTCAAATAATCCTGTGTCCAAATGCGTCTCGTGCTTCGTTGACAACTCCAAAGTAGTTGTCCCATACTTTTCTTTCAATACCATGATCTCCATATCTATTTCCAGACATAGTGATACCTCCTTATTTGCTCAGTTTCTTTCCTCTTGAGGTGAGCATACAACAAGAGTTTGAAGGAAGGTTAATTCACTTCCTTCAATTTAAATCTTACAAACTAAATAGACATTATTTTGTATGTTTGATATAATTCATATAAACGATGATGCTAAGTTGTTGTCCAACATTTATTTAATAAATACAACCAATTGAGTGCGGAGATGCGTCGAAGCATTTTTAACATGAAATTCAAAAAGGAGTACATATGTTTAAAGAGGATTTTACTTTAAGAACTTTGGATACCCATCCACAAAAAACTTTTTCACCCATGAGAATGATTTTAAGAAACGATATTTTGTATAAGGAAGTGTTGAATTTTTACGATAATCCTGGCAAAAATAAAAGGAATGAACTTATAATTAAAACTATTTTTTCTTGAAATGAGATATTCCCTTTTGGTTTTCACACATTCTCCGAAATAGACATCAATAAAACTTTTTCTTTTTTAGATACATTCCAAGTGGTTCTTAGTTTTATTGTTAGTGGTATGGAGGAATGCAGAGAAAAAGAAATATTAGAAGACATTAGAATAGCAATGCAAGAGTTCGTAGTTTTTTCCATAAATAAAGCACATTATTCTTCACTTGCTTCCTATAGAAAAGTTATTGAAGGAACTCTTTGGATAAAACACCTATTGAAAAGAACCTTCCCAAAAGAGGGAAAAATTAACTCCAAAAAAAATATTTCAGAGCAATTAGATGAATTTCCTAATATGAAAGAATATTATAAAGTTTCAAGTAAATTAATTCACTCTAAGAAGAAATATTTTTTCAACTTTACACCAACAACAAAACAAGATGATCTAAATAACTTCTATAAATTAATAAAGAATTGTTTTGATGAGCTTTCAACTATATATAACTCTATTTTTGACATAGATTGAATCAATGAGAACCAAGTTTTAAATCGCTTTTCAAAAATCTATAATCGTTTATTGAAATTCAATGGAACCCAAGATTTAAATAATTATAAAATTGTACTCAAAAATAACTCAGAAGATTTCAATCATGGTCTTGCTTTATATCACTCATTAAACAAAAATAAAAATAGTGTTTTTGAGTTGCTTTTAATCAAAGATACTTATCATGACTCCTTGAATAATCACATAAAGAAAATACCTTCTTTATTTCTCAATAGAATAAATGATAACGAACCCAATTCATTTATTAAATCATTAGAAATACTTGCTAGTTTTAAAGAGTTATCTTCGTTAGGAAACGAAATGAACCTTTTGGAATCGATGAAATTCCTTACAAAATATAGGGAAACAGGATCGGAGGCTATGAAACATTTCTTAGATATGAAAATAAGACAAGAACAGAATATTAAATTATTCAAAACTGAACTTAAAGAACTAAAAAAGATTGCCTCAGAGCTTTTTATGCTCGAAAGAAATGATCCTTTTTCAAGAATTACGATAACTAGATTACTTGTTGAAGAGGTTATATTTAATATCATAATATCTAAATCAAATAATATATTTGCTTTCAATATGCTTGTGGAAAATATGAGAAGAAAGGACAATTCTATACAGGATTTTTCAATAATACCTCATAGACATGTTGTTTTCTCCAATAGACCATTTCAATCAACGGTAGAGGGCAAATCAACAGGTAATTCAAAGACAGATTTTAAAAACCTTGCAACTCTAATTAAAAATCTTAAAGTATATTTAAAGAGATTTAAATAAAAAGGAAAAATACAACATAGCTGGAATAATAAATAAAATATCGCTCAATATACTGATTTCGTATTATTTTGAGCGATATTTTTTATGTTAAATTTAATCCAATACCATGAAAAAGTTTTAAAAAATGCTTATTGCTTATTTATTGGGTGTAAAATTAAAGTAACAGATACTTTTGAGAGAGGTGGTTGTTATGTTTGAAACATTTTTTAAATATATGTCAACATTTTTACCTATTTACCAAAGATTTTCAACGCTTGAAAAATGGTATCCATTCTTTAATGCACTCCCGTTTACTTCCGCTTCATTTATTTAATATTCCTTTTATTCTTCCGTTGTTAAAATGCAACACTTATTTTTAGTTCCCTTGCAAGAAAGGGGGTGAGAACAAATATCATAAATCAAAATAATACATTCACCATAATTATTCCTTTTATGAATATGAGTGGTGAGGAAGTCCTAACTTGCCTTAATTCTTTAAAGAACCAAACATCAAAGAATTTCAAGGTCATATTCATCAATAATAATTCTAAAAGGACTAAAATAGAAGACTTTATAAAGGAAGTGATAAAAGATAGTTTTGTTTATTCCATTCTTCATGAACCCAACCCCGGTGTTTGTAAAGCAAGGAATAAAGGATTATCAAAATTGTTATCTGGTTGAGTCCTGTTCTTGGATATAGATGATGCAATTTCAGAAAATTATATTCACGAATTAAATATGATGCCATTAGATCAATATGCAATATATAAACCATATTATTCATATAAAATGGAGGGTAAAGAATTTTTGCAAACTTCTGAAACAATTCTTAAAAAATCGTTTGATGTCGGTTTCTCATTCTTCTGACGCAAAGAATCAATGAAATTATTTGACGAGAATTTGACATTTAATGAAACTCTTGATTTTATATTAAGCAACAACCTACATCAATTGCAGATTATTTTTATTGATGCTATATATCATTATTATTTACAACCTAAAAAGAAATACGAAGATACCAAAGAATATCTAAAGAAAAAACATAAGAATATAAAGTTAATAAAAGCTTTATAACTTTAAGGAGTAATATGAAAAGTATTTTAGCATTACAAGCATTAACATTAGTCGCTAGCGCCGCTAATCCAACGCCAGTTGAAACAAGCATCATCAAAAAAGATGATGTAGCTCAGTCATTATTAACCAAATTAGAAGCATCAAACCCAAAAACAATTGAAGATATCACAACCATCATTATGAATTCAAAATTAACTACAGAAGTAAAAATTAAACTTTGTAAAAAAATAAATCAATATATAGAATCAAAACCAAATTCATACTATTGAAGAGAAAATTTCCCAAATCAAAAAACAACATCTCCACGTTGAGTAACACCACATGGAGTTGACGTAACAAATAGACGCACCATTATTAGTAGGAGGGACGTAGATAAAATTGGAGACTTCATAAAAGATGTGGTAGGAACGGGTTCAGATATCTCAGGTGCAATCGCTAATGCAGGTATATAAAAATTAACTTTAAAAACAAACCTCTTTAATTGGGGTTTGTTTTTAAAAAAACCTTAGTAAACTCTTTTATTTGGAAACTTTATTTTCTCCAATGTATAGCATTCCGATACCTTTGTTAACTTTATCTCATCTCACCGAAAAAGATTTACCGTTAACAATCCCCTTCACTTCATCATTTTTTTCTTGATTTGATAATGCCGACAAAGGGATTCCATTTTCTATAACATTTCTTCCGCCTTCAGCTTCTGGTCAAATATGATCTGCTTGAAAGTTATTAATATTCATATTTCTCCCAAAAACATCAACAGCAGAATTACTATAAGGGAAATATCTTTTTCATATTTTTATTCTTTGTTCTCTATTGAAACTCATGTCACACCTCCTTTCTTTCACTATCATCTAATTAGATGTATTTAAATCCTACTAATTAAATAGACACTATTTTGTATGTTTGATATAATTTGTATATGAAAAAACTAAAAACAGGAATTGAAATATTAAAATATTTATCAGGACAAAACAAACCAATATCAGTTGAAGACATTACAAACTACTTAAACACATCATTCGAACTTGAAAAAGACCTTAAACCAAGAAGTATCAAAGAATACCTTAGAGAGCTCTCTAATGAGCTAATTTACACCAATGGAGGTACACAAGCACCAATCATAGAGTCAAGGAGAGGTATTGACGGTGGTTGAATGCTTACAGCGAGTGGTAGAGAAGAAATGAAACGTTTAAGTTTTAATAGTTTTAATTCAGATACATTAAATGCAATTAACGATTCATTCCAAAGAGCGATGGTTTCTGAAACCTTCTATTATAAAAACGACCTAAAGAAAGCTCGTAGTATTCTTTATGCAACAAAGAACTTCCACGAAGCGGATCATGAACACTATTTAGGTAATGGATCAGAAATAATAAAAAGCACAATTATCAAGAAACTAAAGCAAGTAGCTTTGGAAAACAAATATGCAAGAATCACCTTTAAGCATATTAGGTATTCAGTTACTGAAAAAGTTATGGATTTAAAAGTTATAAGACTTATCCATGATTTGGATGAATCCTTTGTTGTTTGTTCTAAAGAAGGAAGTTTTGAACCAATGTATATCAATATAAGAAATGTCGCAGCAATTAAAATACTTAATAAAAGTTTTCCTAGAAAATATGAAGCTAAATTTAAAAATACTATAAACGATGATAAAAGTTCTATCAAAGTCAGAACTGAACAATGAGCAAGAATAAAAGTTATTAATCCCTTTATGTATGAAGTTATTGATTTATGAACACATGGATGTACCTTTGAGTACAGCGAAGACAGATCGATAATAACAATCAGAAGTAGTGAGCATTATAGGCTTATGATTTTCTTATTTAGAACAATAGGTTGTGCAAAAATCTTAGATGCACATAAAATGGTAAAAGAGAGATGAAATAGGAAAGTTAACTTAATCCAACCAATAGAATAATAATCAAATAAAAAAGTTGAGCATTAGCTCAACTCTTCTTTTGGCTCTTCTTTTGACTCTTCTTTTGTTTCTTCTCTATTACTTTTATCAATTTTTGCAAGAGCTAAAAATGAAGTTACAGAAGAAATAATAGTTAAACCGCAAATGGCGAATATTGCAGTAAATAATATCAAACTTGCTGCAGGATCATTAGGTTTTCTCTTGATAAGCATAATAACCCCAAGTACTAATAACGGAATATTGAATATACCAGCAACACCACATAAGATCGTCCCAGTTCAATTAGCATGAAAGTATTTAGTCTCAACTTTTACACCGCTATTTACTGAATCAATGCTTTCAATTACCTGCTTAATTATAAATACCATACCAATAATGGTTAAGATGGTAACGATAATAGATAATACACCTGTTGCAATTAATCTTTTCCTCATAATACCCCTTTCGTCTTCATCTTAATTATACTACTCTAAGATTTAACTAAAAAAATACTCAGTCTATCGATTAAAAAACAACCACTTTGGTTGTTTTAATATATTGAAGTAACCGGTAGAGTTTGTGGTTGTTTTTCCATTTTGTAAATACCAGTTGATGTACCAACATAATTAACATTTTTAATTGTTTCGACAAAACCATTAAACATATTTGGTACACCTTTTTCGACAGGAACAAGATGTCCCTTGTGAAGTCATGCCATCTCTTTATAATTAGACGGAGTATTGCTTCTTCCAAAATCAATGCCCGTTAATAAAGTTTTTCCATTAATTTGAATCATTTTTGAATCCACACCCATAAGAATAGGTTCCTTTTTTCCATTAGGATAAATAGCTTCAACTCATTTTAGTTTCTTGTTAACCATTTTAGTAAGAATTAAATTTTCGTCTGGGTTGTAAGCTGCCCCTACATAAATTTCTCCATTAAATTTTTTTATGAAACCATCTTTCATTTCTCTTCCATCAGGAGCCCCGTTATCATCGAAAACAGCAGGTTCGAGAACGCCATTCTTGAAAATTTGTAGCCCTGCACCCATTGTTCCATCTCCAATGTAAACCACTCCATCAATTTCTTCCATAAAACCACCATCATATGCAGATATAGGATCATCTACAAGAACATATTTACTATTAACTATTTTGAATAGACCATTTTCATTTGCATTATAACCTTTTGCAACATATGTCACTCCGTTAATTTCTTTAATAAAACCATTTTTAACAACATCAGTGTCTGGTGTTTTTCCATCTGCTTCAAATACCGCAGGAACAAGTTTATCATTCTCTAATTTCATTAAACCATTTGAATTAGTCCCTACATATATAGTTCCATTAACATCTTCTATAAAACCTTCTTCAACATTTGTTTTATCGACATTCACTAATTTACCCGCTTCTATCTTCATTAAACCATTTGTTTTAGTTCCTACATATATAGTTCCGCCAATTTCTTTCATAAAACCGTTTTCTACGTTGATGTTACTAATGTTTTTAAATGTGTATTTATGTAAAGGATCTGTTTTAGCTGGTTGTTTTGCTTTGTTTTTAGCTGGTTGTTTTGCTTTGTTTTTAGCTTTTAAATCATCTAATTCTTTCTTTAGCTTGTCTATTTCTTTTTGTTTTGCGCTAACTTGATTTTTCAAGTCATCTGTACCAGTAGCACTCTTAGCTACAGGTTTTTTAGATTCTTGTTTTAGTTTATCTATTTCTTTTTGTTTTGCTTCAACTTGATCTTTTAAATCTTGTTTTAGTTTATCTATTTCTTTTTGTTTTGCATTAGCTTGTTCTTTTGAACTAGCATTTTCCTGTGGTGATGTTTTGGCATCATCTTTATTTTTGTTTTGGTATAAAATTACGAAAGGTACTGCTGTTGATAAAGCAACAACTGTTCCTGCGGCAAGCGCACTTAAACCAAATGCTTTCGAATTCATTTTACTCATTTGTTTTCTCTCCCTTTTATTAAAGAACATTAAAAAATGCTCTTATTACTCATTAATTATTATAGCAAACAAACTTGTATATATATGAAACAAATGTATTTCACAATTAAATTAAAAAATAAAAAAACGAGATTGTTCTCGTATTTTCTAGCCTTTTATTTCCTCTGCAAGTTCAACACTACCATCGGCATCTCTCTTAAGAATAAGTGCTGTCTCTAAGTCAGATCAACTTCCCATTCATGCTTCACCAATAACTTCCATACCAACATGATTTGTTGCTCTTGGTTGTCAATAAGCTTGGTGTGCTCCACCAGAGAATACTTTACCCGTTTTAGGATAAAGTGATCTTACATCAGTTCAAGGGATTAAAGTAATTTCATCTTTCTGAACAACTCCATCTTTATTATTGTCATCTCAGAAAGAATATTTTTGAGTTGAAAGGTGTCTTTGAATATCTACAACACCATCATACTTTTCACTGAAGTCTACATATCAAGCTTTTTGCTTATCATAGTTAATTGTTCTTTTATCTCAAGTTTCTTCTGGATTACCTCTAAAGGCAAGGTAACCATGTGCATCCAGTATTGGATATGCCGTCGAATTATGTTTCACAATACCTTCTTTTGTACCTGAAGGATTTAAGATTAAGTATTGATGTTGTTTCTTGGTTCAACCACCAATTAAATTTAATGTTCATGGCTGTTTTGCTTTTAATTCCGTTTTAAATCCAACAACTTCATTAGATTCCTTCACAAATGTTGAAATGGTTTTCCCATACCCCATAACAGTATCACGCCAGAATTCGATCATCTTATCTCTTTTAGTTGTATCTGTAATAGGAACCCTGAATCCTTTACCATCTTTAATTAGGTTTTCTGCATCATTACTAAACGAAGGGTAGAATGTCATCCCTTCATTATCATTAACAACACCATTTTTTAATCAAGCATTTGCTTTTATTGTTCTAGAGAATCAACCTGTTTGACCATCAGTTTGTCTACTGAAGTTAAATGCATTCTTCTTATATGTATAGTATGGATCTCATCCAGTTAATAGACTGGATAAAGTTGTTGCCCCAATTTTATATGATTTAGGTTTTGAAAACATATTAGTAAACATCCTTGTTAACATTTCATCAAAACCAGAAGAATAATCATTTCAAATCATTACTTCTCCATGTTCGTGATTCTCTTGAAAGGTTCCACTTCATGGTGACGTTTTCTTTCACCCGAAAGGATGGTAGTTAATATAGAATTTAGGATCTACTACTTTCCCTTTATATAGAAAAGCTTTATTCCTATTCAAGTAACCTGGAAGATTATTATCAAAATCACCAACCATTACTCTCATAGTTCAAAGAGCTAATTGCTTATTAACAAAGGTTTCATCTCCATTGTTATTTCTGATTTCCCTTTTCTTTTTCAATAAATCAATAAGCACAGTTTCTTTTGAATTATCTGGGTCATTAATATCGACACCAAGCATGTTTGCAAGTCTTTCGATTAAGTATTTAGAAATGTATTTACCTTCAGGTCTTTGTGGTCTATAACCGTTGTGGATTCCTGCTTGTATTAATTCCTCAGGAGCAATCTTCTTTTGTCTACCTATAAATATTGGTTTTTGTCATGTTTGGTAATGATTCAATACATGACCATATTCATGTTGTATAACACTGAAGATACTATCAAATTTACTTTTAACACTATTGAAGTTTGGTTTGTAACCATTAATAGCATTATCTCAACTGGCTAAACCAGAGTTGATAAACATTAATGTTTTTGAAGGGTTCTTAGGTCTTATTGGAATATCCTTTATTTTTGAAGGATATGCAAGTCCACCTTCAGTAATATACCCACCTGCGTGTGTGTTCATTGAAATCATATGTTCATTATCAAAAGTTATAACTCCTAGTGTAGGAAGTTCAGGACCATGAGCAACCCTTGAAAGGAATAATCCAACGAATTCTTCTAATTCAGTTTCATTAATAAATGGCTCAGCATTTTTTGGTACATTTTCGATAAATCTAGAATCAAATTTCTTAAAACCAAACATAAAGACAATTGGTGATTCTTCAGGATCCTTACCAAATCATGCAACAAGTGTTTTTTGTTTTCCATTCATAATAGTTTTTTTATGTAGATCTTTAACGTTATACCCTTGTTTCTTAGCTTTCACTTCTTTAACATTAGGAGTAACTGTTTTCACAGGATTTATTTTCTTTGCAGGCACTAACTTTTGTGCGGGAATAGATTTTTTTGTAAGTCCTAAAACTTGATATTGCATAACTTCTTCAGCTTTACCATTGATTGTATAACCTTTATTCGCAGTTATAGTTAAAGTTACTGTATCAAAGTTTGATAATCCTGATGTTTTATCAGCTTTAACGGTCATGTTTGGTATGCTCGGTAATATGAACGTACCAAATCCATCAAAGCCCTGAAATTGGATGTTTGGACGTGTCACAACAACATCAATTATTGGGTTCTTTAAACCTTTTACTTCATAAACAAATTTAACTTCAGCTTTACCATTGATGCTATATCCTTGTTTACCTCTAACTGTAACTGTAAAGTGTTGACCATTTGAAAGGTTATCATTTTGAGTTGTTGTAATTTCAGTATGCGGAATACTTGGAATAGTAAATTGACCTTTACCATTTTCTCCAACAACATTTATAGCAAGTGTTTGTTTTGAAATCTTTAAGTCAATTACTTTTCTAGACTCAAATAATCCTTTAACAACATATGTGAAAGTAACTTTATCTTTCCCATTAATTGAATATGTACTTGGATCTTTTGATGCGTATGTTATTTCAATAACTTCTTTATTCTTAATGTTATTTGTTCTACTGATTAAAACACTGTATTCTTCTGTTTCTTTCGGTGGGTTAGTTAAAGTAGCTTTACCTGATTCACCCATAATACCTAATGATGTATAAGTTGGTTTCTCAACATTAACCTTGATGACTGGTTTTTCTTTTAATCCATGCACAAAATATTCAAAGACAAGTCTCTTTGAACCGTTGATTGTTAAGTTATATTTTGGATCAACAATATATGTGATTGTTATTTTGTCTTGATTCCTTAAATCTTTCTTTTTACTTACGTTAATAAGTACACCTTCTTTTGGACTTTTAGGTAAGTTAGTTATTTTGGCCTTTCCGTTATACCCTTTAATTCCTAATGACGCATAAGTTGGCTTACTTATACCTATGTTGTTGTTTGGCTTTTTATTCTCGTTTGAAATACCGCATGCAGTTACTGTTGGTAATATAATGGCTCCAGATATAAAGGCGACAGACAAACTTTTAATTCTTCTCTTTTTGTTTGTTTTCATAATTTAGCATAATTATAAAACACAATCAACTTTCGCAAGGAAATAGAAATGATATTTTTTACTTTCTCTTTATTTTGCATTAAGAATGCATAAAATAAAAAATCAGGATTGCCTGATTTTAATATAAATTTATTTTGTAATTTTCTTTCTTCATACTTGCATATATCATCTTGTTTCATCACTATTGTAGTCAAGTTCGACACTTGGATCTTCACCTGGTTTCATTCATGCTACTCAGTTAATATGTGCATTTTTATATCTGATAGTTTTATTGTTAATTGTAGTTGTATCGTATTCACCAAGAACCCCATCATAGTGAGCAGTTGTTTTCCCAAATTTTTGGAATACAAAACTTATTTGATCGTAAATTTCAAAACTACCTTTTTTCATCAGAGTAACTACATATTCCTTACTTGATGATTGGAAATCTTTCATTGGAATCTTAATTTTTGAGTGGTTTGTTTCAATATCACCCAGTCTTTCGTATTCAGCCATCTCAAGAGAATGAAGTCTATCAGCATTTTTCTTAATATTTGCTGCATTATCTGTGGCAGCTTTTTTATTGGAAGCAATATCTTTTTTCATATCCGTGATATTTTTCTTAATGGCAGCAACTTCAGTTTTAAGTGTTGTTAAATCATCTTGAAGGTCAGCATTTTTCTTACTTAATTCTGCGATTTTAGTATCAATGTGCGCATTTGCAGTTTTTCATTTTTCAATAGCATCTACTCTAGCTTGGAGTAGTGTTTCAGAATTTTTAAGATCTGCAATATCTGTTCCATTTGTTTTAAGAGTTGCATTTATTGTTGTGATTGAAGCATCAATTGCTTTCTTGTCAGCATCATGTTTCGCTTCTAAATCATTAATTTTCTTAACTGTTTCAGTTGCTTTTGTTTTTATTTCGCCAATTTGTTTTGTGTTATCTTGTATGCTTGTTGTATTTGTTTTAATTGTTGTTTCTATTGCATCAATTCTTAATACGGCAGAATCTACAGCTTTTTTGTATTTAGCGTCAACGGCAGCAATTGCTTTTGCATTATCTGAGACACTTGTGCTATTTGCATCAACAATCTTTTTAAGATCTTCGATTGCTGTTTTATTAATTGCAATTGCGGATTCATTTGCTTTAATTGAAGCACCTAAAGTGGTGTTTGTCTTTTTAATATCTGCAATTTCTTTTTTAAGATCATCGATTGCTTTTTTATGTGCAACAGTTGCAGCTTCTTCTGCTTTCATTCTTGTTTCTAAATCTGCAATCTTAGTGTTGTTTGCTGCAATGCTTGCTTGGTTAGCATCGATAGTCTTCTTAGCATTTTTTGCTATACCTTTAATAAGTGCAATATCAGCCGTATTTGTTGCGATTAATGCATCACGTGCTGTAGCTGCAGTTTTTAAATCTGCTACGTCTTTTTCAAGAGTCGCTATTGCCGCTGCATTAGCTGCAGTTAACTTCTCATGCTTATCAGTAGCTAGTTTTAGCTTATCTGTAATGGCTTTATGGTCTAAGTCCATTTGTGCAAGGTTATCTTTATTTGCTTTTACTAATTGCTTAAGAGCATCAATCGCTTTATCAGCATCATCTAATGCTTTTTGTTTGTTTTGAATATCAATTTTTGCTGCTGCCAGTTGAGATTTAAGGGTAGCTACAGCTTTCTCATATTGGTCAGTAATAACTTTTATAAGAGTTTCTTTATCCTTTTTCATCTCATCTATTTTTTTATCTTTTTCAGAATTACTTTTCTTAAGAGCAGCAAGAGCATCTTCTTTAGTTTTAATATCAGTAGTTTTATCCGCTATTTCTTTTTCTAATTGAGCTTTTTTAAGATTTAGTTCATCAAGTTTCTTGTGAGCTTTATCGATAAATGCTTGGTCGATTCCTGAAACTGAGTTAACCGCATCTTTTGCTTGTTTATCTAGATCAGCAATATCTTTATTTAATTGTTTTAGTTCATCTTCTTTTTTAAGTTTTTCAGCTTTAAGATCATCTAAACTTTTCTTAAGTTGTGCAATAGCTTTTTCATATTGATCTTTTACGATTTGTAAGTGATCTTCAAAATTTCTTAATAGTTCGGCTTCTTTTAATTTGTTTTGTTCTTTAGTTACATCTAAAAGAGTTCTAAGAGCTAAAATTGTTTCGGCATTTTTATCAAGTTCAAGTTTTTGTTTAGCTATTTCAGCTTTTTTAGTTGCAATTTCCGCTTCTTTGTCTCTGATTTCTTGATCTTTTTGTTTGATTGCAAGTTCGTTTTTAGCTATTTCAGCTTTTTTATCTGCTATTTCAATAGTCTTAGCATCAATCTCTTGTTGTTTTGCTTTGTTCTCAGCAATTTTTGCATCGATGATTTTTTGCTTAGCTACAATTTCAGCATCTTTAGAAATAACGATTTGTTTTTGTTGTTCAATTTCTTTCTTTTTAGCTTCAATTATTTTTTCGTTTGTATCGATATCAATTTTTAAACTAGCGATTTCTTTTGCTTTGTTTTGGATTTCACTTTCTTTTTTAGCAATCTCTCCACCAAGTTTGGAAGCGTCTTTGGCATATGCTTCTTTCACTATGTCTAAGTTTGCATTTAAGGCATCAACTTCTTTTTTACGTTGAGCTTCTTTTTTAGTTAAGTCACTCTTGGCTGTCGCAAGATCTTTCAATTGCTTTTTAATTTCTGATGCTTTTTGAGAATTGTCGGCAGCAAGATTTTTATTATCTTTTTTCAATCCTTCAGCTTCTTTTGTTAATTGTTCTTTTTCTGTTTTAAACTTCGCGGCATTTTTTGTAAGTTGAGCTTCAAGAGATTTAATTTTTATTAGCATTTTTCATGCTTGAATTGTATTCATTTTGTTTGTATTTTTAAGCTTCTCAATCTCTTTGTTGTTTACAGGTTTTCTCTTAAGCAATTCGGCTATTCTAGCTTCGTTACCTGCAATCTCAACTTCTTTATCTCTGATTGTTTCGATTTTCTCTTTTAATTCTTTTTGAACCTTTTCTAATTTGGCATTTTGAAAAGCGTCCCCAACTTGTGATTTGTTGTTGTACTTATGTAAAACATGTGTTTTTTCTACAGCTTCCAACGCAACAAATGTCCCTAGCCCAATTGATGTCAATAGACCAAGCCCTCCAAGAGCTGATAAAACAACACCTTTTTTCTTTGATTTCCCCATTTTTTCTCCTTAAATATTGTAAATTTAGTATCTAAATTATACCATTTTTGTATATACAGATATATTGTAAAATGTTAATAACAATTCACAAGAAAACATTTCAATAAATTACAAAACTGTTAAAAGTGTTGTTTTTAAAGGCTTTTTGAATGAAATTAGAAATAAAATCTACTTATTTTAGTTTTTAACAATATTTATATTTTTCAACCCATTTCATTAATAAATAAAACTTTTTTTGTTGCAAGTGTATATTTTATAAAAATTGTAAATGTCATTTTTAAAGGGTTAACATCGTCAAAAAAACTAATGAATACAGCTATAGAAAACACACTCCAATTAACATCAAATCAACCTTCTGGAACAACACAATAAACATATTCATAAAAAAATATTTTGAAAGAGCTTGTGTTTTTATACATGTAAGTATATAGAGAGTATAAAAAAATATTTATAAAAGGAGTTTGTATGAAAAAGTTAGTAGCGACAATAGGTGCAACTATGATTATTCCTTTACCGATAGTTGCTGTTATTTCTTGTAGTTCAAGCGAAAGCAAACCACAAGGAACAAAGGAAGAAAAACAACCAACAATAATCAAGGCAAAACCTGAGAAACCTGCTGTTGTGGTTGTTGAAAGAGTTAACGCCAAACACAGGGAACAAAAAGAGTTTGTACGCAAAAGATCTTTATCACTTAAATCTTTAAATGAAGAATTTGGTTTAAAGAATGAATTCACTGTTCAAGCTGATGAGGTTAGTGATCTTTTAAAGAAAATGAATGGAACCTTTGAACCTGGCACACTTTTAAAAAGAACACAATCAGAAATGCAATATTCAAAAAATACAATGCAAACCTTACAGGATGACATTTTAAATGAATTCAACCAAGGATATAATGATTCAAAATTTAAAGTTGTAGGAAGTACCAAGACCAAAATAAATGACTCAAAAGAAGTTGCTTTAAATTTCCATTACACATATGAATTAGTTAAAAATAAAGACAACATTATCAAACCATTCTACGTAGTTGATATCAAAGATGTTGAATTTACCGGATTGAAAGATGATGGCCCCGTAGAAGAAGAAAACAAATGAGGTAATCGATATATAAGAAATGTATTTGAGAATGTTTGTGATATTAAGAAGGATATTTCATTAGAACTTACTGGCTATAGACTTTCGGAACGAATGGTTTCAATGCCAGAAGAATGACATAATAAAATAATTGCTTTTACAAAATTCTTCAAAAACAACATCAAACCATTAACAAAGTTAATTACTTGAAATAAATTTGTAAGCAACTTTACACAAGATCAAATGACAGAAATAATTCGCCATGATTTAGAGTCAGTAGTAACTAATTACACACCAGTTAGATTCCGCAAAAAACACCCATTTGAATTAACTAATAAATTAACTGATTTAAACACCTATAAGTTCATTAAGAAGGAAGATAAAGAAGAAAAAGAGGGCGATAAAAAAGAAGGAAAAGACACCAAAAAGATAGATAAAACTAAAAAAGATAATAATAAAAAAGCATTTTAGGTGTTTTTTTATTTTAAAATATAGTTATTATAAAAAATATTTTAGAAAGAGAGAATATGAAAAAAATAAGCAAAAAAGTGTCAATAGGTGTGTTGGCCGCAGTAGTTGTTGCAACACCTATGGTCGCCATTTCATGTGGCGAAAATAAAGATAGCAGAAGGAAAGAAGATGATGAAAGACAAAAGTCAAGAAAGAGAGAAGCTGAACTAAAAGCCAAAAAAGAGGAAGCCAAGAAAGAAGCTGCAGAAAAAGAAGCCTTAGCCAAAGCGGCTAAGGAAAAAGAAGAAAAAGAAAAGAACAAAATACAAAGTGCTAATTTACGCAAACTTAGAAAAGCCTTCTCATTATTAGATGTGCAAGATAGTGATTATTGAATTAAGAGATCACTTGAAGAAAGAGATAATACATTAACTGCTGAAGAGTTAATCAAAGAATTGAGCACAACGGTTAGAAATGAAAAAAATGAAAAAATTCAATTCGTAGATGGAAGAGAAGCTATACATTTTGCTTTATCTCAAACAGGTCATTTTAATTTACCAGTTTTAGATGAAGGTTCAACTCTTGATATGACATATGAACTAGAGTATAAAAAGGATGACCAAGGTGAGGAATTTGGAAGAATAACCATTAAAGTTAACTTACACACTCCAGGTGCCACAAATCCTGATGCAGGGGAATTTACATACGGATTTGATTGATTAACAAAAAGCTCAATAGAAAACAATAAATTTTGAGCAGAGAAGTCAGCAAGAGAAGCAAAAGAAGAGGCTGAAAAATGAAAAAAAGAAGTTGCTAGAAGAGTAGCTGAGAAAAAAGCTAAAGGTTTCGTTCCTATTGGCGATACTTATGAAGTTTGATATGACAAAAAGAATCAAATTATAGAAGATGAATGAGGGAAATATACAGGAGATAGAACTGCTGATTTAGAACATAAACGTGATCGTTATAATGGTGTTTTTGATGATCAAAAGAAATATCCAATAAAAATCTTCAAAATGAATTACATAACTGAAATTGATGGTACTGGTATACGTATGTATGGAACAGACTTTACATTCCCTGGTGCTGAAGTAGTTGAAATGAAACACCTTAGAACCGTTCATGACCGTTCTTTCCGTAACTGAGCTAATTTAAGAACTGTAATCATGCCTAACCTAATAAATATGGAGCATGGTTTCCACTACGCTTCATTCGGTTGAAATGAGGTCACTACTTGAGACCTTTCAGAAGCTAAAGAACATAAATTTGGATGAGACATACACCCATTTATTAATTCTCCAAAAACCGTTGTTATCTTGAATGAAAATAATGAAGATAGTGTTTCTGATTGAGTTAGTTGATCGGAAAATAGAGGAAGCGGAAGTAAAGTGACTTTCGATACCCTTAAAATTACCTTTAAGATACGAATGAATGGTAAGGATGTTGAAGCTCATTGAGTAAAGGATCAAACAAAAAATACTTATGTTTTAAAACCTAAAACTGTCTAAATAAAAAAAACTGGTAAACCCAGTTTTTTATTTTTCTTCTTTGGCTTCTGCTAGTTCTGCTTTATTCTTTCTTTTCTTATTCATTAATGCATGAATACCTCAAATAACATATCCAGCACCAATAAATCCTAGTAGTGAAGTTATTTGAATTGTATTTTTAAGTTGTCATGGTTGACCAGTAATAGGTGGAACCATAACGATTACTAGAACAACCACCATAATCACTATTGCTATTAAATACATAATGTATTCTCAAACAGGTATTTTGGCAACCTCTTTTCTTTTTGAAAGAATCATCAATGATATAAATGTACCGATGTATTGTGAGAAGAACAAGAATAGACCAATATCAAGAATTAAGTTGAATGTGTCGTCTACTTTTAATAATTCAAGAAGTAGACCTAATAACATCATAATAATTGAAATTGTTGAGTTTAGGTAAATTGAAATTCCATATTCACCTTTTTTGTTTTTCTTAGCTATTCATTTAGGTAAATAATCATCTTGCGCTAGAACAACAACTGATCTTGATGTTGTGATAGTATTTGATGCTCTTGCTGACATCTTGTTTCCGATAATACCTATTGTATAAATAACTACCCCAGCTGTACCCATTGATACTGTAAATATTTTTTGGAATAGTTTAACGTTACCAGAGTTTAATATTGACATATTAACTCCCATAAATATTAGATAGAATACGAAGTAAATCGAGAACAGAACAAAGAATACTTTTAATAATAGTTTTCTAAATTTTTGAACTTCAACTTCACCAGCTAAACTGGCGATACTTTCTACTCCACCATATGCGTATATAAACGCTAATACAGCACCCGTAAAGGTGATTGCATTAACTTTGGTACTTCCTACTCAGTTTGAGTGGAAAGCATTGTCGTGCGCCGCTAAATAAATGATTGCTCCAACTGAAACAGTTAGAACTATTCATTTTAATATTGAAGATATCGCTATGAATTTAAGTGATACTTTATAACCAAATGTTGTAATTACTGTTATTAATATAAATATACCTACGGATAGGAAGTCATATAATATTGCTCGACTTGGATCAATCTCTTTTAGTATTGCCGCCAAGAATAGAGGAGCCGTAATACTTAATATTGGCCCTTGAATGTATTGGGTTCACCCTTGATAGAATCCACCATGTCTTCCACCTGATTTTTTAGCATAGTAGTATGAACCACCCAATGCATCTGGATATGCATCTGCAGCTCTTGAGAATGCAAGAGCAACACAAAGAACTACGAATGAAGTGATCATAAATGCCACTAATCCTAATGCGTGTAATTCCATAATTTTACCGATTGTAGCGATAAAACCAAATCCCATTATGTAGTTTAATGAGAATAAGTAAAATTTCTTTTTACTCATTGTATTTTTTTCTGTCATTTTTTATTTCTCCTTGTTATTAGTTTGTAAATAAAATACGCAAACAACCTTCTTTAAAAGCAGGATTGATTAATGCGTATTAACTTCTATGAATCTATTTATTAGATGTTTGTAGATTGGGAGCAACAACAGTAAAATTCCTTTAATTTTTCATTTGAAATTATAGGTTTTATTAAGTGTTCTCATTCTTTCTTGAAGTCTTCGTTTAATCAATAATATTTAACTTTCTTCTCACAAGTGTAACTTAGTATTCCTAGGTCTTCCATTAATAGTAGGTGCTTAGAAATGTTTGCTTGACTTGTTCCAAATTTAGCTACTAAGTCAGTAACCGTGTGATCCTTGCACTTGCATGTATAAAAGTGAGCTAAGAATTTAATTCTCATCTCTACAGAAAAAACTTTCATAAATTTTGTTATTTCCATTGGTTCCACCGTTCCTTTTATAAATGTGTTTATGCCTTAATTTTATAGAATAAAACTTAAAAAGTGACATGATATTTACTTTATTTTTTTAAATATTACATAGTAAATAGTTGAAACTTTATTGCTTTTTATTGTAAATAATAACTTTTTTGCCTAAACGGGATAAAAAAACACCAGCATTCGCTAGTGTTAATAATTATTGTTCTTTTGTTTCTTCCGGCTTAGTTTTAACTTCTTGAGTTTTTCTTTGTTCTTGAAGTTTAATCTCTTTTGTCTTTTGGATTTGTTTTGGATCTAATTGACTTGGAGTTTTTTCAGCAGGAATAGGTGAGATAGTTTCAACTGAGAATTCAGGAACTGGTTCTTCTTCAACTTCTTGAGTTGCTGGAACTTGTTCTTGTTTACTTTCAGCTTCTTTCATTTCACGTTCAAATTGAGCTCTTTGTTCTGCTAACATTTCACGTTCTGTTTTTTCAATTGGAGCAATAACTTCAGCTGCTTTTTTAGTTTCTTTAACTTCAGCTGCTTTAGCTTTTGGAGATTTATATTCTTTTTTAAGTCCTGAAACAATTTCATTAATAGTTGAAGTTATTTGTTTGATTGTTTTTTCAGTTTCTTTTTTAGTTGCGCCAACTGTTTCTATATAAACTTTAACTTTTGGTTCTGTACCTGAAGGACGAACTGCAAATCATGAACCATTTTCTAAGATAACTTTAACTAGAGTTGCGTTTTCAAGTCCCATGATTTCTTCTTTTCTAAAATCAAGTACATCTGAAACATCAAATTTTCCAATTGTTAGGATATCCCCAACTCTATCTAATAATGTTTGAACATCATTTTGTTCGATTTGTTTTGAAAGTTGAGTTGAAGTATGAACACCATACATAACACCAATTCTTTCTAGTTCATCAAGTAGTGACATGTTTTGTGTTTTTAGGTAGTTAGCTGCTTCAACTAACATTACTAATCCTTGGAATGCATCTTTATCTCTTGCGATTTCAGGGTCCATTAATTGTCCGAATGATTCTTCGTAACCCATTACTAATCCTTCTGGGTTATCAAGAATAACTCTTGCAATGTTTTTAAATCCAACGTGTGTTTCATGGATAGAAAGATTATGTCTTTTAGCCATTTCTTTAGTTACATTTCCTGAAACTACTGATTGAGCAATATAACCTTCTTTATTGTATTGTTTAGTTCTTAAGATGTGATTTAGAACAATAGCACCTGTTTGGTTACCGTTGATTTTTTTGTAACTTCCTAGTGGACCTCTAACAGCAAGTCCAACTCTATCTGCATCTGGGTCAGTAAGAATGATGATATCTGCTTTTTTCTTTTTAGCTAATTTAATTGCTCTGTTGTAAGCTGCTTCATCTTCTGGGTTACATGATTTTAAACCTTTGAATGTTGCATCTTCAACAACTTCTTGTTTAACTGCATAATATTCAATATCCATTTTTTGGAATAAAGTTGGAGCAATATGTGAACCTGTACCGTTAAGGGCTGAGTAAACAACTATTAGTTTTTTACTATCGTTAGGTCTCTTTCTAATGCTTAATACATCTTTGATGTAATCTTCTTGTAATGTTGGTGAAATGAATGTTGGGTTGAAAAGTCCGTAAGGTACTTTTAGGAAATTCATTCTACTCATTAATTTTGAAATTTTCACTGTAAGTTCTGGAAGTAATTGAGCACCTTGTGCGTTATATACTTTGAATCCATTATATTCTTTTGGATTATGAGAAGCTGTAATGTTAACTCCACCTGCTGCTCTTAATTTTCTAATTGCATATGACAATAGCGGTGTAGCTGCCATCTCATTGTTTTTGAATATGTAAGTTTTAATACCTAAGTGGTCGAATACTTTCGCTGTAATTTCAGCAAATAAAGCACCGTTTGATCTATTATCATGTGCGATAACAAGACCCATTTTTTTAACTAGTTCACTTTGCTTAACCAATGTTGCTCCGTAAGCGTATGCTGCGGCTGCAATAGTGAATTCATTTATCATGTTTGTTCCAGGACCAAGGATCCCTCTAATTCCTGCTGTTCCGAATGTCATTGTTTCTCCAAAAAACTTATCGACATTTTTTTCGTTAATTTTTTTAAGCCCTTTTGCTAAAATTTTATCTTTAGTAGGTGCATTTTTTCATTCTCTTAATTGTTCTAAATTATTCATAATATTATTTTAACACATTGCTCCTATTTTCACTTATTGTAGTAAGATTTTAATGTGTATAAAATAAAAGACATAGTAATTGGAGAAGTTACATATATTGGGAAAGCCCATTTTATAGTAACTCTAGATA
>NZ_PSZP01000049.1 GCF_004335995.1 Mycoplasma todarodis
AACGGTACGTCACAGACAAACCAATGAAGAATCTGCTATTCAGTTTTGAAAGAACTAGAAACAAATGACCTATAAAGGTCCTTTTTTTTCGCCTTTTTTATTTTTTACCCCTGTAAAAAGGAGATGTTTTTACAAAAAAACCTATATTTGTACTCTTAAAATGTATGTTTTTTGATTAAAAAACGATGGAGTAGCTTATTTTTTACTTGTTAAAAACAACCAAAAGGTATATAATTTATTGTATGTTTCAAAAAGAAACCTTTTTATGGCGAAAAAGGTTTCACCTTGAAATAAATAATAATTTAATGGGAGAAAAATATGACAAAAGGTATAAAAATTGGGATTGGTGCAATTTCGGTATTAGCTGTAGCAGGAACTGGTACAGGAGTAGCTCTTGCACTTAAAAATAAAAAAGGTGATGCACCTAAAAGTGATTCATCTTTTGATAACAAAATATTAGAAAATTTCTGAGATAGTATTGATGTTCCAGAACATGATGCATTCTCATGAAAGGCTATTGAAAATATTCAAACAAGAATCAATAAAATGCTTGAGGGATATGTTGAAGAAAAAGCTGGGAAATACACAGCTGTTCAAATCGATATTATTAACGAATTAGAATCTTCAAAGGATGTTAATGGTAATGTTAAATCTGAAAAAGTTATGAATGCCATCAAAGGTAAGTTTTCTGAATCAAAAACAAAAGGTTGAAAAACTCAAAAAGGTATTGATAAAGAAAAAGAGTTAAAAGAGTTAAAACAAAAATTTGAAAACTTAGAAAAAGCGAAAATAGCAAAAGATCTAGCGAAGAAAGAGTTGGATGCAGAAAAAGCAAAAACAGCATCGCTAACAAACAAAAAGAAAACAGCAACACAAAATGTTGATGAAGCTAAAACAAAACAAAAAGAAGCTCAAAAACAACTTGATGAAGCTAACGCTAAGAAGACTGCTAAAGAAGCAGAAAAGAAAACTAGTGAAACAAAACTCGAAACAGCAACCAATGCACAAGCCGATGCACAAAGAGAATTGGATAGCGCAAAACAAAAAGAGAATCAACTTAAAACAGAATTAACAAAAGCACAAGAAGCACTTGCACAAGCAAGCAACAAAAAAACTGAAGCAACAAAAAAACTTAATAACACTATCTCTGAAATATCTAATCTAACAAAAACTCTTGGTGAAGATAAACAAAAACTTGCAAATTCTCAAACTGCTAAAGATGCAGCTCAACAAGAATTTGAGAAAGCCGAAGCAAATTTAAATAAAGTTAAACAAGAATTAGAAGACGCTAAAAATATCTCTGCAACAAAACAAGGTGAATTCAATAAAGCTCAACAAGAACTTATTGATGCACAAACAACAACAGAACAATTGACAAAAGAATTAGAAAAAGCAGAAAAAGCATTCCAAGAAGCAGAAGCCAACCGTTTACTTGCGACAAAAGATCTAGAAGCAAATGAAAATGACTTAACAGAATTAACAAAACAACTTGCTGATGCTCAAAAGGAAATTGACAAAGCTCAGACTCCATATGACAATGCATTGAAAGCCTTCCAAAGTGCTGAAACAAAAAAAGCAGACTTCTTAACTCAAATAGCAACTACAGAAGCTAAAATCGAAAAAGAAAAACAAGATATTGAAGCTGCGCAAAAAGCTTGAAAAGATGCTACTGGTAAAATGGAAGAAATATCAAAATCATCAACAACAATCGAAGCTAAATTTAAAGCATCAGAAAAGAAAATAGATGAAATCAATAAAGAAATAAATGATTTATCATTAGCTAACATGGCAAGAGATTCAAAAATAGCTGAACAACAAAAGTTATTAGACGCCAAAACAAGTGAAGTTTCTGATTTAGAAAAACAAAAACAAAAAATGGATGATGACAATAAAAACTTTGATTCTAAAACAAAAGCAAGTCCTTTATGAAGATTGGAAGAAAAGTATAAGGGGATCGAAAGTAGAAAAACTAAGTTAGATACGCAAAATCAACAATATTCATTTGAGTTATATCAGTTAGAAAACTATCAAAACCGTAGACCCAAAGATCAAGCAAGGTTAGAATTCCTGCGTACTGAAGTTGAAAGAATAAGAAAACTTTCAATAGAATTAAATAAACAATTACTTGAACTTGACACACAAAAAGAAAAAATAAAAGAAGATCATAAAAATTATAATAATCTTTCTTTAGCGCTACAACAAAAAATAGATACTGCAAAAACAGAACAACAACAACTACAGACTTCTGTTGATACATTAAACCAAGAGAAGCAAGACGCAGATAATGATTTACAAAAGGTTTACGATAGACAACAAATAGCAAGTGTTGAATTCGATAAAATTAATCGTGAAAAAGATGAATTTATTGAAAAAAACATGAAAGTTACAGATGTTGCCAATAAAACTGGTGAAGCTCTTCGTAAAGAAATTAAAGATAAACAAACATTAGAACAAACATTGCGTAATTTGAAAAAATCTTCTTATGAACATAACTCTGAATTCCTAAAGGCTTCAACAGCTAAGGAAAAAACTTTAAAAACCTTAAATATTGCTAAAAGTGCTTTTGCTGCAATGGAAGATAAGATAAAATCTAAAAATGAAGATATTGCATTAGACACTCTTATAAAAGACTATATAGTTAAACAAAACTTAGGATTAAAGCAAAAAGTTGATAAAGCTCAAAATGATATTAATGATCATAATGCTGTAATTGCTGAAAAAACAAAAAAAGAATCAGATGCAAAAACAGAACTCGATACTGCCACAACAAATTTAGATAAGGCAAACCAAGCGAAGCAAGATGCAGAAAATGAAACTAGTGCCAAAACAACAGCAGTAACAAATGCAAATGATTTAGTGGTTGAAAACCAAGCAAAGGTTGATGCTACAAATCAAAAATTAACAGAAGCACAAACAAGAAAAGCAACTGAAGAAAATAATGAAACAACAGCAGTAGCAGAAGTTGCTGCAAAAACATCGGCAGAAGCACAAGCGAAAAAAGATGTTGAAGATCAAGAAAAAATTGCTCAAACAAAAACAACAACGCTTGACGATGCAAAAGCAACAACAGCAACAGCACAAACAGAAGTTGATAAAGTAAACTCTGAATTTGATGCTATTGTAAAAGAAGTTGAAACAAAAACAATTGCAAAAACAAAAGCTTCAAATGATTTAACAAAAGCAAATGAAGAAGAAACAAATGCAAAAGCTGCATTCGATAAAAATGCAAAAGATATTCAGATAAAACAAGACACTTTAACTGCAACAGAAAAAAACATTTCGGATGAAGTTAAAGTTCTAGAAGAATCTAAAGAAAATCTTGTTAAAACTTTAAATAATCAAGATGTAATGGATAAGAACCAAAAAGTTATTGATTTTTCAAAAATTGAAGAAGCTATTAAAAACACTAATAACATCGAAGAAGCAAAACGTGTTATCGGTGATATTTATGAAATGGTTGGATTCAAAAAAGAGGATGCATTAAAAATAATGAATGGTGCAAAGATAAAATTCGATGCATATTCAATTAAAACAACAGCAGACTTTAAAAAAGAATTAGAAAAAGTTTTATTAGAATCAAAAAATGAAACTAAAAAACTAAAATCTACAACAATCGAAGAATTAATTAAAGAAATGGAAAAACTTTTTGAAGTAAACAAAACACAATACTCATTAGAAACACCAATTTCAAACATATATTAATAAATATAAATAAAAGGGCTAAACGCTCTTTTTTTATTTTTGAGAATATTTAAAAAAACTTTAAAAAAGTAATTCAAAATTCTTGAAACTTTGATATACTTGTAAGGCAACACACATTGAATACCTTGAAAAAGTTAATTTAAATGTTGCTGATAGATCTTTGAAAACTAGATACAAGAAACCATGAACCCGGAATCAATTTATGAGAGTTTGATCCTGGCTCAGGATGAACGCTGGC
>NZ_PSZP01000050.1 GCF_004335995.1 Mycoplasma todarodis
AATTTCAGTTGTTCAAGGTGAAAGACCAATGGCTAACGATAATAAACGTCTAGGTCAATTCAACCTTTCAGGTATCGAACCAGCACCTCGTGGTGTTCCACAAATCGAAGTTTCATTCTCAATTGATGCTAATGGTATTACAAAAGTAACTGCTAAAGACAAAAAAACTGAGAAAGCTCAAACTATAACAATCGAAAACTCTTCATCACTATCAGAAGAAGAAATCGAAAGAATGGTTAAAGAAGCTGAAGCTAACAAAGAAGCTGATGAAAAACGTAAAGAAGAAGCTGAAACACGTAACCGTGCAGAAGCATTAATCAACCAATTAGAATCAGGTCTTGCACAACAAGGTGACAAAATCGATGCTAAACAAAAAGAAGAAACTGAAAAACAAATCGAAGAATTCAAAACATTACTAAAAGAAAACAAACTAGATGAGTTAAAAACAAAACTAGATGAAGTTGAAGCTCAAGCTAAAGCATTTGCAGACCAAATGAAACAAGCACAAGCTGGTGCACCAGAAGAAGATGGACCAATCAAAGGTGATGTTAAAGAAACTGAAAAATAACCCTTAGAGGTTGTTTTTTATTTCATTTAAACTCATAAACAAAATAGCATATTGATATTTTAAAAACCTTTAAATTTATTACATATAAATATGAAGGGAGAGTATATGATACCAGTAGTTTTAAACAAACCACCACAAAATATACCGAGAAGTATTGTGGAAGAAAAAGAAGAAATGAATTTTTCTACTAGTGCTAGTTTCAAAAGTGATTCAGGAATAAAACATACACAAACATTTGATGACTTTCACGAAGGAAACAATACATATGGATTTAAGGTATTTTTATCCATCAAGAGACATCTAAGATCTAATTTATTTTCTATCTCTATGAAATATTTTAAAAGCGGATCTGATTATGATTTTACTTATATTGTTTTAAATGGAAAACCATATTCTTGAAAAGAGTTAGAATTCCTTGAAACTGATGAAGATGAATATGCGATCAATCCAGATAGTGGACTAACAGGTTTCTCTAGTGAAATGCAAAAACTTTCCTCGATTGTAATCGTAGCTTCGAAGGAGGAAAAACCAGACCAGATGGTAAGTTTTAAGATAAATTTTCGTTCACACAAAAACACCGAAAGGAAAACAGTTAGTGTGCAAAATAGACCAATTGATTTGGAGAGTGTTAATGATGCGAATTTTGTTTATTCATTCAGTGAAGTTGATAACAGTTTTTCTGCAACACATTGGAAAACATATAATCACTTTATTTTGAAACCACTTCCCTTGAAACGTAGAGTCATTAAAGATATTTATGATATATATTCTTACAACGATTCTGTTGATGATGATCCTTACAATTCAAATTCAGAATCTGAAGTAAGTTCTAGTCAATTTAAAAAAGATCAAAAATTCTATTCCAAATGATCTAATGATACATCTATTGAAAAAGATGTTAATTTCCATGGTGGCAATATAGAGGGATTGAAAGCATATAAGAATACAAAAATGGAAACATGAATCGATACCGAAGATAGTTGAGGAAGTTATCTAGGTAGCATTTCTATAAAAAATTATTCATATTATGATTTTGAAAAAAAGAAGACTGTAATTGAACCTGGGGATCAAGCAGTTAAAGGTTATGTTTATCCTCTTAATGAAAGTGGAAAATTAAAAACTTTTTTAACATTAGAACCTAATGTAGCTTATAAAAAACTCAAGATATATAGACAATATAACTTCAAAGAAAAAATTCTTGATGTCCGCGAAGGGGATGTTTCATTAGAAATCAAAACTCCAAAATATTTGTCTTCAAAAATTAGGAAAACCTTTGTTTTCAATAAAAATTCCTTTGAAAACATTATTTTAAATGACTTATCACTAGAGTCATTAGAAAAGATAAGTGATGAATAAAGTATTCAAAATATTATTATTGAGTTCTCCGGTTGTGATTGCTTCATCATCTATTGCAACATATTACTTAATCACCAAAAATAAAGTTCCATCACAGGAAAGAACTAGTAATGAAACAAAGGAAGCGACACACATTTATAAACCTAATCAAAGTGGAACTATATTTCCATCAATTACATTTGATGAAGTTTACGATGAAATAGTAATGGTTAGAAATATACCTGTTATAAGCGATCAAATGATTGCTAAGTTTATCAAATTGGTTTTTATGAGAATTGGTACTTCTGAAGGAAAAATTAAAGTTGAAATAGCATATGACGATAGAACTAATGTAGAAATAAAATTCTCTTGAGTAATTGACGGAGAGATTAAAGAAACTAAAATATATAAAATGAAATTGAAGTTTTAAGTTTGGTATAATTGTTTCATGAATATTAAACAAGAAATTATTAAAACATTATCTAAAAACACAAAGATCAAAGTTAATGAAGAAACAAAAGTTTCTGATTTAGGAATTGACTCATTAGACTTAATGGATCTAGTTATCGAAGCTGAAGAAAAAATCGGTGGAGAATTAAGTGAAGAGGTAATTACTTCACTTAAAGAAAAAACTGTTGGAGAGATAATCAAAGAATTAGAAAAAGTTGCTAAATAGCAACCTTTTTTTATAACCATTTTATAAAAAAATTAAATTAAAGGACAAAATAAGTCTTTTTTATTTTATAATTATTTAGCATTACACGTAGGGGTGTAGTTCAATTGGTAGAACAGCCGGCTTCAACCCGGCATGTTGTGGGTTCAAGTCCTGTCAGGATGATTCCCTATTTTTTTAATGCCATAATACCAATAGCTTCTAATCCAACATGTAAAGCGATTGCTGAAGGAAGAAGTATTTCGATTGGTTTCTTACCAATCTCTGCTTCAATACGCTTTAAATGTTCTTCTATGTCTTGATTCCCTACGTTATATATGAATAAATCACAATCATCTTTTTTGAATTTGCTTAAAACGTCTTTTGTGGCTTTGATAACTGTTTTATGGAAAGTTCTTCCTTTTCCATATTTATCAAGTTTTCCACTTTCAAAAGAAATCATTGGTACGATTTTTAACATTGAAGCCATTGAAGCTACTTTTGAACCAACTCTACCACCTTTAACTAATCAGTCAAGTGAATGGGGTAATAATAATGAGAAGTAATCATCTCTTGTTTTGTGTAAAGTTTCTAAGATTTCTTCAATATCAGCACCTGATTGAGCTAATTTTTCCGCTTTTTCACATTGTGTTGTGTTTACTTTTCCTAGACCGTGTGATTCAATAACATGGATATTCTCATATTCCTTTGAAAACATTTTTAGGTTATTTGTTTGGCTTGATAATTCTGAAGATAATGGATAAACAATTACATGATCGAATGCTTCTGACATTCTTTGGAATTCATCCATCACTTCACTAGGTGAAGAAGCTGAAGTTCTAACTTCTGTTTCAAGTGTTAATTTATCATAAACACCTTGTGTTGTAATATCTATTCCATCTGCATAATCGACTTTATCTAAAAAAATGTGTAAAGGGATAAAACCTCATCCCCTATCTTCAGCTTCTTTTTTTGAAAGACCTGAAGACGAATCTACTATTATTCCTAATTTCATAATCACATTATAACATTCGAAAGGCTAAATGCATTTTAATTAACTTTATTCTTACAACTATTTTTTCATTCATATATAATAAATATATGGCTTTAATATATTGAAATAAAACATCTTTACAAGATCAAGCAGTTATTTGATTAAAAGATTCGGACAAAGAAAAAATAAATGTTGAACAACATGATGGTTTCACACTAATTAAGGAAGAAAACGAAATCGTTGGGGTTAACATACAAAATGCATCATCTTTATTAGAACTTAAAGAGGGAGCACACTCAATCACAAAAGAGATGATTGAAAAAATGAAAGAACAATTAGGTCTTGATCTTTCAGAATTGAATACAAGTTCAATGTTGGTTGTAGGAGAAATCTTAGAAAGAAAACCTCATCCAAGAGCAGAAAAGTTAGCAGTGTTAAAAGTTATGGCTCACAAAGAGTTAACTATTGTTACAAATACTACAAACTCTGTTGAAGGCGTAAAAATTGTTGTAGCAAAACTTGGAGCAATTTTACCTTCAGGAACAATGATCAAACCAGCAAAGGTTATGGGAGTAGCTTCAGAAGGAATGTTGTGTGGTGGAGAAACTCTTGGATTAGAGAAAACTCATGGTGACGCTTATGTAGTTACTAAACAAAATGCAGGCGAAGAATTCGTTTTATAAAATTAAAGAAATGGGAGGTATAGATATATGTCAATAGCAACATCTGTCCTAGTAATAATTGCAATCATAGCAACAGTGTTATTAATATTCGCAATACTATATGCAATAACTGCTTTTAGGAGAATGTCAATTACTTATAAAAAAGTTGATTATTTAATTGAAGATTTAACATATAAATCAGAAATGTTAAATTCAACAGTTGAAACAATTTCAAAAACAGCAAATTACCTTGATGCATTTGAAGTTGTGGCTAAGAAGAATGTTAAATCTGCGATTAAACTAACTTCAAGAAATAGAGATACTATTTATGCCATAGCTGAAAGATTAAAAGATCTTGCAACAGGTGAAACTGAAGGTAAAAAGGGAGGTAAATAATGAAAGTTAGTACATTACTATTTTTAATAGGTGCAACAGCGATAGGTGTACACCTACAATCTGAAGAGGGTGAAGAAAACCGTAAAAAACTTAAAGAACAAATGGATAATTTATCTCCAATAGTTAATGATATATTCAAGAAACTTGAAGCAGCCCTAACAGGAGCTGAATCAATTAAATCTGATGAAATTAGAAGTAACGTTGAAATGAAAGTTAATGAAGTTAAAAAAACAATAGCGAAAGTTGATGCGAAAAAAGTTGGGGATGCAACTGAAGAAGCAATTAAAGTTGCCTCTAAAAAAATTAGAGATATCAGAACACAAATCGAAACCGCTGAACATTATCAAGATAATTATGATGAGATGACAGTGGCTGAATTAAAAGAAGAAGCTAAAAAATTAAAAGTATCTTTAAATTCAAGAGATAAAAAATCAGAAATTATTTCTAAACTTAGAAAAGCGGAAAAATAATAAATGTGATTAATAGTCTTAATAGACTATTTTTTTTATACAATTAATATATGAAATTAATTAACGAACTAAAACAAAGAGGAATCTTAAAAGATATTACAAATGAAGAGAAACTTGCTAAATTACCAAAAGATGCAAGAGTTTACATTGGATTCGATCCAACTGCTGACTCATTACACCTAGGTAATTATGTTCAAATTTCAATTCTTAAAAGATTCGAAAAATACGGAATAAAACCAGTAGCCGTTCTTGGGGGAGCTACAGGAATGATTGGGGATCCTTCTGGAAGATCAGAAGAAAGAAATCTATTATCAAAAGAAGATTTACTTAGAAATAAAAATGCGATCAGAAAACAACTTGAGTCATTTGGGCTAGAAGTTATTGATAACTTCGAATTCTATAAAGATATGAATATTTTAGAATTCTTAAGAGATGCAGGTAAATTACTAAACATTAATTACATGCTTGCTAAAGATGTTGTTAAATCAAGAATTGATGCAGGTATTTCATTCACAGAATTCTCATATCAATTAATTCAAGGATGAGACTTCAAAAAATTATATGACGACCATAATGTTATGGTTCAAATTGGTGGATCAGATCAATGAGGGAATATAACTTCAGGTATTGAAATTATCAGAAAAACTGTTGGTGATAAAAATCTTGCCGTTGGTATGACTACAAATCTTCTCACAGGTTCAGATGGTAAGAAATTTGGTAAATCAACAGGAGGTGGAGCATTATGAATTTCAAAAGAAATGTGTTCACCATACAAGCTATACCAATATCTAATTAATTCTTCCGATGAAGATGTGCAAAAGTTATTATCATGACTAACAAGATTCTCTATGGAAGAAATTGCTACAATTATGGACAACCATAATGAAGCACCTTATAAAAGAGAAGCACAAAAAACATTAGCGCAAGAAATAATTACAGACATTCATTCAAAAGAAGATTTTGAAAGTGCACTTAAAATTTCTGAATCATTATTCGGTAAATCTAATATTGCAGAATTATCAAACGAAGAAGTTATGCAACTAAATGGATCATTGCCAACAGAAGAAGTGTCTTCACAAACAATCGTTGAATTACTTGTTGATTCAAAAGCTGTATCTTCAAATAGAGAAGCTAGAGAATTTATCAAGAATGGTGCGATAACAATTAATGGAGTTAAAGTTACTTCTGAAGAAGAAGTTATTCCATCAGCATTTGATGATAAATTAGCAATCATTAAAAGAGGTAAAAAGAATTACTTCTTAGCAATCAGAAAATAATCTACTTTAATAGTGGATTGTTTTTTTATTTATAAAAAAAGAGCAAAGAAAAAATAACCCGAAGGTTATTATGAATTTTCTTATTATTTTGAGTAGTACTCAACGATAAGTGCTTCATTGATTTCTGAGTTAAGTTCTTTTC
>NZ_PSZP01000051.1 GCF_004335995.1 Mycoplasma todarodis
TATCGCTGAACAATCTGATTCAATCACAATTATCGTTTCAGAAGAAACAGGAAACATCTCAATTGCCATGAATGGTAAATTACAAAAAATCAAGTTAGCTTCTTTCCAAGAAGAATTAACTGCAATCCTAAAAAACAACTAGTATATAAATAAAATAAAAAATATAGAAAGGAGAAATATGACTTTAAGAACAGCTCTAAAAACAAAAAAAGTTCCAGAAATTAGAAAAATAGTTAAAGAAACTACCGTTGCTGATTTAGCTGATATGGTTGAAGAGTTACATGCTGAAGAGCGTAAGTTGCTATTCCGTGTATTGGACTCTGATCAATCAGGTAAACTTTTCTCCAACTTAGATATTGAGTTCCAAGAAAAAATTATCGAAGAATTTTCTGATGTACAACAAAAAGAAATTCTTTCTACAATTTATGCTGATGATATTGCTGACATGATTGAAGAAATGCCTTCAAACATAGCGAAACAAATTCTTAAAAATACACCAAAAGACAGACGTACGGATGTTAATAAACTGCTACGTTATGAAGATCACCAAACTGGTTCTATTATGTCTACTGACGTTGTTGAGATTAAACAATCATTAACACCGACACAAGCTATCAAGATTATCAAGACTGAACATGCTCACACAGAAGACATGCTTACTTACTTTGTTGTTAACCAAAAAGGTAAGCTTGTTGGTGAAATCGACTTACACCAATTAGTATTTGCTACAAAAGGTAAAAAAGTAAAAGATATCATGGGTCCTGTCGCTTCTGTTTCTACAACAATGGATAAAGAAGAGGCGGCTTTAGAATTCGCTAAACACGATGCGGTTGCTATGCCTGTTGTAAATACACAAGGGTATCTAATGGGTATGATTACATCCGATGATGTTATTGATACCATTCAAGAAGAAGCGACAGAAGATATGCACCGTATGGCCGGTATTGAAGGTGTTGAAAGTTCTTATCTAAAAACTTCAATATTTAAATTATTTAAGTCGAGAGTATTTTGATTATTACTTTTAATGATTTCTTCAACTCTTTCTCAAATAGTTTTAGATTCATTCATGAAAATAGCTGCATCTTCTCTTCATGAAACAACCGGACAAGCAGCTACTGCTGTTATAACTTCAGCATTAATTGCTATCGTTCCTGTTATTTCGGGTGCTGCCGGTAACGCTGGTTCACAAGCGAGTACCATGGTTACACGTGGTATTGCTCTTGGAGAAATTAAGAAAGATAGCACATTCAGTGTTGTTAGAAAAGAATTCGGTACAGGTGCAATGGTTGGTGGAATTTTAGCAATCGCTAACTTTGCTAGATTATTAATCTATTATGGTGTTCAAAGATCTGGTGGCGGAAGTATGTTATTATCACAACCTTCTCCTAATACTCATTCATACGCATATGTTTGAATTTCATTTGCGGCATCATTATCATTATTTATAGTAATTATTTTCGCAAAAATGGTAGGTGGATTATTACCATTACTTGCACACAAAATGAAGTTGGATCCAGCTGTAATGGCAGCTCCGCTTCTAACTACTTTAATCGATGCTTTATCAATTCTTATCTTTTTTGGGATAAGTATTGGTATACTATTATTGACGGTTGTTTAAAAACGACCTCATATGGGCTAGTACTCAAGTTGGCCGAAGAGGCGCCCCTGCTAAGGGTGTAGGGGGAGCAATCCCCGCGGAGGTTCGAATCCTCTCTAGCCCGCCATATGAAAAAATCACACCTAACGGTGGGTTTTTTCTTACTCATTTTTCTTTATAATTTAATTACTATGAAAATAATAAGAAGAATATTCACACTTCTGTTAACTTTATCCTTTATAGCTGCGGTTGGATATTTATTATTCGGACTTTATGAATGGGGGGTGCATTTAACAGTATTAATACTATTTGCGGTGTATTTAATTACCGCAATATGAGCATTACTTTTATTCGCTCAAAAAAGACACTTACCAGCAAAAGCATCATGATATCTCATGGTTATTCTATTGCCTGTGTTCGGAATTGTTATTTACATGATTTTTGGTAGAAGATACAAAGGGAGAAAAAGCCTCGAGGATTTTCGCAAACAATATTCTGAAACCTATAACATCCAAGAGAAAAGTGTTAAAACAAAAAATGAAATACTTAATGAACAAACTAACTTTTCTAAATTACCAATTTTAAATGGGGATTTAAAAATATATGACAATGGTATGTTTGCATTCAAAGAGATGTTTGATGACTTGAAAAAAGCTAAAAAATTCATTCACTTAAATTACTACATTATTAAAATGAGTGAAATTTGAGAAGAATTAAAACAAATATTAATTAATAAAGTAGAAGAAGGTGTTGAAGTAAGGTTGATAGTGGATGACTTTGGACGTTGAGCTTTACCTTGATACGAAATTAAATCTCTTAAGAAGAAGGGGATTGATATTTCTATATATGATAAGGTTAGTTTTCCATTCATTTCATCTCAAAACGGTTGCCGTTCTCACAGGAAGTATGCAAGTATTGATGGAGTGGTTGGTTACACTGGTGGAGTTAACCTTTCTGATGAGTATGTTAATTATTCGAAAGAATATGGACTTTGAGAAGATCTTATAATGAGAGTTGAAGGTCAAGCGGTAAGAGCATTCTCATTACTCTTCATTAATGATTGAAAATTAATTAATAATATAGTTTTAGATGTTAAAGAATATGCGCCAAAAGTTAAAAGTAAATTCAAGAACAATGTAGTACTTGTAGAAGATAGTCCAGAAATTAGCATTCCATTAATGCAAGATTCATTAGTGCATTGAATTTCAAAGGCAAAAAAATCGATAACATTATCTACTCCATATTTTGTTCCTACAGCAGAAGTTGTTGGAGCGTTGCGTACAGCTTCTCTTTCAGGGATAGAGGTAAAATTATTCTTACCTGGACAAGCTGATAAAAAATCTGCTTTCCAAGCCTCAAGAGGTAATGCGGCATTGTTAGAAGAGTTTGGAGTTAAGACTTATTTAATAAAAGATAAATTCCTACATTCAAAAGCAGGTATCTTTGATGGGGAAACTGCATATCTTGGAACGATGAATATAGATATACGTTCATTCCATTCTCAATTTGAGAACTTATCATTATTTGAAGGTCCAGAGGTTAAAAAGCTAGAAAAGATATTTGAAAGATATGAAAAAAATGCCACACCGCTTAAAAAGATGGGATATAACCCTAAAGGGCTTTGAAACAGAATTAGGATGACATTTTTAAAAATACTAGCACCTATGATGTAAAAAAGTTGCTAAAAAAATAGAATTTGTTATAATAAGTATAGTTAAAATAATAACTTTATTAAGGAGACCAAAAATGGCAAAATTTACAGCAAAAATTACAGATCCAGTTGGACTACACGCTAGACCAGCTTCAATTACAGTTTCAGCAGCACGGAAAATCAGGAAACTTAAAATCAATCATGAACATCATGGCTTTAGGAGTAAAACAAGGTGACGAAATCACTATTACTGCTGAAGGTTCAGATGCAGATGCAGCAGTAGCTGAAATCGAAAAAATCATGAAAGAAAACAACCTAATTTAATTAATAGGTTATTTTTTTATTACCCAATTAGAAATTAAATTACATAAAAAGGAGAAAAAATGAAATTAAAAGGAATAGGAGCTTCATCAGGTATTGCAATAGCTAAAGTATTTGAACTAATCGAAGCACACGTAGAAATTAAAAAAGAAACTGCTAACCCAGTTGAAGAAGTTAAAAAGTTAGAAGACGCGATTGCTGACGCTATTAAACAAATTGAGCAAGTTAAAGAAAAAGCAGCTAAAAATCTAGATGCTGAACATGCTGCAGTTTTCGATGCACACATCCAAGTTGCATCAGACCCAATGATGGTTGATGAAGTTAAATCATTAATTGAATCAGAAAAAGCCAATGCATTATGAGCAACAAATGAAGTATTTTCAAAATATGCTGAAATGTTCGCTGGTATGGAAGATGCTTATATGAAAGAAAGAGCAGCTGACATTAAAGACGTTGCCAAAAGAGTTATTAACTCAATCGCAGGAGTTAAATCTTCAGACGTTTCTTCAATTAACGAAGAAGTTATTGTTGTTGGTGAAGACTTAACACCTTCAGATACAGCACAATTAAACAAAGAATTCGCATTAGGATTTGCTACAAACATTGGTGGGAGAACATCACACTCAGCAATTATGGCTAGATCATTAGAAATTCCTGCTGTTCTTGGACTTAAAGATGTAACTGAAAAAGTTGCAACAGGTGATGTATTAATCATTGATGGTGATGCTGGTGTTGTTATTATTAACCCAACAGAAGCTGAAATTACAGAATACAAAACAAAACAAGAAGCATTAGCAAAAGAAGCTGAAGAACTTAAAAAATTCATCGGTAAAGAATCAAAAACAGCTGACGGACACCACGTTGAGTTCACCAAATGACGTTGCTGGACTTCTAGAAAATGATGCTGAAGCTGTTGGACTATTCAGATCAGAATTCCTATACATGGATGCTTCTGACTGACCTACAGAAGAAGAGCAATTTGCAGCACATGGAAGGACGTAGAGTTGTTGTTAGAACTCTTGACATCGGTGGAGATAAAACTCTTTCTTACTACAAATTCCCAGAAGAAATGAACCCATTCCTAGGATATAGAGCTATTCGTCTATGTCTTGATCAAGTTCCTGTATTCAAAACTCAATTAAGAGCACTTGTTAGAGCTTCAAAATTCGGTAAATTAGCAATCATGTTCCCAATGATCGCAACAATTGATGAATTTAAAGCAGCTAAAGAAATTCTTGAAGATGTTCATGCAGAACTAGTTAAAGAAGGTGTTGAAGTTGCACCAATGAAAGAAATCGAAGTTGGTATGATGGTTGAAGTTCCTGCTGCTGCAGCGAACGCAGAAAGATTTGCTAAATATGCAGATTTCTTCTCAATCGGTACAAACGACTTAATGCAATACACAATGGCTGCTGATAGAATGTCAGAAAAAGTTTCTTAC
>NZ_PSZP01000007.1 GCF_004335995.1 Mycoplasma todarodis
TATTCAGCAAGTAATATTCAGGTCTTAGAAGGTTTAGAAGCCGTTCGTAAAAGACCCGGAATGTACATTGGTTCCACAGGAAATAAAGGACTACATCACTTAGTATGAGAGATTGTCGATAACTCAATCGATGAAGCTATGGCTGGCTTCGCAACTCACGTTGAAATCAAAATTACAAAAGATGGCTCAGTTGAAGTCACAGATGATGGTCGTGGAATTCCTGTTGCTAAACACCCTAAGACAGGGAAATCAACAGTAGAAACAGTTTTAACAGTTCTACATGCTGGTGGGAAGTTCGACTCAGATACTTATAAAGTTTCTGGTGGACTGCATGGAGTTGGTGCTTCAGTAGTTAATGCGCTTTCAGATAAACTAGAAGTTTGAGTTTCAAGAGAAGGGAAAGTTTGATACCAAGAATACCTTAACGGAGGTAAACCACAAGGTGAGTTAACTCCAATTCAGGATACAGAAGAAACAGGGACAAGAATTAAATTTCACCCCGATAATGAGGTTATGGAAACTATCGAATTCCATTTCGATTTAATTAACGATAGAGCAAGACAAATTGCTTACCTAAACAAAGGCCTAAGAATCTCAGTAGAAGATGAGAGAACAGCTCAAAGAAAAGATTATCACTTTGAGGGTGGGATTATGCAATATGTTGAAGAGTTAAACAGATCAAAAGAAGTTCTTAACAAAGATGTTATTTATGCAGAAAATCAAGTTGATGGAATTGTTGTTGAAGTTGCAATGCAATACAACACAGGTTACCAATCAAATATTGTTTCTTATGCAAATAATATTGCAACTGTTGAACACGGTACACATGAGCAAGGGTTCTCAGATGCGCTTACACGTATCTTCAACCAATATGCTGGTGAAAATAAATTATTTAAAACAGAAAAAGAAAAATTAACACGTGATGATGTTAAAGAAGGTTTAACAGCAGTTATCTCAGTTAAACACCCGGACCCAATTTTTGAGGGTCAAACTAAGGGTAAACTTGGAAACACAGATGCTCGTAAAGCAACTAACAAATCACTTTCAAATTCTCTTGAAAGATTCTTAGCAGAGAATCCAGATCAAGCGAAAACAATCGTTGAAAAATCTCTTTTAGCTCAAAGAGCGAGATTTGCAGCGGCAAATGCTAGAGAAGCTACACGTAGAAAATCAGTATTTGACATTGCTTCACTTCCAGGTAAATTATCAGATTGTTCATCAAAAGATGCATCAAAATCAGAAATCTACATAGTCGAAGGGGATTCAGCTGGTGGTTCAGCTAAAATGGGTAGAGATAGAGAAACGCAAGCTATCTTACCTCTACGGGGTAAAGTTATTAATACTGAAAAAGCAAGAATTGACAAAGTGTTTGCCAACGAAGAAATTGGTTCATTAATTACTGCTTTAGGTACAGGTATCGGAGAAGAATTTGATTTAAACAAATTAAGATATCATAAAATCGTCATCATGACCGATGCCGATGTCGATGGAGCACACATTAGAACGCTACTATTGACATTCTTCTATAGATACTTAAGAAAACTAGTGGAGTATGGATTTGTGTATATTGCGCAACCACCTCTATATAAAATTTCTCATGGTAAAGTTGCAAGATATGCATATACTGATTCAGAGAAAGAAGCTTACTTAGCAACATTGGAAGAGTCTGTGCGTTATACAATACAACGTTACAAAGGACTTGGAGAGATGGACGCTGAACAACTATGAGATACAACTATGGATCCAGATCAAAGAAAGATGCTTCAAGTACAAGTATCTGACCTTGCAACTGCAGACCTTACATTCTCAACACTTATGGGTGATGACGTAGCACCTCGTCGTGATTTCATTAATGAAAACGCAAAATACGTTAAGAATATAGATTTATAGAAAAATAAAAGGAGATAAAATGAACGCAAAAACAAAATCAATTATTAATATTGTAGTTGCATCTTTAGCTGTTCTTGCATTTGTATTGTTCGTAATTACTATTGTTAAAACTTTAGGATTCCTAACTGACAATGCATTTGAAATGATGGTTAATAAAGATGGAACAATTAAAAAAGTTTCACCTGAAGCATGAAAACTAATTCATGATGGTGGGGTAATTAAAGGTGCTGACGCAACTTGAGCAGGATCTAAGACTGGTAGTGATGTTAAGGATGTAGCTGCATTCCAAACATGATTAGCCGATCACGTTGAAAGTATTGCTAAAGCTCTTAAAAAAGACAAGTTACAACCATATCAAATTGATGGACTTGTATTACAAAATAAAGAATATCAAGCAACAATCGGTGGTATTGAATTACTATTATTAGCATTTAAATCATCAACTGTATCAGCATTATTAAAAGTAACTTTCGCAGTTTCATTCATTACATGAATCGCAGGTATTGTTACATCAATTATTGTTAAAAAAGCAAGAAAAGAACTTGGAATCGTGAGTGGTGGAGCAAATGTTGTATTCGCTATTATAAGAGTAACTGGAATTCCATTCCTAATCACTTCAATTATGACTCATGTCGCAATTTCTAAAGCACTAAAAAATAAATAAAAGAATTTATTAAGGAGAGAAAAAGTGGCATATTATGAAAAAGTAAAAAAGCTTAGAGGACTAGCATTAACGCAAATGATTCTTGGTTTAATCAACTTTGTAATTTGAATTATTATGATTGTTGTTCTAATAGGAGTTTCTGCCGAGGCAAACTCAAAAGGGACACTAACAAAGACTGAAGCTGGAGGCACTGTATTATCGTTGGTATTTTTATACGGTATAGTAATTATCAATGGAATTGCAATGTTTATAATTTGAATAATTACAATGGTAAAGGCATTTTCACTTGAAAATAACAATATCATTGGCGGACCTACAAAGGATTTAACAGCTATCAAGGTTCTTTCAGTATTGAACGGAATGACACTAAACATCGGGCTATTTGTTGCGGTTAATAGTGAATTTCGTGCATTACAAGTTGCTGAAGAAACAAAGGTTAGCACTGTTGCCGAACCAAAAGCAGCACAACAAATAACTGAGAAAACTGAAGTTAAACTTGACGTTAAAGAAAAAATGAAAAAAATTGATGACCTCTTAGCAAAAGAAGTTATCTCAAAAGAAGAACACGCACACTTAAGAGCGGAAATATTAAAAGAAGAAATGAAAAAGTAAAGGAGACTTAAATGTTCATTAATGACGACGAAGAAGACAAAAAATACGAAGTTCATGAAGAAGAAGTAAAAACTGTCTTTGAAGATGATCAAGCAGAGTCTAAAGGTAAGAAGAAGAAAGAAGTTGTTGAAGTTACTTCTCAAGTAATTGAAGAAGCTACTGATTCACTGACACCAATATATATTTCTACAGAGATGAGAACATCATTCTTAGAATATGCAATGTCAGTTATTGTTTCTCGTGCATTGCCAGATGCTCGTGATGGTCTAAAACCAGTTCATAGACGTATTATTTATGCTATGTCTGAACTTGGTTTAGAATCTTCAAAACCTCACAAGAAATCAGCTCGTATTGTCGGGGAAGTTCTTGGTAAGTACCACCCACATGGTGATACTGCAGCATATGAAGCTATGGTTCGTATGGCACAAGATTTCTCAATGAGATATCCATTAGTTGATGGTCACGGTAACTTTGGTTCTGTTGACGGTGATTCAGCTGCTGCGATGAGATATACAGAAGCAAGAATGTCGAAGATATCTTCACTTCTTGTATCTGGAATTAAAAAAGATACTGTTAATTTCGTAGATAACTATGATGGTTCAGAAAGAGAACCGGAAGTATTACCTGCTAGATTCCCCAACTTACTAATTACAGGGGCAACAGGTATCGCTGTTGGTATGGCAACAAATATACCACCGCATAACCTTACTGAGGTTATAAATGGTGTTATTGCATTAGCTAGAAATTCAGAAATTACAATTGAAGAATTAAACGAGTATATTACAGGGCCTGACTTCCCTACTGCAGCTACAATTCTTGGGAATTCAGGAATTAAAAAAGCTTACAAAACAGGGAATGGTTCAATAACTATTCGTTCAGTTTCAAGAATAGAAGAAATGAAAAATGGTAAAGCAAGAATTATCTTCACTGAATTACCATTCATGGTTAATAAGGCAAGATTAATTGAAAAAATTGCACACCTTGTTAAAGACAAACATATTGAAGGTATTACTGATTTACGTGATGAATCTTCAAGAAAAGGAATTAGAGTTGTTGTTGAATTAAGAAGAGATGTAGTTCCTGAAGTAGTTTTAAATAAACTTTACAAACTTACACCACTTCAAACAAACTTCGGTATCAACATGCTTGCTCTTGTTAAAGGAGAACCAAAGGTTCTTAACCTTAAAATAGCATTAAGTACATACCTAGAACACCAAATTGAAGTTGTAACTAGAAGAACTCAATTCGAATTAGAAAAAGCAGAAGCTAGAGCTCACGTTCTTGAGGGTCTACAAATCGCTCTTGATAATATTGATGCAATCATTACTATGATTAGATCATCAAAAAATGATGCTGAAGCACAAGCTAAAATGATGGAAGGATTTAAACTTTCAGAAATTCAAGCAAAAGCTATTACTGATATGAGACTTGGACGTCTTACAGGTCTTGCTCGTGAAAAAATGCAAGCAGAACTTGATGAATTACACGAACAAATTGCTCATTACAACAATATCTTAAACAACCGTGAAGTTCTTATTGACTTAATTGTTGAAGAACTAACAGCTGTTAGAGATAAATTTGGTGATGATAGAAGAACAGAAATCCTGGAAGGTGCCTTTGGAAACATCGAGGATGAAGATCTTATTCCAAGAAAAGACATCGCTATTACAATGTCTTCAAGAGGTTATGTAAAACGTATTCCATTAGAAGAATACAAAGCACAAAATCGTGGTGGAGTTGGTACAAAATCAATGACAACATACGAAGATGATAATGTTGAATCGATTCTTGTCGCAACAACACACACCGACTTATTAATATTCTCTACAAAAGGTAAAGTTTATAGAATTAGAGCACACCAAATACCTGAACTTTCAAAACAAGCAAAAGGTATTCCATTCGTAAACATTATCGGTATTGATAAAAAAGAAAAAGTTGTTTCAATGCTTACATTAGATAACTATGATGAAGGACAATTCTTATTAACAGTTACAAAAAATGGTGTTGTTAAGAAAACTGATATCAAAGAATACGAAAGAATTAATAAAAACGGAAAAATCGCACTTGGACTTAAAGAAAATGATGAATTAGTTAAAGCAATGATTGTTAAAGATGATACAGAAATCATTATTGGAGCAGCACACGGTAAAGTTGTTAGATTCCCAGCTACTGAAGTTAGAAAAATGGGTAGAACAGCAAGTGGTGTTAAAGGTATTGATCTTTCTGGAGAATCAAAAACTGAAGTTGTTGGAGCATCATCATCACTTGAAGGAGATAAAATTCTTTCAATTGGTAAAGATGGATTCGGTAAAATGACTAACATTGAAGAATATAGAGCTACAAAACGTGGAGCTAAAGGTGTTAAATCAATTAACGTTTCAAAAGCTGGAAAACTCGTTTCATTACGTGTTGTAACTGGTGATGAAGATATGATGGTTGTTACTAAACAAGGGATCACAATTAGACTTGACCTTTCTCAAGTTGCAATCTCTTCAAGAGCAACTAAAGGTGTTAAAGTCATTAAATTAAATGATAAAAACACAATTAAGTCAATCGCTATTATTAAAACTAAAGAAATTGAAGAGCAAGTTGAGCAAGCAATCATCAAAACTCAAGAAATTTCATTAGCAGAACTTCAAAAAACAGAATTAAATAATAATTCAAATGAAGAAAATGAATAATATATTAAAACATCAACTATAAATGTTGGTGTTTTTTTTAATGCTGTTTAATACAATTATCGATAAAACTTTTAACTGTTAATACTATTTCATAGTATATTTTTATTCTTTTTATTCTTAAATGTTGTAAAATTACTTTATGTTTAAAAAATCATGAAAAGACGCTAAGAAAGTAGTATCAAAAGGTAATATGTTGATGTTAGCTATTGGTATGTTGATTGGTGCTGCATTTGGTGCGGTAGTTAAATCACTTGCCAACGATGTTATCATGCAAGCTATTGCCAAAGGTTTAGGTGCAGAAGGTGTTGCATACATGTCATATGGATCAACAAAATTTGCGAAAGTAACAGGATTACCTTTAAATGGTATTATGTATGGTAAATTCTTATCAGCATTACTAGCATTTGTAATTGTTGCATTTTTCATTCTTGTAGGACTAATGGTTGTTTACTTAATCATTAACTACAGACATAGAAATGATCCTGCTCCAGCTCCAACTGGTCCAACAGTAGACGAACAAATTCTAGAAGAACTTAAAAAACTAAACTCATCAAAAACTACTTCAAAAGAAAAAGAAGAAAAATCAGTAGAAGAAAAAGCTCCAGCTAAAAAGGTAACCAAAAAAGCTCCAGCTAAAAAAACTGCTACTAAAAAAACTGCTGCTAAAAAAGCTCCAGCCAAAAAAACTGCCGCTAAAAAGCCAGCTGCAAAGAAAACAACTAAAAAATAGTTGTTTGCATTATTATAATAAAACATCTTTTGGTGTTTTATTTTTTCATCCAAAAGTTAAAAGTATATATAATTTAAATATGTTAGATTTAAGAAAAATATTAGAAAACCCACAAGAGGTTAAAAACAAACTTGAAACAAGAGGTTTCGAGACTAAAAAAATAGACGAATTAGTTGAATTAGGAGAACAACGTTCAGAGTTAATGACGAAGCTTGAAACATTACAGGCTCAAAGAAATGCAACATCTAAAAAAATTGGTATTGCCAAAAGAAATAAAGAAGATGTTACCGCAATCATGGAAGAAGTTTCAAAGATTAAAAACGATATAGAAGCATTAGAAGATAAATCAAGAAATGTTAATCACTCTGTTGAAGAGTTGCTTCTTTCAATTCCAAACTTACCATCTGAGGATTCTCCAATCGGTTCTGACGAAGAACAGAACGAAATAATTGAAACATACCCAAACCTTGGTAGAGGTCAAGTTGTTGGTGTTAAACCTCACTATGAAATTGCTGAAGATTTGGATTTAGTTGATTTTGAAAGAGCTGTTAAAATTTCTGGAACTAGATTCGTGGCGTATAAAGGATATGGAGCAAGACTTGTTAGAGCTCTTAAAGACTTTATGCTTGATACACATACAGAAAAGAATGGTTATACAGAATTTGTTCCGCCAGTAATTGTTAATACAAAATCTTTATTAGGTACAGGGCAACTTCCAAAATTTTCTGAAGATCTATTTAAAATCGATAAAGAAGATAAATGATTAATCCCTACAGCTGAGGTTCCTTTAACTAATATTTATTCAGGTGAAATAATTAATTTAGAAAAACCAAAAGCAGTAACGGCATATACTTTATGTTTCCGTTCTGAAGCTGGATCAACAGGTAGAGATACTAGAGGATTGATTAGAATGCATCAATTTAATAAGGTTGAACTTGTTAAGTTTGTTAAACCTCAGGATGAAGAAAAAGAATTTGAAAAACTTCTTAATGATGCGGAAGGTATTCTAAAGGCTCTTGAATTGCCTTATCAAACACTATCATTATGTACAGGAGATATTGGTTTCTCAGCAAAGAGAACAATTGATTTAGAGGTGTGAATGCCTTCTGAAAATAAATATAGAGAAATCTCTTCAGTGTCAAACTTTGGTGATTACCAAGCTCGTAGAGCGATGATTAGATATAAAGATGAAAATAATAAAACTAAATATGCATCTACATTAAATGGTTCAGGAATTGCGATAGACAGATGTATCGCTGCTATTTTAGAGAATTATCAAAACGAAGATGGTTCAATAACCGTTCCAAATGTTCTTCAAAAATATATGGGAATTGAATTAATTAAATAATAACCAAGGAGGTCACTGTGCCTTCTTTTTTGGTTTATGAGATATAATAAAAACAGATTTAAAACAAATTATTAATACAAAGATAAAGTAAAAAATGTATGAGAGAATTTTTTCTTTGTATGGAAAGTGGTAAAAATGGCCAGAAAAGAAGAATTAGAAGCTATTAAAAGAGAACTTGGTTTACCGACTGAAAAAAGCCCTAAAACAACTCTTTCAACAGCACAACCAGAAAAAAGAGAATCAAAAGCAGATGAAGAGGTTCAAAAAAAGAACCCTAATATTGATTACTCTAAACCTTCTTTAGAAGTTAAAGGATTCACAAAAAGATATAAAGGTTCTAAAATACCTGCGGTTGAAAATGTTGAATTCCAAGTTATGCCTGGAGAATTCCATGGTTTTATCGGTGCCAATGGTGCGGGTAAAACAACAACAATTAAATCATTGATTGGTGCATATGCTAAATTCGAAGGTTCAGTAAAAATGTTTGGGCACAAACATACAACATTAGAAGCTAAAAGACATATTGGATATATTCCTGAAGCAGCAAAATTCCCTAAAGGAATGTCAACATTGAGTTACATTACATTCATGTCATACCTTTCAGGAATGTCAATGAGTAATGCGAAGAAATATGCAAAAGAGAAGTTAATAGAACTTGGTTTAGAGAAAGTTATGAAACGTTCTCCAAATACATTCTCATCAGGTCAAAAGAAAAAGGTTCTTCTTGCACAAGCACTTGTTCATAATCCAGATATTATCATTATGGATGAGCCTGCAGCAAACCTTGACCCTAAAGCTAGATTTGAATTTTTCCAAGATTTAAAAAAATTACAACATCAAGGTAAATCAATTTTCATTTCCTCACATATTTTGGCGGAATTAGATAAATTTGTTGATTCATTAACAATTGTTGATGGAGGTAGGATTGTATTTACTGGTTCTATGAAACAAGCTACTGAAAATCCAGATCTTGAATACTTTATAAAAGGTAATACTAAAAAAGATGACAAAATCATTATTGCGGTTGCTGAGAAATTGGGAATCAACTATAAAGAAGAAGATGGTGGATTCATTTTCCAAATGATTGAAAGAAAAAACATCATTAAAGTTATGGAATACTTTGCGAAGGCAAAACTAGTTGTTGACACATTCAAGAATAGGAAAATGTCATTGGAAGAAGTTTATAAGAAGTATGTACTACTTGGTTCAAGAGAAACTGGTACTGGAAAGGTGGGTAAATAATGTTTAAATACATGAGATTACAACTATTTTTAGTAAGTAAAAAGATTTCTACATATATCGTTCCCGTTGTATTTGCAGTTGCATTCTTCCTAATGATGGGTATCCCTATTATCATTGCTAAATCGGAAGGTGCGACAAGTGCATTGGTTGGTTCATCACTACTTAATAATCCACTTATGCTTATGCTTCCATTTATTATCTCAGCACTGTTTGTTGCTATCAAAGCATTAAACATTTTCAAAGATTCGGAAGAAGATGGTACAGAATTATTGATTGTTTCAAAACCAATCACTAGATTAAGAATAGTTCTTGGGAAATTCGCATCATTATATACATTGATATTCTTATTCTCAATATTCGCTTTTGTTATTGTTGCATTAATTTCATTAATTGATTCAAACGCTACTTCAGTTCAAAGATTTGAATATGCAGCATCAATTGCTTTTGGTACATTTATAATCCAAGTATTGTTATCATCTATTATTGTATTCTTTGCTTCCGTATTAGGGAAGATAGGAACAATGACACTTTCAATATTAATACCCCTAATACTTTCTATAACATCAGTAGTTCTTATACCACTTTCAGGAGCTACATTGAGTTCCGGTGGTGGTGAATATACTTATGAATATGTAAAACAGGATAAATCAGGTAACTTTAAAGTTGAAAAGATGTATGGTTACAGAAAAGATCGTGATTACAGTCAAGATCGTATAGATAAGCACGAAAAAACATGATATAAATCTGCTGCTTATTTCGATGTTTGAACTCAACTATCTTCATTTTATTCAATTTTCCACACTGGTGAACTTTCACCGAACAGTTTATCAAATTGAAGAAGAACAGATAAAGTACAAAAAATTTCTGAATTAGTAGATCCTCATACAATTTATAAAGATGCTGCTACAGGAAATATATATCAATTAACTTTCTTAGAAAAAGGTTATACTACAACACCAGCAGAAAACTTAAAATCATTAAATTATGCAAAAGATATATACCCTCTTGTTTCTAAAGATGTAGCTCAAAAGCTTGATTCTTTAACAGCACCACTAAACGATGATTATGTCTTACCAGAAATTACACAAATTATTAATCAAAGTAATCATGGTCACAAAATTGCATCAGCCGAAGCTAGAATAGTTTCAATGTATGTGTTAATGAATTTACTTAATGAACACAAACTTAAAAATAGCTTAAGTGAAATAGTTCAAAGTGGTAATCTTCGTTCTATAAATTCAGGTTTCATTACAAATATTTATGATAAAGAACATGATGAATATGTAATCATTGAAGGGAAACACTATATCCCTAAAGCTCTATTATATTTCTTATGAATTGCTATCACACTTGGTGTAGGTGGATTGGTAATGCTTAGATATATAAGACGTGATTTCAAATAATAAAATATAACAACTAAGGTTGTTATTTTTTTTACAAACTTTTTAAATGGTATATTTATCTATCTAATGTTAAAAGCGAAGTATCTTTATAGGTATTTGTGTCATAATTTATAAGCACAACTAAATACAAATTAAATGTACAAGGAATGACTAAGTCAGCTGTCCTAGCAACCGTAAAGCCGGAAAACTTATTTAATAAAAATCAAGAACTTTACTATGGATGAGGTTGACGACTTCTTTTTAATAATAGAATCCCGCCAACACTCTTTTTGTAGGGTGTTGTGCTTTTTTATGAAAGGAAACAATGATTAAAAACTATAGGTATTTATTATTTGTTACTACCAAGAAATGAACGACATATTTATTTCCTTTGGTTTTTTTGGTTGTTTTTACAATTCTAATATCGATCAAAGCAAATGCGAATGATACTGATAACGGTATATTATGAAGACTCGGATTCTACTACTATATGATTCCATTTGCTTGTTCTATTATCTTTTCAACCTTAAAGGCATTAAATATTTTTAAAGAAGGAGAAGAAAATAACACTGAATTAATCTTGGTAGCAAAACCATTTAAGAGGTGGCAAATTATCACTTCTAAATTTTTGGTTTTATACAGCTTATTCGCTTTATATAGTTTAATTGTCTTTTTGTGGATATTAATGATTTCGTTTGTTGATAAACCAACAACGATTTTAGAAAAAATAAAATTTGCTGCATCACTATCTGTGGGTGGAATGATAATTATGTTCCTAACTTCTTCAATAGTGGTTTTACTAGCTCAATTATTAAGTTCCATAACAACTTTATTGGTGATGGGGATATTAGTAGTGAGTCCGCTTGCAACATCTGCGATTGCACCAATTACTCATGCACAACACTTGAAGTTTGTTGGGACTCCACACTATATGGTTAACAATGAGAATGTAAATACCTCCCACGTTAAAGGAGAACAAATGTTTTTCTTTAATCCTAGTGGAATTAAAACAAGTGAAAGTCTTGATCGCTCTCTTTATAAAAGAATGAAGGGGGAATATGATCTTCACAAGAAAAGTCTTTATAAATATGTGGCATACATTGATGTATATGAACAATTAAGTGGGTTTTTAAGCATTTTTCAAGATAGGCAATGAAATTATGAGTCTATTGGAAAATGACACGAAGGAACACGTACTGTGCATTCAAATTATCAATTTGATATCAATGGCTGAAAATACATTTATATGTATTGGAATGATTCTAAATTTAATGAGTTAACTGCAAGTGAGGTAAAGCGTGTTGCACAAGAGGCGTCTGCTTATATTGTTACTCACAAAAATGAATCAAAATGGCAACAATTCTTACAACAAGATTTTCTAAAAAGAACTGAGTCCAAAGCATGAAAACAAATGACAAATTCATTGTTAAAAAGTGATAAAGAACACTTTGATAAAAATTCGTTGCAACTAGCTATGTTGATGGCGGAGAAAGAGAATAAAAGATTTAAACAAATAATAACTCAACCAACTAAGATACAAGACCTAATGTATATTAGAGGAATACTTGCTGATGGTGGTAAAATTCCGGTTTACATACCTCAAAAATATATATCGAAAACAAATGTGTTGATATTTTGAGGAATGTTAATGATAATTCTTGGCGCTGTAGTTGTAGTTGTTTATTACAAAAGAGATTTCAAATAAAAGGAGAAAAAATGAAAACACTTAAAAAAACCATGGCAACATTAGGAACTGTAGCGGTAGTTTCTATACCTGTTGTTGCAGCAATATCGTGTGGAGCATCAAAAGATGCAGATGATGTAGATATAACAAAATCAATATCATTTATGAAGAATGGTATGTTTGTTGATTCAAATGAATACACACCAATTAAAGAAGAAAGCTCAATTACACTTGAAGATTTTTTGAAAGAAAATAGAAAAATTAAAAAGGGTGAAAAGATAAAAGTGAAGGATGATCGTGTCGTATTAGCCGATGCTTATTATTCTGGTAAAGTGCAAGACATATCTAAGATTTATAAAGATACATCTTCTGATGCATATCAAAATATGGTTAAAAGTCAAACGTTATCAGAATTCAAGTATATTAATGGCTCAGCAATATTACCAAGAATGAAGGGTGGATGAGGAGCTAATAGACCCGTTATTGAAATGGGGGAAAACGATTCTTTAATTTATATATTTGATGACGATGATAACGATGGAAGAAGTCTCAAAGAATTTAAGAAACAGATCATGTTTGAAGACACATCGGTTTCGATGGCTCCGAAAATTACGGAGTTAAACAAAATCATTGGATTGAAAAAAGGTCAATGAGGATACAACAGAGTTCCTTTTATAGGGAATTTAAATAAAGGGGTTTTAACTTCGTATTTTGGATCACAAAACAATCATGTTGACAAGACAAAAAAAGATGACAGAACAACGGAAACCTTTGAACATATGAGAACAAGACTATCAGCAATCTTCCCAAAAATTGTAGTTGATAGAATTATTGAATATTATAAAACAGCAAGTAGAGATTTCAAACCTACAGAAGTGCCTTTTGGTTTCATTAAATATGAAGTGATTGGTCCAAACGCTATTAAAGTAGATTTTTCAAAACGACCTAATGTTACAGCAGCTCATATAGGTAAGATTTCTGAAGATGGAAAACATCATGAATGAGATGCTGAATTATCAGTAGGTGAAGCAAGTGAATGAGCAGCTTATAACAAAAAAGAAGCTTCTGTTAAAATGGTGAAGTCAACGCAAGTTGGTTTTGAAAATGGAAAAAAAGTTGAAAAGGTTGTTGAACAACCAAATAATGCAAAATATTTAATTATCGGAAAACATTAAGAGGTAATGAAAAATGACAACATCTATAAAAGAAAAAATATTTGGAAGTAGGATAACACCTGCAAGAGTAGCAATCCTTGGGATGTTACTCGCTTTGTTAGTCACTTTCAAATTTATCCTAGGATTTGTACCTGGGGTTGAGATTGTATCTTTCACTTTTATATTTGTTGCATTATTTTTACCTTTAATTGATTTGGTATTATTGGTATCAGCATTCAATTTGTTGATGTTAGCAATTTATGGTTTTGGTACCTGGTGATTTGGTTATTGACCGATTTTCTTCATAGATATATTGGTATCATTCTCCTTGAAGAGGGTATCTAAGAATATATTCTTCTTTGCATTCCTTTGTTTTCTTGGAGGAATTAATGTCGGATTCTGATATTTCATGATGGACCTTGCATTTTATGATTCAACATACGCAACATTAAATTTGATAACTGCAATACCAATTAATTTAGCGGAAGCGTTCACGTCGATGTTTATGGCGATACTATTTGGTCGAGCATTATCACGAGTGTTTCAAGCAAATTACCACAAGTTTTGACAAAGCGAGAAAATATTTGAATTCAAACCAATCAATAATAAAGTTTTGGGATATATTATTTCTTCAATACTTGTAATTGGTTCATTGTCAGGTGTGGGATTACTGCTTGCATATAATTCTAAATTTTTGGATTGACGCCAACAAAAACAATCAAATAGTAATTTACTGCCAAATAACTATAAAAGAGATGAAAGATTAATTTCAACTCAAGATTATAATGATATCTATAAAAAATTGAACCAAGGTGACAACGCTGTTGTTTTGGTTGTTGGGAAAAGGCATTGAACATTTATAGCAAGGAATTCTGAAAATGATACCCTTAAAAGCGAATTATCTAATAATGAATTTTATATAGCTTATATGAAACACCCCGATAAAAATCTTGGCGTCTTCTTGAAACAAGCATTCTTAAGAAAGACTGATCAACAAATATCACCAAATAACTCTTCGGGAACCCCAGGAAGTGTCACTGACTTCGATGCATCTCCTTTTGTTTATGTGAACGGAAATCTTTCTCCTGTCGGTGTGGCATCATTGAAATTAAGATCAAAAGATATCGTCGAACTTTCTTACAATGATTTTGGTGGTAAATTTAATTCAAGGAGTTCCACTTCCGTGGTGGGAACTTACTATAAAAATAAATCATTCCAAGAAAACAAGGAAAAAAATGAAATTTGAATCCCGATTACAGCTAGTCTTGGTGTATTTGCCATTATATTAATTGTAATTTGAACACCCAATATCATTAAGAAAATTAAAGGTGAAAAAAATATCTCTGAAAAAAATAATTAATATATTTTTTATGAAATTTTTAACCAAAAAGTGCTTTTTATGACCTATAAAAACCCTTAATTTATACTTATAAAGATAACATTGCTTAATGTTATTTTTATATCTCATTTTTCTTATTTTAAAAGTATTAAAATTATAAAGAACACATAAAACGGCCAAAGTGCTTTTTTACTTGAAATAGCACAAAAAAATGCAGTTTTTTAGTAATAAAATGTGTAAAATATCACGAAAATAAGATATTAAATAAAGAAAGAGAGAATATGAGATATACAAAAGAACATATACAACAATTAAATGCACAAATTAGGGAGTTTTTCCCACACGTTACACCAATAACTGAAACAATGGTTATTGAAAGAGAATCAGTATCTAGAATGGTTATGATTGATAGATACGCACAAAAGGATTTAAAACTAATTTCACTGTCTGAAGGTGATTTAGTAATCGCTAAAATAAAACCAGATCCTAAATTCCCTACATTAGGTACAGGATTTGTGCAAAAAATAAATCAAGCTAAAAAAACAGTAACTATTAGAATAGAGGAAGAATACATAGCTCAAATCTCAGAAGAGTTGCATCCAACAAAAGATGGTGTTATTACAATACCAATGGGTTCAATTAATAAGCCACTAGAAATTTTCTATGAACAAATTGCTAGCCGTGTTGGTTCTGCATTAGCAAAATCAGAGAATGATCAAGCATGAGGAACAAAATTTGCTCATGAAATCAAAGAAGGAAATATTGTTCCTGCTGGTCGTGTGCTATATGGAGCAGGTTCAAATTCAAAAGTAACTTACTTTAACTGTTATGTTATGCCAATGCCACAAGATTCAAGAGAAGGTATCTCTGAACACCGTAAAGAAGTTATGGAGATTATGTCTCGTGGTGGTGGTGTTGGTACAAATGGTTCAACATTAAGACCTAAGGATGCTGTAGCTATTTCTGTAGGGGGCAAATCATCTGGTTCTGTTTCATGACTAAATGATTTAGCATCACTAACTGACTTGGTACAACAAGGTGGTTCAAGACGTGGAGCACAAATGATTATGCTTGCATCATGACACCCAGACATTCTTGAATTTATTATTTCAAAAATGCAAAAACCATCAGTTCTTAACTTTATTAAGGAAAAATTTACAAATCCAATGATCAAAGAACTGGCTGCTAATAAATTGAAATTTAGACCACTTTCAGAAGAAAGAAGACAAATTCTAGAAGCTGTTGTTGAATGTTCTTCATCAGTTAAACCAGAAGTTCTTAAAAATGCAAAAGCTAAATTGGATGCCGGAGGAGAATATGAAGTTGTTTGACCAGAATTCCTAACAGGAGCTAATATTTCAGTTGCTATTTCAGATGACTTTATGGCTGCCGTTAAAAATGATGAAGACTATAACTTAAGATTCCCTGATTTAGAATCTCTTACAAAAGAACAAAAAGAATTCTATGATGCTCATTGACATGAAATTGGTGATGTTAACGAATGAGAAAAAATGGGTTATCCAGTTAAAATTTACAACACAATTAAAGCCAAAGAACTTTGAGATCTTATTAACTTCTGTGCAACATATTCCGCAGAACCTGGTGTATTCTTCTTAGACGTTGCTAATAAAATGACTAACGCAACTTCTTATGACCAAAAAGTTGTTTGTACAAACCCTTGTGGTGAACAACCACTTGCACCATATTCAGTGTGTAACCTTGCAGCTATTAACTTAGCAAACTTCATCACACATGATAGAGAAGGTAAAATTTTATGAGAAGAACTAGATAAGACAGTTGCCAGAATGGCTAGAATGCAAGATAATGTTATCGATGAAACTCCATACTTCCTTGCAGCTAACGAAAGACAAGCTAAAGGCGAAAGACGTGTTGGTATGGGTGTAATGGGTCTACATGATTTCCTAATTTGAGCAGGATTAAAATATGGTTCAGAAGAGGGAAATGATTTAGTGGATAAATTATTCGAAAGAATTGCAAGAGTCGCTTATACAACTTCTGCGAAATTAGCTGAAGAAAAAGGTGCATTCCCATTCTTGAAAGATGTTGAAAAATTAATGAACACAGGTTATGTTAAAAAATTACCTGAAGACATCAGGGAACAAATTAGAAAATCTGGCGGATTACGTAATTCACACATGTTAACAATCGCTCCAACAGGTTCAACAGGAACTATGATGGGTGTGTCAACTGGTCTAGAACCATACTTTGCATTTAAATACTATCGTTCAGGAAGATTAGGTAAATTCATGGAAGTGGATCAACAAATTGTTGCTGAATGAAAGAAAGTGTTTGATTATCCAGAAGGTAAAGAGTTACCAGAAATATTTGTTTCAGCAATGGAACTTTCACCTGAAGCTCACGCAGATGTTCAAGCAATAATTCAACGTTGAGTAGATTCTTCAATATCAAAAACTGTTAACGCTCCAAAAGGATATACTGTTAAACAAGTTGAGAAGATTTATACAAGATTGTATGAAAAAGGTGCAAAAGGTGGAACTGTTTATGTTGATGGATCAAGAGATTCGCAAGTTCTTTCATTAACTAATGATGATGACGAAACAGAAACACAAAACGTTGAAGAAATCAGAGTGTTGCAAACAGAAACATCTCAACGTGATGTGCAACAAATTAGTGAGAAACACGCTGATATCCCAGGAAACAAATTAGATAAGAACCTTGGAACAAAACCAGGAGATACTTGTCCTGTATGTAAAGAGGGAACTGTTGAAGATCTTGGTGGATGTAATTCATGTACTAACTGTGGTGCACAACTTAAATGTGGACTTTAAAAACATACGCATGTATGTTTTTTTTATTTTGAATATATAAAAAGTTGCATTAGGCTGCAACTTTTTCTTTTTTACCTTTATACATTAATATCAATATTGTTTGTGAAAGGTAAATAACTATACCTAAGAACGATAATAAACAAGGTATTATTCATTGACCAATTGAAGCGGATTGACTTAGCATTCCTCAATAAAGTGTTCAAAGCCCATTGATAACTGTTCCAAGGATGAAAGAACCTAAAGAAAGGTTATCAACATCTTTTTCTTTGAAAGTCTTTAACACTTGTGGGAAGAAAGCGAATGTAGTACAACAACCAGCTAATAATGAGAAGAGTATTGATGCTACGTCACTTATGTGTCAATGTTCAACTTCTCCAATTGTAAATATAGTAATAGTTAGAACTACATAAGAATAATTAATCAATGCCACAACTTTTCACTTAGGGTTATTTTTATACTTGAATAAAAGTGTTATTAAAGTTGCAAATATAGTTAATGAACAAGCATTCGCAATACCAGGTTGTAGTCCGTCATTACCAAGCGTTCCTGAGAACATGACTCACATACCTGCACCAAGCCCAAAAATAAACATTGAATAAAAATTAACTCCAGAAACTTCTTTAACTTTTATGGTTTTTATTAATTGGGGAATCCCTAAACCAACAGTTAACACGGCTGCAACTCAGCCTAGTGTTATTATAAAAATATGCATATTATCTCCCTTTTATTTGTGAATTATAATTTTCTATAAGTCACTACATCAAAATTATCATGTGTAACTACACCTTCTTTAGAATAGTTACTTGGCTTTATGTCTAAATACACGTTTCCAGTATAAACTCCTCAAATATATGAAATGATTCATTCATCAGCATACTCCGCATATTTCTCATATACAGACTTACCACCTGCAATAAATAAAATTTCTTCAGAATCTTTGTATTTAGCAAATAATTCCATTAGTTCTTCATTGTTATGAATCATTTCATCGGCACCCTCAACCACATTTGAAGATAAAACATAATGTTTTCTTCCTGGTAATTTCTTTGGTAATCCTAAAAAAGTATTTTTACCAAAAAGTAATGCATGACCCATTGTAGTTTCCTTGAAATGTTTAAATTCCGCGGGTATTTTTCAAGGTAATTTATTTCCATTACCTATTAGTCTTTCGCCCGTCATTGCTACTATTAACTTAATCATAGTACCTCTTTTCTTTTGTAACCTTATTATAAATAAAAAAAGATACATAAGTATCTTTATTAATTAAATGTTATGAGTAATTAATATTCCCCATCTTTTGTTTTTTCACCTGAAATCAATTTAACACCTGATGAAGTACCGATACGTGAAGCACCGATTGTAATCATTTCATCTAAATCTGCAGGAGTTTTAACACCACCAGCTGCTTTAATTAAGATTTTATCTCCTACAACTTCTTTCATTAATTTAACATCTTCTGGTGTTGCACCATGGTATGAGAAACCTGTTGAAGTTTTAACAAATTCAGCTCCTGAATTCATAGTGATTTCAGTCGCTTTAATTTTTTCTTCTTTTGTAAGAAGTGCTGTTTCGATAATTACTTTAAGAACGTGATTTCCGATTGCTTTTTTAATGTCTTTAATTTCATTTAAAACGTAATCAAATTGTCCTTCTTTTAATCTTCCGATATTGATAACCATATCAATTTCATCTGCACCGTGATCAACAGCTAATTTAGCTTCAAAAACTTTAGCTTGTGTAGCCATAGCTCCAAGAGGGAAACCGATTACTGAAGTAATTCCGATTTCTGTATCTTTTAGTTTTGCTTTTGCGTATTTTACTCATGAAGAGTTAACACACACTGTTTTAAATCCGTGTTCAATTGCTTCTTCGATTAATTTATCGATGTTTTTTGATGTACCTTCAGCTTTTAAATAAGTGTGGTCAATGTATTTTGCGTAGTTCATTCTTTCTCCTTTATGAAAGTTTTCCTAAAATAATAGGATTGTTTACTTTTTCTTTATTAATTTTATATGATTCTTTAACTTGTTTGATAATTTCATCTTTTATTTCAATGTTTGAAGAAATTGTAAATAAAGCATCACCAATTTTTACTTCTTCATTTGTTTTCTTGTTTATGAATATCCCGGCAGTGTTATCAATTACATCTGATTTTTCTGCTCTTCCGGCTCCAAGTTTCATTGCAGCAAGACCTAAATCAATTGCTGAAATAATATTCATGTATCCATTTTCTTCAGCTTTGATTTCTAATGTGATTTTAGAATCTAAGAAATCATCAGCTTTGATAGATTCTACATCTCCACCTTGAGCTTCAACCATTTCATAGAATTTGTTGAGTGCCGCACCGTTAGCAATAACTTTTTTAACCATTGCTTCAGCGCTCTCTTCGATCTCTATTTTTGATTGTTTAATGATTGTTGAAGCAGAAGAAAGGATTAATTCTTGGAAATCAGCTGGACCATTCCCTTGAAGTGTGTGAACAGCTTCAATAACTTCGTTTCTATTTCCAATGGCTCTACCTAGTGGCTTGTCCATATTTGTAATTTCAACCTTAACATCACGGTTAAGTAATTTACCAATTGAAATCATTGTTTTACCAAGTTTTTCAGCTTCTTCATAAGTTTTCATGAAGGCTCCATTACCAACTTTAACATCTAGTAAAATTGCATCAGAACCAGTTGCTAATTTCTTAGACATAATTGATGCTGCAATTAATGGTATTGATTGTACTGTGGCAGTAACATCTCTTAAAGCATATAATTTTTTATCGGCAGGAACAATGTTTCCTGATTGTGAAATTATAGCAACTCCATGATCTTTAACTATTCTAATGAAATCTTCTATTGATTGTTCAACTTTAAAACCTGGTATAGATTCTAGTTTATCAATTGTTCCACCAGTGTGTCCAAGACCTCTTCCTGACATTTTAGCTACAGGAATCCCAAGAGCTGCAATGATTGGACAAAGAACAAGTGAAGTTTTATCACCGATTCCTCCAGTTGAATGTTTGTCAACCTTAACACCCTCAATTGAAGTTAAATCAATAACATCTCCTGAGTTCATCATAATCAATGTTAAATCAGCAACTTCTTGATCTGTCATCCCGTTTAATACAACAGCCATGGCAAATGATGCCATTTGATAATCTGGTATGTCATTATTAACGTATCCGTTTATTAAGAAAGCGATTTCTTCTTTTGAAAGTGTTTCTTTCTTTCTCTTTTTATCTATTAGATCAACAGCTCTCATTATAGAATACCTAAAGCAACTTTCATCATATCTTTGAATGCTGTTTGACGTTCTTCAGCACTTGTTTCTTTCTTAGTGATTAAGTTGTCAGAAATTGTTAATAAACATGCTGCATTTTTACCTGTTTTTTCTGCGTTTGCAAATAATGCTGCAGATTCCATTTCAACACAGTCTGAACCTGTTTCTTTAATTGTTTCTTCTAAAGGACGTGAGTTATAAAATACGTCTGAAGAGTGTACTCTTGCTTGGTGTAAGTCAATGTTTAATTTCTTAGCAGAAGCTATAAGTTTTTCATTCAATTCTTTTGAAGGCTCCATTACGTGTTTTCCTTCTCCAAGAACTAATCTTGAAAACGCTTTTGAATCTGTATATGCTGATGTTGCTAGAACAACGTCATATAGTTCAAGTTCTTCTTTATAAGAACCAGCAGAACCAACTCTAATAATATTATCAACATCATAGAATTCAAATAATTCATATGAATAGATTCCGATTGATGGTTGTCCCATACCAGAACCACAAATTGATACTTCTTTTCCTTCAAATTTTCCAGTGAACATAAACATGTTTCTAACTGAGTTTACTTGTTTAACGTCAGTTAAGAATGTTTCAGCAATATATTTTGCTCTTAGTGGATCTCCTGGCATTAAAACTGTTTTGGCTATTTCGCCTTTTTTTGCATTTATGTGTGGTGTCATTTTAAACCTCCTACAGTGTGTAATAACACCTTAATTTTATCACATATTGTTAGATAAAAATAGCATATATGTTAACTCGATAATAACAAGAATAACGAGCGGTTAAATTTGATACTAAAAAATAAGTTTTTCTTGAAAAAAGTGGGTGATACAAGACATTTTTGGTGCTCTTTATTGCAAAATGACCACTTAAAAATGTATAATTAATATAAATATTAATGAACTAGGAGTTCCAATGCAAAAATTTAAAAAAACTTTATTAGGAAGTATGAGTGCAGTCGTAGCGCTTGCTGCACCTGTTGCTGTTGCTGTTTCGTGTGGGGATTGAGAAGGAAAATTTGAACTTAGACTCAACAATGAAACAAATGATGAATTATCAAATAAATTAGCTATGGTTACCGATGGTGGTTCTGTCGATGATAAATCTTTCAATGAACAAGGTTACGATGCTTACCATGCGTTATCTGGACACGGTAAAGCATCCGTATTGCGTCCTGACGGAGTAACAACATTCGAAATTAAAAAGAGATATGAGACAGCTGCTAAATATGGTTCAAGAGTAATTGTGACACCTGGATTCCACCATATGTCAGCAATTCAATCATTCATTAAATCATTTGGAGAAAAGAAAATTGGATTCATCTTGGTTGATGCAGTTTTAAATAATTCCAATGTTGCTTCAATAACATTCCAAACAAAGTATTCAGGATTCTTAGCTGGATACTTTGCATCTGAATATCTAACAGAAGTCAAAAAAGATAAGACACCAAAAGTGGGTATGTTTGGTGGGGCTAACTTCCCAGGAGTTACTGACTTTATGATTGGATTTATTTCAGGGGTTAAATACTACAACGACACAAAGAAACCGCAACACAAAATTCAATTTAGTAAATTTGCAAATGACGCTGAATATACTAACTCAGGTTTCTCTGCAGGACAAGGAACTCAATATGCAAACAAGTTACTACAAGGTGGCGCGGATGTTATCCTTCCTGTTGCTGGGCCACAAACCAGTGATGTAATTTCAGCTATTAATCAAAATGAAAAATATAAAGATGTAAAAATTGTTGGTGTTGATACTGATCAAGCACTACAATATCCTTCTGATGAAAATAAATTTTTAACATCAATAGAAAAGAAACTTTCTTTAGCTGTACAAAAAGTATGAAGAAAGGCGATCGACCCAAAGAATCATCAAGATCAAAGTTACAATGGTGTAAATGGTTTTGGAGAAACTACAATAGGTACACTTGAGAATGAATTAACAACTATTTCAATTCCGCATGTAAAAGGTGTTGAAAGTATTTATAAAAAAGTAGTCAATGACGCTGTTTTAAAACAGAAAGCTGTTGAAATTACAGATACTAAAGGAAAAGAAATTGATTGAGCTAAGGCATTAAAGATTCTAAAACAAATGTAATAAAGGGGTAAAAATGAACGCAATTGAATTAAATAACATAACAATGCAGTTTGGTAATTTCAAAGCAAATGAAAATGTTACGATGCACGTAAAACAAAACGAGATTTATGCAATTATTGGCGAAAACGGTGCCGGTAAATCTACTTTAATGTCAGTTTTATTTGGGTTGTACAAACAAACTTCAGGAACAATTAGAATAAACGGAAAAACCGAGGAAATAAACTCACCACTTAAAGCTAATGAGCTAGGAGTTGGTATGGTGCACCAACACTTCAAATTAGTTGAAGATTTTTCTGTTCTTGAAAATATTACACTAAACATTGAAGATACAAATAAAATTGGTTTACTCTCAAATAAAGAGGCAAGAAGAAAAGTTATGAACTTAATGGAAAAATACAATTTCCAAGTTGATTTAGACAAAAAGATTTCTAAATGTACGGTTGCAGAACAACAAAGAACTGAAATTCTTAAAATGCTTTATAGAAATGCAAATATTTTAATTTTTGATGAACCAACTGCAGTTTTAACACCCTTACAAATAGAAGAATTTTTAAAAGCGTTAAAAAACCTTAAAGCACAAGGTAAGACAATAATCCTTATTACACATAAATTAGATGAAATAAAAGCTGTTGCTGATTCAGGTACTGTAATTCGGGCAGGAAAAGTTGTGGGGACATTTGACGTAAAGAAAACCACTACAAGAGAAATGGCTAAAATGATGGTCGGTACAGAAGTTGTTGCCGCAAGTAATGATTACAAAATAAAACCAGGACACACAATACTTAATATTGAGAATATAGCTGTAAGTGATTCATCACAAGCTAGATATATGAAGATCAAAGATATGTCATTTAAAGTTAGGTCTGGTGAAATAGTTGCTATTGCAGGAGTTTCAGGTAATGGTCAAACTGAGTTGATTAATGCTATTACTGGACTTCAAAAAGTTCGTAAAGGTAAAATTGAGTTAATTTCTGAAAGGGTAGTTGCGAAGACCAAGGAAGAAAAACTTGAACTAGAAACACAAGAGCAAAAAGAATACAAATACAATCGTTCAAATAAAATGTATGAAAAACACGAATTATTTACAAGTGAAATTAGTCATAAATCAATCGCAAAGAGATTTAAAGAAGGTATTTCTCATATTCCTGAAGATCGTCACAAGTACGGTATGGTTCTAGACATGGCACTTTGAGAAAATGCTGCTATTCAAGATATTAGAACTAAGAAATTTTCAAAATTCGGATTTATCAAATTCTCAGACTTAAAGAATCATGCGGATGTACTTATAGACAAGTTTGATGTTAGATCATCAAAAGGTAGGGATTCAATTTCTAGAACCCTGTCTGGAGGTAATCAACAAAAATTTATTGTTGCACGGGAATTGATGAGAAAGTCTTCATTAATTGTAACTGCACAACCCACTCGTGGTTTAGATGTTGGAGCGATTCAAAATATCCATGAACAACTGCTTAAGGCTAAGAAATACGGAAAAGGAATTTTATTAATTTCTTATGAATTGGATGAAGTGATGTCATTGGCGGATAGGATAATCGTCGTAAATGATGGAGCGATAGTTGGTGAAGTCCAAGGTAAAGGCGCTACAAGAGCATCGATTGGTAATCTAATGGCCGGAAAGGTGAATAATGTTTAAAAACTTAAATACAAAAGTAAGTGGCTTTTCAAATAATTTAACAAAGATATTCACCGGACAAGGTAAAGGTGTGCTACACAAAGTTAAAGCATCTTTCTTGGCTATTGCCATTGGTTTATTGATTGGTATGATACCAATTTTAGCCTCAGGTGGAAATCCGTTTTCTGCGTATGGAGAATTATTGACATCTGGTTTTAATGAATTCAAAGTGGATACATTTTTCTCTAATTCAGCCATATTCATAATATTAGCCATCGGTATTGGGATTTCTTTCAAAACTGGTTTATTTAACATTGGTGCTGCGGGACAATTTATTTTAGCTGGTGCGGTTACGGTTGTTATGGGTATAAAAATTCACGATATGAATAAATCAATTTCAATTCCTGTACTGATGCTTGTATCAATGTTAATTGGAGCATTAGCTGCTTCATTAGCTGGTGTATTAAAAGCATTCTTTAATGTGCATGAAGTTGTCTCAACCATTCTATTGAATTGAGTATTTTTCTTTATTGTTAAGTATATATTCTCTTCTCCAGAATACATGGCCCCAACAGGAAATGGTTCTCAAACAGTTCATGATAATATGAGATTATTCTTTAGTCCAACAACAAAGGATACTTGAATTATTTTTTCTGTTGCTATCATTCTTGGAATCATGACATGAGCATTATTTAAATTCACAACTTTTGGATATTCTTTAAAAGTAAATGGTATGAATAATGATGCTGCTAAATATTCAGGTATTAATATTAAAATGACTACAATAGCATCAATGATGTTATCGGGTGCTTTCTGTGGTTTAGCTGGTTTTATATTCTATAGTTGTTCAATGGGTAATATGCCATTACTGAATGACGATATTCTACCAACAATGCCATTTGAAGCGATTGCAATCACATTGCTTGCATTCTCTTCACCTCTTGGAGCAATCCCTGCAGGGATGTTCTACGCAATGATTAGTACATCAAGTGGTGATGCCAGTCTTGCTGGTCATGTTACAGCTGAAACAATTGGTATTGTTTTAGCCATTATTGTTATGTTCGCTGCTCTTGCTCCTTTATTTGAAAATGCAAGATGAGGTAAAAGAATATATGAAGAACTTATTTGTTTATTCGATCCAACTCAAAAAGAAGAACGTAATAAATATAAAAATAAAGTTTCTAATTATAAACAAGAAAATCATTCTGAATTGTTGAAACTCAAAAGCGAAGCTCTAGAAGAACGCAAAAAGAGAAAACAATTACAAAATGAATGAGCTTCATATCTTAGAAAAGCCGAAGATGATACTGTAATTGCAGAAATGAATGAGAAGCATAGAGCAGAAATCAATGCTCTTAAAAAGCTTAATAAATATGAAGGAATGAAAAATATCTATTATGCTGATCTACAAAAATTCCGTGCAGATTTCAAAGAACAAAAAACTAATTTCTTAGAACAAAGAAAACAAGTTGTTGAAGGAGGTAAATAATGATCGTAGTATTCGCAGCAATAATTTCGATGATTATGATCATCTCTATAGCTTCTGTAGGTGGACACTTCTCGGAACGTAGTGGTGTAATAAACCTTTCAATTGAAGCATTCATGACAATTGGTGCTATATCTTATGCATTGATGGCTGGACAAAAATCATTAATACATTCTCTTGGTCATCAATTTTGAATAATGCCTATGGCAGGGATTGCGGCAGCCGCCTTCTCAATCATTTATGCATTAATAACAGTTAAGTTAAAAGCAAATCAAACAATTGCTGGTATTGCTTTAAACATCTTAGCATTGGCTATTTCGGTATATATTATTCATTCAAAAATAAACCCAGCAGGTATTTCAGATACAATAAAACTTCAAAACTCATTATTTTCATTAGCAAAATCAAATGATCAAGCTGGTTGATTATTTAATATAACTCTATTTTTAGGGATTCCATTATTAATAGGTGCTTGAATATTAATGAATAAAACAAAATTTGGTAACCGTATTAAAGCATGTGGTGAACAACCTCATGCTGCAGCATCTCTTGGTATCAATGTCGAGAGAGTTCAAATGAGAGCAATTCTAATATCAGGATTTATTTCAGGTGTTGCTGGTGCAATGTTTGCGCAAGGTATGGGAAGTATATTCCGTGGTTCTACACAAGGTATAGGTTTCCTTGCTGTGGCCATTGTTATCTTCGGTCAATGAAGAACATCATTAATTATCTTGAGTGCAGTATTATTCGGTACATTATATGGAATGGCACAACAGAAACTTCTAATTTCTGCATTTGATTCAATTCCAAAAGAAATATTCCAAATGATCCCTTTCTTACTATCTTTAATAGTTTTAGTAGGTACTCAAAAGAATTCCAAGGTGCCCAAAGCTCTCGGTATTCCATATCGCAATGCAGGACGATAAAATATCAAAAACAACACTTGAAGTGTTGTTTTATTATCTTTTTTCATTATTTGTTATTAAGTATCAACACAAGAAAAAATAAGTATTTAAATAATTTTTTAAAAAAATATGTTTGGCCCCCTTGTTTTTTTGATAGAATAATAAAGCAATATCATATCGCGGAATAGAGCAGCTGGTAGCTCGTCGGGCTCATAACCCGGAGGTCGTAGGTTCGAGTCCTGCTTCCGCAACCAATGGTCCAG
>NZ_PSZP01000052.1 GCF_004335995.1 Mycoplasma todarodis
TGATATATCTTTTTTAATTTTGTTATAATAAATAAGCGTATTACATAGTTGAGTTGCGGTTTTAACAACATCGCAAGTAAAAATTAAAAGTTGACAAACAAAAAAACAAAACAATTTAAAGAATAAAATTATAGGAGATCAATATGAGACAAACAACAATCGTTAAACATCAAGAAGTTCAAAAAGACTGATACGTTATCGACGCTGAAGGTCAAACACTAGGTAGATTAGCTGTTATTGCTGCTACTTACCTACGTGGTAAAAATAAACCAACATTTACACCGAATGTTGACTGTGGAGATTACATCATCGTTATTAACGCTGAAAAAATCGTTCTTACAGCAAACAAAGAAGAGGATAAATTATACTACTCTCACTCAATGTACCCAGGTGGACTAAAAACAATCAATGCTGCAGAATTAAGAAAGAAAAAACCAACTGCAATCGTTGAAAAAGCTATTCAAGGTATGGTACCACATACAAAACTTGGAGATAAACAAAGAAGAAACTTATTTGTTTATGCAGGACCAAAACATGCTCACGAAGCACAACAACCTAAAAAACTGGAGGTAAAATAATGGCAAACGTAGAATATAGAGGGCTAGGAAGACGTAAATCTTCAACAGCTAGAGTTATTATTAAACCAGGTAAAGGTGAATTTAAAATTAATGGTAGAGATTCACTAGATTACTTAATGTCAACAATTCTTCTGCAAGACGCAGAACAAGCACTTGTAATTACTGAAACAAAAGGTACTTTTGATATCAGAGTTAATGTAAAAGGTGGAGGACTTTCAGGACAAGCTTCAGCAATTAGATTAGGTATTGCTAGAGCTCTACTACAAGCTTCAGCTGATTACAGACCAACTCTTAAAAAAGCTGGACTATTAACTAGAGATGCACGTATTAAAGAACGTAAAAAACCAGGTCTTAGAAAAGCTCGTAGAGCAAGACAATTCTCAAAACGTTAATGAAAAAATACTGCAATATGCAGTTTTTTTTATACCTCTTTTAACTTTTTTAAAAAAAGTTAAAAAAATATAAAAAAATAGGAAAAAAACCTCCAAGATATGATATTATATTAAAGCAAAGATATTGCATTAATATTAATGCGAGCGTAGCTCAGCTGGTTAGAGCACACGACTGATAATCGTGAGGTCGATGGTTCGATTCCATTCGTTCGCACCATATCATCCGTAAGGATGTTTTTATTTGGGGGGGTAGCTCACTTGGCTAGAGCACCTGCCTTGCACGCAGGGGGTAGTGGGTTCGATTCCCATCCTCTCCACCATTTGTTAGAATTGACTCTAAAGGTCAATTTTTTCTTATACCCGAAGGTATTAATTATTTTTCAAGATGTGAAAGTGTTTTTAATAATACGGAAGTTGGTTTCCCAGCCACATCAGCTGTTCCTGCTACATCTAAATGTATGTAAGGAACATTATTTGTGAATTCTTTTAAGAACATAGCGGCTTGTGAAGAATCAACTCTACATTTTTTAGAATAATTCATTAAGTCAGCAACATCTGAAGATTTAATACCAATTGCGTAATCTTCATGGAATGGCATTCTTCAAAGCATCTCATTTTGCTCTTTAGCCACTTCGTTAATTTCTTTAAATAATTGATCTGTTGTTGTTCAAACTCCAGTGTATGTACTTCCTAATTGAGTAACAACTGTTCCAGTAAGTGTTGCGATGTCTATAAGTTTTGTAGCCTTTAATTCTTTTGCTGCAAATGCAAGACCATCAGCCAATACCAATCTACCTTCAGCATCAGTATCTGATATTTCAACTGTCTTACCATCGAAAGATTCGATAACTGAATCTGGTGTTACTGCATCAACTGAGATCTTGTTATCTGTGATACACATTACAGCACTTATGTTAGATTTTGGTTTGGTTTCTGAAATTACTTTCATTGCCCCAGCAACTATTGCTGAACCTGACATATCGTATTTCATTCCTATAAGTCCACCGTTGATTTTAATATCATAACCACCTGCGTCGAAAATGATACCTTTCCCAACCATGACTGTTTTTTCTTTTGAGTCAGGATTACCCTTATATTCAAGAACAACAACTCTCGCATCATGTTTTGAACCTGCGTTTACTGCAAGGATTAAATTCATCCCCATTTCTTCTAGTTCTTCTTTTTCTATAACTCTTACACTTATATTTTTGTGGTTAGCCTCAAATTCCTTTTTAACAATATCAGCAAGTGCAGTTGATGTTAATATGTTGGCTGGTTGCTGTTGTAAGTCTCTAACTCAATTAATTGCTTTAGCATTATTCACTGAATCAGTAACAACATCTTTATCGATATTCATTAAGTTAATATCTTTCTTATCTTTTGGTGCGTTTTTACCAGTTTTCGCATTATAAATCATTGCTGTTTCATAATACGCATCTTCAATAAAGAATTTTGTAGCGTCTTTTAATGTTACTTTATCAGTTACGAATGAAGCAACATCGATGTTAATACCTCTTTTATTTGAAGCAACGATCTTTTTAATTGCTTTTCTTAAAGATTTGATAGTGAAATCTTTTTTATCCCCTAAAAATATAAAAGATTCTCTTTTTGAAATAAATTCCGTAATGTGATTTGCATCAGTGATGATGTCTTTGTGAATATCTTCGCTTTTGAATAAAGCTTTTAAAGTAAAGAATTCTTTGTTTTCTTGTAAAATGTTTATCATTTGTTTCTCCTTAGTGTTTCTAAATTAATTATAACAACAAGAAAATGATAAACGATAAAGTTACGAAAATATAATAAGGGACTCATTTTTAAATAAGTTTTAGTATATAATTTTTTTATGAAAAAAGTAAAAAAAGTAATTATTCCAGCGGCAGGCTGAGGAACAAGATTCCTGCCATTAACAAAAGTTGTACATAAAGAATTGGTTCCTGTGTTAAATAAGCCAATTATCCATCATTTAGTAGAAGAAGCTTCTAATGCAGGTATTGAAGAAGTTATCTTAATTATTTCTCCAAGAAAAATGGAAATTATGAACTACTTCCAAACAAATGTTGAATTAGAAACAATGTTGAGAGAAAAAGGAAAAGTTGAAATGCTTCATATGGTTGAATCAACTAGAAAAATAATTAAAGTAAAATTCGCCATACAAAATGAACAGTTAGGTTTAGGTCACGCAATATTTATGGGTGCTGATTTAACACATGACGAACCATTTGCAGTTATTTTGGGTGATGATTTAATTCGTTCAGAGAAACCAGCTATTAAACAATTAATAGAGGCGTATGAAAAAACTGGTTCTTCAATTATTGGTGTTCAAGATATTGAACCACAAAACATCCATAAATATGGTGTTGTGCTGCCAACAAATGAATCTGAAAAAGAAGAGGAACTATTCGAAATAGCTGGTGCTGTTGAAAAACCCGCTCTTAAAGATGCTCCTTCAAACAAAGCTATTCTTGGTAGATATATATTTACTCCAAAACTTATGAAATTACTAAGAGATCTTAAACCAGGTGTTGGTAATGAAATTAATGTAGTTGATGCATTTGAAAATTTAATGAAAACAGAAAAAATGTATGCATTTACTTTTGAGGGAACAAGATATGATCTTGGTTCTATTGAAGGATTTGTAAAAGCTACAATTGATTACGCATTAGAAAATAATGAAATCAAAGATTCAATTTATGAATTTATAAAAAACAAATAACCAAATATGGTTATTTTTTTAATTTTAAAATAAAAAAAGTAACTTCAATAGTTACTTTTTGAATAATTTACATCCAGGTTCTTTCTTTAGAATTGATTGTCTAAAAGAACTCTCTTCTTTTCTTAATAATCTCCCAATATTTTGATGGTGCTTAGAAATAACGATTATAGAAACTAATGTTGCGAACATTGGTGTTAATCAATATTGCATTGAAGAAATATCTGATCCACTTTTCATTATTGTAGTTAATAATCCATTATTGAATCAAGGGATGAATGTAAATATAACAACTATAAATGTACAAGCCATTGAAGCAAATGAAATTTTATCGACGAAATATACGATAACTCAAAAGATTATTATTATGATAATTCCAACAATAATATTTCAAGACATTACAAACCCTAAGAATGCAGATACTCCTTTTCCACCTTTGAATTTGAAGAATATAGGTCAGATATGACCCACTAATACTCCAAATGCAACTAATTGTATATAGATTGTTTCAAAACCATGTCCAGCTTTTTCTTTAAGAATTCAAAATATCAATGCTGTAAAAACAACTTTTGTTCAATCGATGAAAGCGATTAGCATTCCACCTCCAAAACCAGTTTTACGAGCCATGTTGGTTGCTCCAGCATTACCGGAACCACTTTGACGTATATCTTCTTTCAACATTCTTTTTGAAACAATTATTGATGTATTTAAGGCTCCGATTAAATAAGCAATCAGGAATGCCAATATGTTAAAACCTATTATATTTTCCATAGTGAAATAATTATAGTGAAAAAAGTGGTTCTATAACATATAATATTACTATGTCTAATTACAACGCGAG
>NZ_PSZP01000053.1 GCF_004335995.1 Mycoplasma todarodis
GTTAACTAAGAAGTTCATTGAAATTGTTGGTTCTTCAATTTCAATTTTTTCCATAGCAACTGGGTTTTCTACTGTTGAGATTGTATCTCCGATTGTAATATCAGGAATACCAGCAACGATACATAGATCTCCAGGCTCTACTTCTTCAACTTCTCTTCTATCTAGACCATCATTAACAAATACTTTTGAGAAACTAATATTTTTAATGTTTCCTTCAGCGTTGATTAATGAATATCTACCTTTTCTTTTTAAAGTACCTTTTCTAAGTCTCCCTAGTCCAAGTCTTCCAAGATATTTATCATATTTTAATGATGAGATTTGCATTTGCACTTCTTCATCTTTACCATATGGATAATCTTCTACGTGATTGATTAACGTTTTAAATAATGGTTCTAATGTTTCTGATGGATCATCCATAGAAAGTTTCATTATTCCGTCTTTCGCTGCACCATATAGAATTGGGAATTCCATTTGTTCATCAGTAGCTTCAAGTTCCATGAATAATTCAAGAACCATATCTACAACTTCTGCGGGTCTCGCATCTGATTTATCAATTTTGTTGATAACTAAGATTGGTTTTAACCCTTGTTCTAACGATTTCTTAAGAACAAATCTTGTTTGAGGCATTGGCCCCTCTGAAGAGTCAACCAACAGCATTACTGTATCAACATTCTTAATAATTCTCTCTACTTCACCAGAAAAATCTGCGTGACCTGGTGTGTCTACGACATTAATTTTTGTGTCTCCATATTTAATAGAACAGTTTTTTGAATAGATTGTGATTCCTCTTTCTCTTTCGATGTCATCACTATCCATTACCTGCTCAACTCTTTCTTCTCTTTCGTTAAATGTTCCTGATTGCTCTAGCAGCGCGTCCACTAATGTAGACTTCCCTGCATCAACGTGAGCAATAACTGCAACGTTTATTACCTCTATTCTTTATGTCGCAATTATAGAGAGTAAAGTAGATAATATTACAAGTATTTTAGAACGACTTCTTTTATTTCTTTATATAATTGGGGTAATATGAAATTAAAACTAAAAGAATTACAAAGAATATGAGCATATATTAGCTCACAAAAAACAATCACTATTTGTACACATATAGACCCTGATGGGGATACAGTTGGTACATCTATTGCATTAAAAGAATTTATTGAAAACAATACCGATGTTGAACAAGTTAGGATATCTGGGGGAGATATACCACCTATGTTAGACTTCATTTCAGCGGATATAGAAGACGATATAGAAGATGAATATTTCTACAATTCACAAGTAATCGTTGTAGATACATCAAATAAAGCAAGAATTTGAGATAAGAGAGTTGTAACAAAAGAAGCGGTTAAATTCGATCACCATAAAGAAACAGAAGAATGATTAATGGGTATCGGTGGAGATGATTGACCAGCATGTGGACAATTATTAGCTGAGATTGCATATATGTTAGAACTTAAATGAACAGAAAAAGCTAGAGTAGGTATATCAATTGCTATCGTTACTGACACTGAAAACTTTACACAAAGAAACATTGGTCCAGAAACATTTAACGTTATGGCTAAAATGTTAAAAGATGGACACAACTATTTAGATGTTGTTCCTAAACTACTTCCTTCTGCAAAAGAAGCTGAAGCTATTAATAAAGTGTTAAGTCAAGTATCTTATGAGTATGAAAATATGGTTGTATTTTTCTCTAATGATGAAGTTACAAGTGATATTTATAGAGCTGCTGTCGGTGCTGTATCATCAGTTTCAGATAGAGAAGTAACATTATTTGTTGCTCCATACGCAGGTACAAATATATTACGTGGGGGATTAAGATCTAAAGGAAATGTTGATGTTTCTAAAATAGCTGAAGCATTAGGTGGCGGTGGACACCACGCCTCATCAGGTTTTAAAGCTCCATTAGGTACTTCTTTAGAAGAAATTATGAAAGTTATTAAAGAGCACATTTAGTGTTCTTTTTTGGCATTAAAATGCTATAATACTTGTGTCAATAGAATATTAATTCATGAGATGCCAATGGTATCTCTTTCTTATTCTAAAGGAGGTAAGATGACAATTTTAGAAAGTTTACAAGCCAAATTTGGCGATAAAATCACTTCTACCAAGTGGGAAGAAGAGTTCGGAGCAACATTTTTAAGAGTTGAGGTTCAAGAACCTAAGTTAAGTGAATTAACTCTCTTATCAAAAGAAATCTCTGATTATCTCGATACGATTGACCAAACAGACAAAGAATATTTCTTAGATATTTTTTCTGCGGGTACTGATAAAGAAATCTCTTTTGATGCACTTCCAGAAATGATTGAAGAAAATATTTTAGTCACATTAGTAAGACCAATAAAAGACAAGATTCAATTTGAGGGAACTTTACTTGAAGCAGATCCAAAGGGTTTAACAATTAAATGAAATGCCAAAGGGCAATTCAGAAAACAAATACTAGCTAAAGAAGATATCGAAAAGATTAATCTATCAGCTAAAGTAAAAAAGGAGGGCAAATAATGCCAAAAACATTAGATAAAGAACAATTATTCCAAGCAATTGAAGAGATTGCTATTAAACAAAGACTAAGTAGAGAAGAAATTGATGAAATTTTACGTGAAGCCGTAGAAAAATCATTTCACTCTAAATTCGATCCAGATGCTGATTTAACAGTAACTATCGATAGAGCTCAAAATGAATTCAGCCTAGTTAACAACGCTAAAGAAGTAGTTGAAGACGAGGATGAACCAATGGAAGCAGATCTTAGAACAATAGAAATTCCATTATCAGAAGCTAAGAAAATCAAAGCCGACGTTAAAGTTGGGGACTTCGTTGCTGAAGAAGTTTCATTCGAAGTTTATTCAAGAACAATTGCTCAACAAATCAAGCAATTATTTATCCAAAAAATTAAGGAAAAAACAAAAGCTATGGTTTATGCAAAACATAAAGGTCTAGTTGGAGAAATGGTTCCTGCAATCATTACTACTTCAGCTGCTGGTTTCGCAGTTCTACAATTAGAAGACGGAACACCTGCATTTATGCCTGGTAAACTTAAAAACCCTAGAATCAAAATGAAACTTGGAGAAAAAGTTAATGTATACGTAGAGGAAGTATTAGAGGATTCAAAAGATGCTCAAATCATTGTTTCAAACTCATCACCTTCAATGGTTAGAAGAGTATTAGAACAAGAAGTTCCTGAAATCATGGACGGAACAGTGGAAATCGCTGCAATGTCACGTATCGTTGGTGAAAGAACAAAAGTTGCTGTTAAAGCTACAAACGAAATGGTTGACCCAGTTGGAGCAATCATCGGTGCTGGTGGAGAAAGAATTTCTAGAATCGTTGAAAAACTACACGGTGAAAAACTAGACGTTATTAGATATTCAGAAAACCTAAACGAATTCGTTGTTGCTGCAATGTCACCCGCTAAAGTTGTTGGTATCTTAAATAAAGATGGTTTTGAAGATAAGAAAATTGTTATCGTTCCAAACAAGCATCACACACTTGCAATTGGTAGACGTGGTTCAAATGCTAGATTAGTTGCTGAGTTAGCAAAAGTTAGAGTTGATGTTACATCAATCGACCAAGCTAGAGAAGCTGGAATGGAATTCACATTTAATGGAAACCTAACAGAATCAGAATTAGCAAGAATTGAAGCTGGAGAAAAACTAAACAAAAGACAAAGACCTGCATCAACAGGATTTGCAAAATCTTCAAACATTAATCTTGAAGACATCCAAGGAGAAATTGAAGACTTTAATGAAAACATTGAAGAAACTACATTTGTTCCAGTTGAAAAAGAAGAAGTTATCTTCTCAGACGCAGAACTTAAAGAAATGGAATCTCAATTCGAACTTGATGAAGAACTTGCAGATTTCGCAGATATTGATTTTACAGAGTTAGACAACATTGAAGAAGAATAATCAAAGAACCTGTATCGCAACAGGTCAGAAGTTTGACAAATCTGAATTAATAAGAGTTGTTAAATTT
>NZ_PSZP01000054.1 GCF_004335995.1 Mycoplasma todarodis
TGATTTGATATTTGCCATTTAAAACTCCTTTGTGAAAACATTATAGCAAAAATAAAGTATAATTTAGTAAAAATTAAGGAGTAATATGACAAGACTATACATAGGGATGATTTTTGGGTCGGTAGTAATACTAACTATAGTGGGAATTTTAATAGGTTTTTGATACAAAAATCGCTCACTAAAAAGATTAACAAAAAAACTTGGTCAATCAGCAGAAACTATTATTAATGGTGATATCGCTACATGGGCCAAACACACAAAAAACAAATATATTAAAGCTAGTTTGTATGCATATAATAAAAATATGGTTTTCGAAGTTGATGGTATCCTAATTACTGATAAGGGTATTATCGTAGTTGAGATTAAATCTATCAAAGGTGAAATCCATGGAGATGCAGCTGCACCCCAATGAATTAAACAAATGGGGCAAAAGCAACATCCTACTGGGAATCCAATAATTCAAAATGATAAACATATAAATCATATTATGAATATGATGCAAATTAAAGTACCTATTGTTTCTCTAATTGTTTATTCTAATAGAACAGAGTCAATAAAAATAACTAATACACCAGGCCATGTTGTTTTAATAAGACATGCAGAATTATTTAATTCTTTAGATAAGATTAATTCCGTATTGGAAACTAAATTATCGGATCAACAAGTAAAAAAACTATATAATAAGATTAAAACATTTAGGACACACAATTCAAAAGACGTGAACTTACATAAGACAATAACAGGTCAGAAAGGTAGATAAAATGAAAATGACATTAAATGAAGGAAGTATTATTGTTGCTTCTGAATCAAGTTTAAAATCAATAAAAACAAAGGAGCGTAAACGTAAAATAAGACTTTTAAGAAATTTATATGCTTTTGTAATTTTCTTTATTGTCGCACTTTCAATTTCAACACTTTCTTTTAAAATTGAAACACAAGAAAAATATAAATCATGATTTACAGTTATCGAATTAATTGTATTCGTTGTATTAATCGTTGATTATGCTTTGAGATGAATTACAGCTCCAGCGAGATTTGAAAGTAAGACGAAATCATTAATTTTCTTCCCAATTACAATGATTTCAATAATGCTTATAATTTCTATGCTCCCTTCTCTTTACATAGTAGGTAACTACTTACCAGAAGGTCGTGCAAAAGATTTCTTTGTTGGACTTCAAACATTTAAATTTATGAGAATTATAAGAATTGTTATGTTGGCTAACTTATTCCCTCCATTAGCAATCTTTAAAAGAGTTATTGCTAAGAATAAATGAATTCTTTATAACGTATTCTTTATAGTTATTATTACAATCGTTGTATTTGCATTAGTTATGTATAACGTTGAACAAAAAGTTCCTTTAGCAGATAGACAAATAGTAACATTCAAAGATGCGCTATACTTCTCAACTATTACACTTACAACAATAGGATTTGGTGATATAACCCCTAAATCAGACATAGGTAGAGCAATTGTAATGGTTATGTCTATTATTGGTATTGGTATCCTTGCAATCCCTTCTGGTGTTATTGCTGGTGGATTCCTTTCTGAGGCTGAAGCAATGAAAAATGAAAAAGCTCAATTAGAAGACAAACGTAAAAAATCTAAATTATCAAAACTTAAAGTAAATAAAAAAACAGACAGAGGTTAGTCTGTTTTTTTATTTGTTCAAATTGTTATACAACATAAAAAAATAAAAACTCCGAAGAGTAATTATTTAATATCTTTGATTATATTTTGAATTCTTTCATCTGCTAGATAATCATCTAATTTACCTCTAAAGAATATTGAACCTTTAGAACCTAGTGTAAGAATTGTATTTGCAACTTTATTTGTAAATGCCTTGTTATAAGTTGTAAAGATACATGAAGATTGATATTTATCAAGTCCTTCAATAACTGAATCAATTGACTCTGTGTCTAAGTGATCTAATGGTTGATCTAATATTAAAGCATTTGAATCTCTTAACATTATTGCAGCCATCATTAATCTAACTTTTTCTCCACCTGAACAAGCTTTAACTTTTTTAAATACTGAATCAGCTGGGAATAACATTCTTCCTAAGAATCCCCTTAATTTAGGTTCATCATCTTCTTTATCTCATTGTCCTAATCATTTTAAGATTGTAAGATCATTATCGAATAAATGAGTATTATCTTTTGGGAAATAATCAGTTGTGATTGTAACTCCTCATTTAAATGTTCCTGAAGTTGGTTCTAAATCACCTGATAAAATATCACAAAGTTTTGATTTTGCAATATCGTCATCTCCAAGGATAACCATTTTTTCACCTGGCAATATCTTGAAAGTAAGATTTTCAAATAATGTTTCACCTTCTGGTGTTATGTAAGTCAAATCATCAACAGAAAGAATTTCTTTACCTGGTTCTCTTAATAAATCAAATCTAATATATGGGTATTTTCTATTTGAAGGTTTGATGTCTTCAAGTGTAATTTTTTCTAATGTCTTTTTACGTGAAGTAGCTTGTGAAGACTTAGAAGCATTAGCTGAGAATTTATCAACGAACGCTTGTAATTTTTTCATTTGATCTTCTTTTTTAGCATTTTGAGCCTTTTTAAGTTCAGCGGCTAATTCTGAAGATTGTTTTCAGAAAGTATAGTTACCTGTAAACATATTTGCCTCTCCAAAGTCAATATCAACTGTGTGAGTACATACGTTATCTAAGAAGTCTGTATCGTGAGATACTGCAATAACTGTGTTTTCATATTTACTTAAAAAATCCTCTAATCATGAGATTGCTTGCATATCAAGGTGGTTAGTAGGTTCATCAAGAATTAAGATATCTGGATTACCAAATAAAGCTCTCGCTAGAAGTACTTTAACCTTTTCTCCTGATTTTAATTCTGCAAGTGGTCTTGTTCATTTTTCTTGAGGTATCCCAAGAGAAGAAAGTAATTTCTGTGCATCTGATTCTGATTCATAACCACCCATCATTGCGAATTCACCTTCTAAATGTGATGCTCTTTCACCATCTTTTTCATCAAAGTCAGGTTTCATATATAAAGCATCTTTTTCTTCCATAACTGCGAACATTTCTTTATGTCCTGAGATTACAACTGATGTTGCGTCTAGTTCATTATATTTAAAGTGA
>NZ_PSZP01000055.1 GCF_004335995.1 Mycoplasma todarodis
GAAGAAAAAGGTAAGTTTGACATTAGAGATCCTAAATCATACTTCATTAATAAATAATGAAATAGAAAAAATAGCCTTTATGGGCTGTTTTTCTTTTTTTATTAGTCGATAAGTAGTATAATTTTTAAGAAATATTCATAAATTTCAATATTTAAGGAGAAAAAATAAATGAAAAAATCAATTAACGATGTTCAATTAAAAGGAAAAAAAGTTCTAGTTCGTGTAGACTTTAATGTTCCTATCAAAGATGGAGTTATTACTTCAGAAAAAAGAATCGATGCTGCATTACCAACTATTCAGAAAGTTATTTCTGAAGGTGGAAAAGCAATCTTATTCTCACACTTAGGAAGAATTAAATCAGAAGAAGATAAAGCTGAAAACTCATTAGAAGTTGTTGCTACAAAACTATCTGAAAAATTAGGTAAAGAAGTTAAATTTGTTAACGAAACAAGAGGTTCAGAATTAGAATCAACAATCGCAGAAATGAACGAAGGTGAAGTAATCATGTTCCAAAACACAAGATACGAAGACCTTAATAATAAAGCGGAATCAAAAAATGATCCAGAATTAGGTAAATACTGAGCTTCACTTGGTGATGTATTCATCAATGATGCATTCGGTACAGCACACCGTGCACATGCTTCAAACGTTGGTATCGCTTCAAACATTGCTGAATCAGCACTTGGATACTTAGTTCAAAACGAAGTTAAAATGCTTTCACAAGGTCTTGATGCACCACAATCACCATTCGTAGCTATCGTTGGTGGAGCTAAAGTTTCAGATAAAATCGCTGTTATCGAAAACTTATTAGTTAAAGCTGACAAAATCCTTATTGGTGGAGGAATGGCTTATACATTCCTTGCAGCACAAGGACACCAAATCGGAACTTCATTATTAGAAGCTGACTACATTGAAATGGCTAAAGAATTCTTAGCAAAAGGTGGAGATAAACTAGTATTACCAGTTGACCACGCTATTTCAACAGGATTTGCTGATAACGCAAGAAAATGTACTGAAGGAATTGAAGTGCCTGAAGGGTACATGGGATTAGATTTAGGAGATAAATCAATCGAACTATACAAAAAAACTCTTGAGGGAGCTAAAACAGTTGTATGAAACGGACCAATGGGTGTTGCTGAGTTTGAAAACTTCAAACAAGGTACAGAAGCTGTTTGTGAAACAATCGCTAACCAAGAAGGTGTATTCTCAGTTATCGGTGGAGGAGATTCAGCTGCCGCTGCAATTAAATTAGGATTTGAAGAAAAATTCACACACATTTCAACAGGTGGTGGAGCTTCACTTACTTATATGGAAGGTAAACCTTTACCAGGAATTGTTGCAATTCAAGATAAATAATACATTGTATTAAACAAACAACTCATAATGGGTTGTTTTTTTAATTTTATATTTGAATTGTTTTTTATGCATGTAAAAAGTTTTTTTATTGAAAAATGTATTTTTTTCAACCAACTTATAACTTTTTTAAAAAAAGGTTTAGATGTGAAACATTAAAAAAATATGCTATAATAAATTTAGTTTATAGAGATAAACAATATAGTTTAAAATAAAACTATAACAAAATGCATATAAAGGGAGAATTAAAATGTCAGATACAAAAACAATAAAAAAACCTGTAGCAAGAGTAAACTTCACAGTTTCTAAAAAAGGTCCAAAAGAATGAACAGTTAAAAAAGATGGTGTAGATCGTTACTACCACCACACTTCAAAAGGAGAAGCTTTTGCTGATGCCGAATCAAAAATTAAAGCTGTTGAAGGAAGATCAGGAAGAATTAAAATTCATGAAGATGGTAAATATACATCAAACTGATTTGTTGAAGCAAACAAGGTTACTAAACTTGCCTCAGGTAACCAAGATGTTGAAATTTTAACACTTATTAAAGAACAAAAAGCTAAGATTGACGCATTACAACAACAAAAAGCCAGCAAGCCAGCAAAAAACGATGGAGACGCTTTAAAAATTGCTAAAGAAGCAAAAGCTAAAGCTCTTGAAACTGAAGAAGAGAACAAAAAACTTAAAGAAGAAAATGTAGTTCTTACAAAAGAAGTAGAAACACTTAAAACACAAGTTGTTAAAATTAGTAAAAATTCGCCTAAAAGTAAAGGTAGATCAACATTCGAATCTGTATTACTAGGATTCATCTTACTTTTAACAATTACAATCTTCGTATTCTTAATGCTTGCACTATTCGGTCAAGTTGACTTAGGAAAACACTAAAAATTAAAATAACCTTTAGGGTTATTTTTTTTATCTAAAAAATGTTAAAATATATACATATAAATAAATTTATAAACAAGGAGAAAATATGAGAAATCAAGTTATTGTAGGAAACTGAAAAATGAACAAAACACCAGCAGAAGCAAAAGCTTTCATGGAAGAGTTCAATACATTATTTGAAGCAAACAAAGATAAAATTGCATCAACAATGAAATTCGGTATTGGAGCACCAGCTGTTGACTTAGCAACAGTATCAGGTGAAGCAAAAGGGGAATTTATCGTTGCTGCAGAAAATATGCACTTCGAAGCAAATGGAGCATTTACAGGAGAACTTTCTGTTGAAATGATTAAAGCTGCAGGTTCAAACGCAGTTATCCTTGGACACTCTGAAAGAAGAGCAATGTTCAATGAAACAGATGCAGATGTAAACAAAAAAGCTAAAGTTGCTTTAGCTAACGATGTTACACCAATCGTTTGTGTTGGTGAAACACTAGCTGAATATGAAGCTGGAAAATCAAAAGATGTTGTTAAAGCATCAACACTAGCTTCATTAGAAGGAATTACAGATTGAGCAAATGTTGTTATCGCTTATGAACCAGTTTGAGCAATCGGAACAGGTAAAACAGCTACTGCTGCTTACGCTGAAGAAATGTGTGCTTTCATTAGATCAATTACTTCAGAAGAA
>NZ_PSZP01000056.1 GCF_004335995.1 Mycoplasma todarodis
CAAAATGACACAGTTGAATTCGAAGTTGAAACTGTAGATGGAAAAGAAAGAGCTAAAAACGTTGTTGTTACTAAACAAGCTAACGCTTAATTAGAACATAACAAAGCCACTCAGGACTAGTTCCTGAGTTTTTCATTGCCTTTTTTGAGTTTTATTTTACAAATAATGCCATTTATATAGTGAAAATCATGGGTGAGAGGCATCGGATAAGACTTTTCGCCTAAACTCACCCATTAAAAAACAGTAATTCATATGGAAAAAGACACATATTTAACTGATCCTCGTGTTTTTAAGGCAAAGAAATAGAAAATCATGTCTATTTATTGAGTAATCAAAATTTTAAAAAGGTATTTTTATTATTAAATACATTAAAAACTATACATATAAATGTGTAGGAGGTAGTATGAATATAATATTAATATGATTTGCCATTAAATATAAGGGCGATTGAGATAAGATTTATCAAGCTTTGGAAGAAAAAGAAAAAGTTTCTCTTCGAGAACTTAAAGAATTAGAACGAAAAATGGAAAAACAAGAAGTGAATGCCATAACAATATTGGATTTAGGTTACCCCAACCAATTGAAGAAAGCTTATAAACCACCATTTGTTTTATTCTATAAAGGGAATATCGATATATTGAAGAGAACATTTATGTGTGCAAGCGGTAATGAATTAAATTTAAACATTAAAAAATGAATTAATAATTCAATTGAAGAGATAACTTATAGACATGCTTTGGTGAGTTCTATATATAAAGGTGTAGATCAATTTGTCTTAAAAAGAGTTTTAGAAAATAAGAAAGATCTTTTGGTTGTATCTGCAAATGATGTTGAGGAACCATTCTTAGCTACAAACGTTGAACCTGGAGAACATATTTTAGTCATTTCAGAATACCCTTCAGGAACAAATATTAAGAAGGAAAGACTAAAAGCAAGGAATAGAATTGTTGCAGCTTTTGCTGAATCTCTAGTGTTGTTTTCATCGGAAAAAGATGGTGGAATTATGAACTTAGTTTCACAATTCTTGAATCAAGGAAAAGAGATTTATTGCTTCCCTGGAATGGATGATGGAGAAGATGGAAACACCGAATTAATCAAACAAGGAGCTAACTTAATAACATCAATTAAAGATATAGATAAATAGAAAAAAAGAGCGTTTGCTCTTTTTATTTATAGTATATTGTAGCAGCTTTATTTCTACCAATTGAACCAGCATCAGCGTATTGAGTAATTGAAATAATTTCAAAACCTTCATTGATTAATCTGCTAGCTTCATCAGCTGTTTTTTGTGCAACACTTTCTTGTGTCATACCTTTTATTCTTGTGAATTTTACCATTGTAAATCTCCTTTGTGAGTATTATTTTTTCATTACAATTATAAACCTTTTTTAAAGTGTTAAAAGATAGTAAAAAGTAGCTTTTACACTTGAAAAACTATGTTTTTGGGTAAAAATTCATGGTTTTTCATGTAAAAAGCCATTTTGAAAAAAACAATAAATAAGGTAAACTTTTAGCATGAATAAATTAGTAATTGTAGAATCACCAAATAAAATAAAATCAATAGAAAAATACCTTGGAGAAGGTTATGTAGTAAAGGCGTCAGTTGGACACATTGTTAAACTGCCTTCAGTAGGACTATTCCGTTTAGGAATTGACACTGAAAAATGAGAACCACAATATAAGTTGGACCCAACTAAAAAAACAGTTGTTGCAGACCTTAAAAAAGAAGTTAAAAAAGCTGACTTCGTTTATATCGCAACCGATCCCGATCGTGAGGGTGAGGCCATAGGAGATAACCTTGTTGAATTCCTTGGAGTAGAAGATAAATATAAAAGGATTCGTTTTAATGAGATTACAAAAGACGCTGTTAATGAAGCTATAAACAAACCATCAATAATTGATGAAGCGTTAGTTAACTCACAAAAAACAAGAAGAATGTTAGACCGTATTATCGGATATAGATTGTCAACATTAATGGCACAAAAAATGTCTAACTATCCAACAAGACCAACAGCTGGTCGTGTTCAATCAATCGCTCTTAAATTAATTGTTGATAGAGAAGCGGAAATTGATGCATTTATCCCTGTAGATTACTTTAATGTTGAAGCAATCATTAATGATGAAGTTACAGCAAAATATTACAACCCAAAATCAGCAGAGAAAAACAAAGAATGAATTATGCCAAATGAGATTGAAGAAGTATTCTCAGCATTAAATGGACCATTAACAGTTGATGAAGTTAAAGTATCCAGACGTAAAGATGCTAAGCGTACACCATTTAAACAAGCCGTTCTTTATAAGACTGCAGAATCATCAACAGGTCTTTCATCAAGACAAATTCAATCAGCAGCTCAAAGACTTTATGAAGGTTTTGGAGAT
>NZ_PSZP01000057.1 GCF_004335995.1 Mycoplasma todarodis
GTTGTTTTTGCTTTAGTAACTTTTTTAGTTGCAGGTTTTTTTGCTGTAGTTTTTTTAGTTGTTGCTTTTTTAGCAGTTGCTTTTTTAGCTGGAGCTTTTTTAGCTACTGTTTTTTTAGCGGTTGTTTTTTTAGCTGGAGCTTTTTTAGCTACTGTTTTTTTAGCGGTTGCTTTTTTAGCTGGAGCTTTTTTAACAACTTTTTTAACTGGCGCTTTATATGTACCTGGTTTTGCAACTTCTGGTAATTTGTCATTGTCTTTTTCGTTGTAATTTTCAATTGATTTTACGAATTTTTTAACAAATTCATAAATGATGTATTTGATGTTGTCTTCTAGTAGGTCGTCAAATTCTTTAGTATATGCTAATGCATCTCTAAGTCCTTTGGCTTTTTCATCAGTAGAGAAGAATTTAATTAGTTCATTTTTAAATCTACCCATTTCTGAAACTGGAATTGGATTAATCAGTCTTTCTTTTACTGCAAGTAAAACGATTGATTGATCAATTTGGTTTATAGGTGCATATTGTCCTTGTTTAAGAACTTCTAATACACGTCCACCATGATTAAGGATTTCTCTTGTAGATTGATCTAAATCAGAACCGAATTGAGCAAAAGCTGCCATTTCGTTATATTGAGCTAGTTCTAGTTTAAGTGAACCCGAAACTTTTTTCATCGCTTTAATTTGAGCTGTTGAACCAACACGAGAAACTGAGAAACCAGGATCTACGGCAGGTCTTTGCCCTGAGTTGAATAAGTCAGACATTGTAAATATTTGACCATCAGTGATTGAAATAACGTTTGTTGGAATATATGCTGAGATATCTCCAGCTTGTGTTTCAATGATTGGTAATGCAGTAATTGAACCACCACCATATTCTTCATTAACTCTAGCTGCACGCTCTAATAATTGAGAGTGTAGGTAGAAAACGTCACCAGGGTAAGCTTCACGACCAGGTGGTCTTCTTAATAGTAATGATAGTGTTCTATATGCAACAGCATGTTTAGAAAGGTCATCATATACAATAAGAACATCTTTCCCTTGTTCCATTCATTCTTCAGCAATTGTAACACCTGAATAAGGAGCTATATATTGCAGAGGAGCTAACTCTGAAGCTGTAGCTGTAACAACAGTTGTATATTCCATTGCACCAGCAGCTTTAAGTTTTTCAACAATTTGTGCAACTGTTGAGTTTTTTTGTCCGATAGCAACATAAACACAGTTTACGTTTTTACCTTTTTGGTTAATGATTGCATCAAGAGCAATAGCTGTTTTACCAGTTTGTCTATCTCCAATGATTAATTCACGTTGACCTTTCCCAATAGGAATCATTGAGTCAATCGCTACAATACCTGTTTCTAATGGTTCGTTAACTTCTTTACGAGACATAACACCAGGAGCAATTTTGAATATTTCCTTTTGTATTTTCTTGTCAATAGCTTTCCCACCATCTTGTGCTTGTCCAAGTGCATTAACTACACGTCCAAGTAATTGGTCACCTACTGGAATAGAAATAACTTTCCCAGTTCTTTTAACAGTGTCCCCTTCTTTAATGTTGATGTCTGAACCCATAAGTACGGCTCCGACAGCATCTTCTTCTAGATTAAGTGCCATTGCGTAAACTCCGCCATCGAACTCTAATAGTTCTCCAAGCATTGCTTTGTCAAGACCTGATACTAGAGCAATACCGTCACCAACAGAAATAACTGTTCCAATTTCTGCGGTTTCAATTTTAGATCCGTATGCTTTGATCTGTGACTTTATTACAGCACTAATGTCGCTTGCTTTTAAGGCCATTATTGTACCTGCCCTTCTAATAGTTGTTGTCTTAAATTTTGTAATTTTGTGGCTATTGAGTTATCAATTACTTGATCCCCAACAACGACCTTAACTCCTGAAATTAATTCAGAATCAAGTTTGTTAACTAAAATATCTTTTAGTTGTTTTGCAGTTAGTTTAGAAACTGAGTATGCGATACCTTCATGAATATTTTTCTCTTCATTAATTAATGAGATTAATCTTTTTAATGAGGGTACTATATATTCCACTCTTTTCTTTTCTACTAAAAGTGAAATAAAATTCTTTAAACATTGTTCAAGTTTGTTTGAAAATGCTTTTTCAACCAATGCTAATCTTTCTTGGGTATCAATTGCATATGATCCAAGAATATTAATATATGTTGGGTTCTTTGTAAAGACCTCAACAATAACCATCGCTTGTTCTTTGTAATTATCTAGTTTCTTTTCTTCTTGTGCTATATCAAGTAATGCAAGTGAATATCCATTGACATGTAATTGCATTATGGTTGTGCCACGAAGTCTTCAACAAGTTTTCTATTAACTTTTGAATCAACTTCTTTTTCGACAATCTTAGCAGCAGCAGCTAGAGCAACTTCAACAATTTCTTTCTTTGTATCTTTTGCTAGTTTAACTTTTTCTGCTTCGATTTCTTCTTTAGCACCTGCAAGAATTTTTTCTGATTCTTCTTTTGCTTGCTTTTTAATAGATGTTCTATTTTTTTCAGCTTCAAATTTAGCATCAGCAACAATTTGTGCTGCTTCAACTCTTGCTTCTACTAACTCTTGATTAGCTTTTTCTCTATCATCTGATGCTTCAGCGTTTTGTGCTGCAGCTTCATCGATATTGTTTTGAATGTATGCTTGTCTATCTTTAACCATTTTCTTAACTGGTTTTCACACTAATAGTGTAAGAACTACTAAAAGAATTGTAAAGGCTAAAACAGTAGCTACAATTGTTACTCAAGATGGAAACAACGCACTGAATTTTTCATTTAAATCAGCTGATATACTGTTGTTTTGTGTCTTGATTAAAATTTTATTCATTTAAATTAGTAAACGAAGATTAGAAGAATTGAAACGATTAGAGCATAGATAGCTGCAGATTCGGCGATAGCTGAACCAACAATCATCATTGTACGGATTTTAGCTTCTGCTTCTGGGTTTCTACCAACAGCGTCAGCAGCTCTACCAGCAGCAATACCTTGACCAGCACCAGCACCAGCTGCACCAACCATAGCAAGTCCAGCACCAACAGCAACTAGACCGTAAGCTAGACCAGCACCTGTTGAAATACCTGCTTGTCCTTTTTCTGCTGCAACTTTACCTACAGAGGCAACTGATTTATTAATTCCTTCAATTATTTGTGATGTCATAATTTTCTCCTTATTTTAAGCTCTAGGCTTCTTTTGTTTTTAGTTTTCCTTTTTGTTTAGCAAATGCAATAACTTTTTCATCTTTTTCTACAGGACGTTCTTCGCCCTCAGAAGCTTCAAGTGATCAATAAACTGTTGTAAGCAGTGTAAATACGAATCCTTGAATAATACCGTCAAATACATCAAAGTAGAAATGTAGTGGAGGCGCTAATAGCGATCCTAATAAGTTTACTTCTCCTAGGTATGGTACATGTGATCATATAGCTCCAGTCAAGTGGTAGACTAGGAACATGATTGTAGCACCACCAATCATATTTCCGAATAAACGGAAAGAGATTGAAATTAGCGGTGTAAATTGTCCAATTAATTCTAGGGGATTTATGAACCTTTTGAAGAATCTATGTTTTTGATAGATTATTCCAACAACATAAATACCAATTCAAGATACCATTCCTAAAGTTAGGGGTACTGAATATGATGTTGTAGGCGGTTCTAGACCAATTAGTCCAAATAAGTTACCCACCATTAAGAATGTTAATAGTGTAAAGATATATGGTGCTACTGGTTGTAGCTTATCTTTTCCGGCAACTGATTTAAATAGGTTGTCAACTCCCATTACATATTGTTCTGCAACGAATGCCACACCTTTCGGTGCTTCGTTTGGTTTGATTTTTTTAACTTTACTATATACGATTATTGCGATAACTACTAGTAAGATAGTTACCAATACTAGTGAAACAAGTTGTGGTTGTCATCATTTGTTAATGTTTTTTGCTACTTTGTCCATCTTCACTCTCCTTATGTCTCTTAAAGAAACTTGGGATGTGAGCAACGACTATGCTTATAGCCACCATACTAATTCCTACTATCCGCCAAATCCATAACCTTGTACTGCACTATCAATTGCGATGATAGCGAATACTCATATGACGTATCATGTCATCTGAAAAGTTATTCTTGCAATTCCTATAAAGGAAGCTAATCTTTTACTCCTCTTTTTTGAGAGTAATCATTTAGCTGAGAAGGCATTGAAAATGAATGCTGCTATAGATACTGAAAGTCCTATAACAAATCCAATTAAAAGAGTATAGTTTCAAATTGTCGCTATACCAAAAGCTATTATCAAAATAGTACTGATAATAGCAAGTGTAATAGCAATTTTACGAATGTATTTATCTTTTAGCACTTTTTGCCTCCGGGTATATTTAGGAAGTCATTTTTTAATAACAAAAAACACGGTACGAAGGCCGAAGTCTTGTGATAATTATAATATTACTTTGTAATACCCAATTTAATTCTACTCTTTTTTCTTGAAAAATCAAGTAATATATTAAATTTAAAGATATAAAAAAGTAACTAATATTTAGTTACAATTGGAAATCTTTTAGTTAAATCAAAAACTCTATTTTTAAGTTCTTTAATAATTTCATCTTTTTCAGAATTTTTCAATGCTGAGTCTATTATTTCAGCTATTTCAATAAACTCTTTTTCTTTTAAATTCCTTGAAGTCATGGCTGGAGTTCCTAGACGGATACCTGATGTTACAAAAGGAGATTCTGTATCGTTAGGTATTGTGTTTTTATTTATAGTTATTCCTATAGATTGTAAGATGCTAGATGCTTTTTTACCTGTAATTCCATACCCAGTTTTTACATCAACGATAAATAAGTGATTGTCTGTACCATTAGAGATTACTGGTGATCCATTTTCGATAAATCAATTTGCAAATGCTTGTGCATTCTTAACAATTTGTTTTTGATATTCAATAAAACTAGGTTTTAAAGCTTCTCCAAATGCTACTGCTTTACCTGCAATCGAGTGTAATAGTGGACCACCTTGATATCCAGGGAAAATTCATCTGTTAATTTGCTTAGCAAGTTTTTCATCATTAGTCATAATAACTCCACCTCTTGCTCCACGGAGTGTCTTGTGTGTAGTTGATGTAATTATATCTGCAAGTCCAACTGGTGTTGGATGTATCCCCGCAATTACTAATCCAGAAATATGTGCAATATCAGCCATTAATACAGCTCCAACTTCATCAGCAATTTCCTTGAATTTATTAAAGTCAATAACCCTTGAATATGCAGAAGCTCCACAAATAATAAGTTGTGGTTTTTCTTCTTTAGCTATTTTCATAACTTCATCATAATCAATTAAACCATTATCATCAACTCCATAAGTTGCTGTTTCATAAAAATTACCAGAAAAATTAATTTTATACCCATGTGTTAAATGTCCACCAGCATCCAATGACATACCAAGTATTTTTTCTCCTGGTTTAATAACAGCAGCGATAGCGGCAGCATTTGCAGATGATCCTGAATGTGCTTGAACATTAGCATATTCAACGTTAAAAAGCTCTTTTAATCTATCAATTGCAGCATTCTCAACAATATCAACAAATTCTGTACCATCATAATAACGCTTACCTGGATACCCTTCAGCATATTTATTTGTTAACACTGAACCAGTTGCTTTCATAACATCATCTGAAACATAGTTTTCTGAAGCGATTAACTCAATATGTGTTTGTTGCCTTTCAAACTCTTTGTTTATTGCATTCTCAATAACTTTATCTTCTAATTCAATTTTCTTATACATTTTTTCTCCTTTTTATAAAAGATTTCCCTCTTTGTGTTAATTATAATCATCTATTTTAAAAATATTAATCACAATGAGAAAAAACTAACAAAGTTATAAAAGCTTCTTATTTTAAATTCTTTTATACTTAAATATTTTAATTCATTTAAGCAATAAAAAAACAACCATTAAGGTTGTTTAAAATTAATTATTTTAATTATGCACCCATTTGTGCTGCAACTTCTGCTGCGAAATCTGCTTCTTCTTTAACAATACCTTCTCCAACTTGGAATCTAGCCATTGAGATAGCTTTAGCTCCGTGTCCTTTTAGGTATTTTGAAACT
>NZ_PSZP01000058.1 GCF_004335995.1 Mycoplasma todarodis
GCAATGGAAGCTCGTAGAGCTGAAAGAGCTGCTTATCAAGCTAGACAAAACGCTTCTAAAACAGAGGATAAGTAATGAATAAAGTTCTATTAGTAGGGAGATTAACTAGAGATCCACAAGCATTCCAAACAGCGTCAGGAATTAAATATGCTAGATTCACAGTTGTTGTAAGCAGACAATTCGGTGAAGATCAAGCTGATTTTATTCCAGTTGTTGCTTGAAGACAAACAGCAGAATTTGCTGAAAAATATCTAACAAAAGGTTCTAGGATATCAGTTGAAGGAAGATTTTCTTCATCAACATATAAAAATGCTCAAGATGAAACAGTAACTCATTACGAAGTTGCTGCCGATAGAGTTCAATCTCTTGAAACAAGAGCACAAAGAGAACAAAGAGAACAAAGAGAAGGACATGTTGCAACAGAAGTTAAACCTACAGTTACAACTCAACCAACTCCTCAACCAACTAATACAACACACAATTCATCAGTTCAAAAAGACGAGATAGCTCAAACAAAGGATGTCCCTTTAGACGTTCCTTGAGAGCTTGACCATTTAATAGAAAACCTAAGAAAGTGGTAAGAAGAAAGAAACCTTGTTTCTTCCACTTAGAGAAAATTAACTACATCGATTACAAAGATACAGAATTACTAGGAAGATTTATCAACAACCAAGGTAAAATCCTTTCTGCAGGTGTAACAGGTACTTGTGCTAAACACCAAAGATCTCTTTCTACAGCAATAAAGAATTAGACGTTAATTAAAATAACGACTAATAAGAGATAGTATATAATACTATCTTTTTTTTATCTTTGTTATATAATTATTCTATGAATAAAAAACACAAGATATTTTTACTAAGTTTAATAACCTTAGCAATAGTCGCATTAATTGTCGGAATGACATTAATTGGAACTCAACTAACTGGAAGCAATAGGGTTTTATTACTACTACTATTTGCAACGATTTCGATAGTTTCATTAATTTTAGTTCTAGGGGCAATAATAGGAATTAGAAGACAAAGAGTTGAGATTAAGAAATCTTTCGATTACTATATCGAAGAATTGATCTCATCATCAGGTATAGGAACAATTATCTTTAATAGTGAAGGAATTATTATATGATCATCAAAGTTTATATCAGAAAGATTTAACAACAGACTTATCGGTAAGAATGTATCCGATATTTCAAAAGAGTTCCAAGACCATTATCACAACAACAAAACACAATTTACATTCAAACATAATAATATTTTCTATGAAGCAAGTATTATAACTAAATCAAATTCTATAATCTTAAGAGACGTAACTGAGAAAGCATCAATTTTAGAACAATATAAAAATGAGAAATCAGTAGTTGCAGAATTAGATATTGATAACTTCCAAGAGTATCAATCACTTCTACCTGAAGAGGAAATATTTGCAATTCAATCAACAATTATGAAAATGTTGGATTCACTAGTTGAAAAACACAACATCATTTATCGTCAATATGTAAATGGTAAGTTTATGATTTTTACAGACCATGAAACATTAGATAAATTAATTAAAGAAGAATTTTCAGTATTTACTAAAATTAACACCGCTCTTTCAATCAATGGGGTTAAGTTAACAGTTTCAGTTGGTATTGGTGTTGGTTCAACATTACCTAATGAATTAATGAGTTTAGCTAAAGAAGCTATTATTCAATCTCAAAACCGTGGTGGTGACCAAGTTACTGTTGCTTACCAAAATCAAGATTATAAATACTTTGGTGCTGAGACAGAAGCTGTTTCATCATCATCAAGAGTTAAGATTTCTCAAATTTCAAAAATTATTGTTGAAAGATTGGGAGATCCTAAAATTAAAAATGTTATCGTCTATGGACATAAGTATGCTGACCTTGATGCCTTAGGTGCAACAAGAGGTATAGTAGAGATGGCCAGAGCATTCAACAAAAAATCATATATTGTTAATGCAACATTCGATAACACAACTAAAAAGGCTATTAAGCAATTAGTTAAAAATCCAAAAGAATTATTTATTAAACCAACTCAAGCCGATAAGTTCTCTAAATCATCAACATTAGTATTTATTTGTGATACGGCAGAACCAACTCGTACTGAGAACCCAAATGCTCTTAAAGGATTTGAGGAAAGTAATATATTTATCCTTGACCACCATAGAGTTACTAAATTACCAGAAGGAACACACAAATCACATACATATGTTGATACAGCTGTTTCTTCAGCATCGGAAATTGTTGCTGAAATTATTCAATTCTCAAAAAGAAATATTAAGATTTCACTTGAGACAGCTCAATTATTATTAGCTGGTATCTATCTTGATACAAAACAATTCCAGAAACAAGTTTCTTCTAGAACATTTGCCGCAGCATCATGACTTGAATCATTTGGTGCTACAGCAAACGTTGCAACTAACTTACTGAAATTATCAGAAAGTCAAACAACAACTATTAGAAAAATACTAACTGAGTTAATTGAAGTTAAACCCGGTTACTATTTAGCCACATATGATGGCGAAGCGGATTCAGATGTTATATCTGTAGCTGCTGATGAGATACTTAGAACAGAGGGAAGAAGGGCGGCATTCGTTATCGCTAAGATTCCTGGTTCTAAATTATATAAATTATCAGCTAGATCACTAGATGTTAATGTCCAACTTATAGCAGAGAGAGTTGGAGGTGGAGGACACTTCGCTGCTTCAGCAGCAACTTCAGAAGAGTCATTATCAATCTTTGCAGATAACCTAATACAGGCGATTGTGAGTGTGAAAAATGAAAGTAATAATAATTAAAGATTGTAAAAATGGTA
>NZ_PSZP01000059.1 GCF_004335995.1 Mycoplasma todarodis
CAATAAATTAGAAATCCTTCCACAATTAGGATCATGAATTGAAATATTCCACCGTGTTACAGGTAATTCAATTGACTGAGTTAAAATTAGATTAGATAAGAATAAACGTGTTCCTATCTCTGTATTTCTAAGAGCAATGGGGATGACAAAAGAAACTATGACTGAACTATTTGGTGAGTCACAAGTTCTTTACAACACATTCGCAAAAGATAAATTCACAACTGAACAAGAAGCACTTGAAGGTCTTCACCGTGTAATTAGAAAAGGTGATCGTATCACTGAAGAGTCTAAGAAAAACTTAATTTCTAACTTACTTTTCAACGATAAAAGATATAACCTTTCTAGAACAGGTAGATACATGCTTAATAGAAAACTTAACCTTGTTGAAAGATTAAGAAATTCTATTCTTGCTGAAAACATTGTTTCGACAAATGGTGTTGTTCTTTATAAAGCCGGAACAGCTATTACTAATGAAATGGCTATTGAAATTCAACGTGCATATAACGATGGAATGATCGGTACAGTTGAAATTCCAAATATTACTTCAGAAGTATATGGTTCACAACTTAATGAACACAAAGAACTAGAACAAAGAACAAAAATGGCTCTTGTTAAAGTTTATCCAACTAAAAAATGAATGGATGCTGGTAAACCAATGATTAACGTTATTGCTAATGATCCAAAAACAGTTGAAACACATATTGTAGTTTCTGACCTTGTTGCAGCTATTTCATACTACTTCAACATTATCGAAGGACTAGGTAATGATGATGATGCCGATTCACTAATCAACAAAAGAATTGTTAATGTTGGTGAATTACTAGAAAACCAATTCAAAATTGGACTTACAAAAATGGAAAAAAATGCTAAAGAAAGAATGTCTTCTAAAGAAGTGGATAAAATCACTCCTAAAAACATTACAAATAACAAACCTATTTACAACCAATTCAAAGCATTCTTTAACTCATCACAACTTTCACAATTTATGGATCAAATTAATCCATTAGCTGAAATTTCAAATAAACGTAGAATTACTTCTCTTGGACCTGGTGGTTTAAATAGAGATACTGCTCAATTTGATGTTCGTGATGTACACCCTACACACTATGGACGTATTTGTCCTATTGAAACACCTGAGGGACCAAATATCGGACTTATCTTAAACTTCGCTAACTACTCACGTATTAATGATTTAGGATTTGTTGAAACTCCTTACTTCCCAGTTAAAAATGGAGTAGTTGTTACAACACCTACTTACTTATCTGCTGTAGAAGAAAAAGGTAAATCATTTGCTCAATCAACAGTTACTTTAGATGCTGAAGGTAGAATTACAGATGAAACAGTTACAGTTAGAAAAAATCATAACTATACAATCATCCCAGGTTCAGAAGTTGACTATATTGATGTTTCATCAAAACAAGTTTCTTCAATCGCTGCTGCATGTATTCCTTTCTTAGAGAATGATGATGCCAACCGTACACTTATGGGTGCTAACATGCAACGTCAAGCTGTTCCTTTATTAAGAGCAGAAGCTCCTTATGTAGCAACAGGTATTGAATCAGAAATTGCTAGATATTCAGCGATGAATGTTAAAGCAACAAAAGATGGAGAAGTTACATTTGTAGATTCAACAGAAATTAAAGTTAAGCATGGTTCAAAAACTGAAACATACAACCTTAGAACTTTCGAAAGATCAAACCAAGGAACTGTAATCTCACAAAAACCAATTGTTCATGTTGGACAAAAAGTTAAAGCTGGAGATATATTAACAGATGGTTCATCATTCGATAATGGTGAATTATCAATTGGTAAAAATGTTCTTGTTGCCTTTTCAACATGAAATGGATTTAACTATGAGGATGCCGTAATCCTTTCAGAACGTTTAGTAAAAGAAGATGTTTATACTTCATTACATATTGAAGAATATTCACTACAATTTAGAAAATCAAAAGCCGGTGACGATGAATTAACAACAGAATTACCAAACGTTTCTTCAAATGCTAAGAGATTCTTAGACTGTCGGTTCAGATGTTTCTGCTGGAGATATTCTTGTTGGACGTATATCACCAAAAGGTGAAGAAAACTCAACACCAGAAGAAAAACTAATCGCTGCTATCTTCTCACAAAGATCTAAAAACCTTAAAGATACTTCTTTAAAAGTTAAACATGGTCAAGGTGGAACAGTTATTAATGTTGAAATCCTTTCAAGGGATACTGGAGATAAATTAGAAGATGGTGTAGATAAAATTGTTAAAGTTTACATTGCACAAAAAAGAAAAATTAAAGTTGGGGATAAAATGGCTGGACGTCATGGTAACAAAGGTGTTATCTCAAGAGTTCTTCCAGTAGAAGATATGCCTCACTTACCAGATGGTACACCGCTAGATATCATGCTTAACCCACTTGGGGTTCCTTCACGTATGAATATCGGTCAAGTACTTGAGCTTCACTTAGGTATGGCTGCTAGAGAACTTGGTGTTAAATTCGTTTCTCCAATCTTCGATGGTATTAAATTCGATGATATCAATGCCGCACTAGAAGAAGCGAAATTACCAACAACTGGTAAATTCAAATTAACAGACCCAATGACAGGTAAACAATTTGATAATGAAGTATCTGTTGGGGTTATGTACATGCTAAAACTATCACACATGATCGATGATAAGATGCACGCACGTTCTGTTGGTCCTTATTCATTAATTACTCAACAACCACTTGGAGGTAAGTCTCAAAATGGTGGACAAAGATTCGGTGAGATGGAAACATGAGCTATTGAATCTTATGGAGCAACAAACATTCTTCAAGAACTTCTAACTTACAAGTCAGATAACATTGATGGACGTAATAGAGTTTATAACTCTCTTGCAACTGGAACACCAGTTCCTAAAGCTGGTATGCCTGAATCATTCAATGTTCTTGCTTACGAATTACGTGGACTTGGACTTAAACTAGAAGTTGAAATCGATAATGATAAACAAGAAGAAGAAAATCAAGAAGGGGAGGAAGAATAATGGCTAAAATTCAAAAAGTAACACGTAAGTACGCTAACGTGGCACCTAATGCTGTTAAATCAGTTTCTCTATCATTAGCT
>NZ_PSZP01000060.1 GCF_004335995.1 Mycoplasma todarodis
AACTTTTTTTCTTGACTATTAATGTTTTGTGTGTATAATTATTTAGCAACTAGACCAATGATAGATAAGGTTGCCGATACACCAAAATTAGTTGTTCGTGTATATCGGGTATTTATTCTTGAGGTCGTTCAAAAGAACAAAAGGAGGACAACATGGCAAAAGTTACAATCAAAGTTAAAGCATTTGAAGCATCACTAGTAGATGCAGCAGCACTTAAAATCGTAGAAACAGCTAAAGCAGCGGGAGCTAAAGTCTCAGGACCAGTTCCACTTCCAACAAAAAGAGAAGTATTTACAGTTTTAAAGTCAGTACACGTTAACAAGAAATCACGTGAACAATTCGAAATCAGAACTAACAAAAGACTTATTAAACTTGCAGAAGTATCTGCAGAGTTAATGGATAAACTACAAAGACTTAACTTACCTTCAGGTGTTAAAGTCGAAGTTATAAACAAATAGTTGCAGAATATATCAATGTTTCCTTAGTAAGAACTCAAACTGCTAAAACATATAAGATTAAACAAAACAAAATCATAAAAGGAGAATTATATGAAAGGAATCTTAGGACGTAAAGTAGGAATGACTCAACTTTACTCAGACCACGGAAAATTAATCCCAGTTACAGTAATTGAAGTTAAACCTAATGTTGTATCAAAAGTTCTTACTGAAGAACAAGATGGATATACAGCACTTCAACTAGGACTTGAAGATAAGAAAGCTTCTAGGCAAAACAAGCCAGAAACTGGACACTTCAAAAAAGCAAACACAACACCTAAGCGCTTCGTTAAAGAGATTAGAGGAATGGAAGGCTTCGAATTAGGAGCTACTATCGATGCCTCAATCTTTACACCAGGAGAGCTTGTAGATGTTCAAGGAACATCAAAAGGACACGGTTTCTCAGGGGCTATTAAGAGACATAATCAAGCAATTGGACCTAAATCACACGGTGGTGGTGGTGGATCTCAACCTCAAAGACAAACTGGATCACTTGGTGATATCGCAGGTAACAAAGTTGTTAAAGGTATGACAATGCCTGGACAATTTGGACATGTTACTTCAACAATTCAAAACCTTGAAGTTGTATCAGTAGATTTAGAAAACAATGTTTTATTAGTAAAAGGATCAATCCCAGGACCTAAAAAATCATTCGTTATCGTTAAACAAGCTGTAAAACAACTTCCAAATAGAGAAGCTATTAATTTAGTTAACTTAGCACCAGCTAAAGAAGAAACTAAAGAAGTTAAAGGAGATGCATAATGGCAGAAGTTCAAACAACAACAGCAGCTAAGTCTGCATCAACACTTCCAAAAGAAGTATTTGGAGTTAAAGTTAACTCACAAGCTATATTCGACACAATTATGTCTGATAGAGCATCAAGAAGACAAGGTACTCACAAAGTTAAAAACAGAGGTGAAGTAGCCGGGTCAGGAATCAAACCTTGAAAACAAAAAGGAACAGGTAGAGCTAGAGCTGGATCAAAAAGATCACCTATCTGAGTTGGTGGAGGTAGAGCATTCGGTCCTAAAACTGAAAGAAACTACTCACTAGCATTAAACAAAAAAGTTAGAAAACTTGCACTTGCATCAGCATTAACATTAAAAGCTAAAGCTAAAGCAGTTAAAGTTCAAGAAGTTAAAATGGAAGCTATCTCAACAAAAGAAATGGTTAAATTCATTGAAACTCTAAAACTAACAAAAGGACAAAGAAAAGTGTTAATTGTTACTGAATGTGAAACAGTATTCAAATCAGCATCAAACATTCCTAACGTAGATACAGTTAAAGTTAACTCTATCTCAGTTGAAAAAGTGGTAAATGCAGACGTTATTGTATTATCACAAGCACACATTGACAGATTAGTGGAGGTGATTAAATAATGAATAGAAACGAAGTTATAAAATACCCAATTCTTACAGAGAAATCATATGCATTAATGGGTCAAGGTGTTTACACATTCGCTGTAGACAGAAGAAC
>NZ_PSZP01000008.1 GCF_004335995.1 Mycoplasma todarodis
TGCTTTCATTTCCTTAACTGCTTGTTCAACCGCTTCCATAGCAGTTTTCATTGCTTTTTCTTTTGTATCTTTATCAGCTGCACTAGCTTTTTTTCATTCTTCTTCAGCTTTTGTTGCATCTGCAATAGCTTTTGTTACGGCATCAGCTTTTGCTTTTGCTTCTTGAGCAGCTGTTTCTGCAGCAGTTATTAATTTAACAGCGGCAGCGGCATCTGCAACCGCTTTATCTACAGCAGCTTTAACTGTTGCATCTGTAACATCTGCATTTTGAGCAATTTCACCAACTTTAGTTTGTAACTCTTTTGCTTTTGTTGTTTCTGATTTTGCATCAGTAAGGGCTGTTTCGATTGCTTTGATATCAGCAGCAACAATTTCTTCATCCTTTTTACCAGTTACAACTGCTGAAAGTTTCATTGTTCTTGTTCCACCCTTTGCAGTGAATGTTTCAACTTCAATTGTTAAACTACCTGTTGGACCTGCAATTAGTTTATATTTTTTAAATTGAGTTGGATCAGTAATTTTATCGAAGTCAACACCGAATAGTGTTTTTAATTCAGTTTTTTGTTTAGTTAAATCAGTAAGTTTATTGAATGCATCAGCTATTTCAGAAAGTCTTTTACCATTTTGATTAATTAATTTTGCTTTATCTAATTCTACTTGAGCTCCAACATATTCTGTTTGCTCTTTGTCATCAACATTGATAAGTATATTCCTACCATGAGGTTTAGCCATTTCAAGACCTGGTTTGTCTACTTCGTTATCTCCAGGTTTGGCTTTAGTAAGAGAAGTTAATGCTTTTTTAAATTCTCATTTACCATATTGTGGAGTTATTGTTTTCTTATCAGCATTAACAGCATGTATACCATTTGCATCTTTACCTAGCAATGATTTATCAGCACCATCTCATGCTAAGAATGAATTAAAGAATGAGTGTTGAACTTTGACGGGAGTTTTATCTGTTGAAGAAGTATCTTTAAATAAGTCTGCTTTGAAACCTGAGAATATTACTAAATCATCTCTACCACGTTCTTCACCTACATGGAAAGTTAGTTGTAGCTTACCTTTATCATTCACTTTAGCTTGCTTATCTAATTTAGCACTAACGTGTACATCTTCTTTTTCTTGTGTTCAACTAGCTTTATTTCCAGCTGGATCTTTAAGTTCAAACCCAATAAGCTTAGCGATTTCAACGTAGTTTTCATATTTGAATTTATCTTTATTAAGGACGAATTCATATTCTAAATATTTTCCATTATCAGTCATTTTTGATTTATCAACTTCAAGATTAAGTACAGGCATTAGTTTTTGAATTTTCATTCATTTCTCTCCACCTTCAAGCATTGCTGCTGCAAGAGAACTATAGAATGTGTCTGTAGAACCAGAGAATTTGTAAATTGAACCCGCGTTTTTAACGTGGAATGGGAACGCTCTTGTTTGGATTTTAATTTTTGTGATTTCTTCATTAGTTGTTGCATAAGCATTTACACTGTTAGCAACCTTGTTAGAAACATGACCTGCATTCTCTTTAGCGATATCTCTTTGAATCTTTTGCACTTCTTCTTGTGTTGTTGCACCAGTATTCTTGATTCTTTCTTGTGTTTTTTCTTGAATCATTTGTTCATAACTCACAACATTTTGTTGACTTTGTAGATATTTAATTGACTTTGTTTCATTATCTTCTACTGCTTTTGTATTTATAACTGTCATTGCCACTGCTGCAGTTAATGCCGCTGTTGCTGTTGTAGCTATAACAACTTTCTTATTCATTTTTTTCATTTTTCTCCCTAAGCGCCTAAAAGCCCTTTTGGTATTACCTTGAAACAATTTCTATAAAAACATACAGTATATTTTAAGTTTTGTATTTTGTATTTGGCGATACTTTGGCTTTGGCGTTTTAATTTTTTTTATTTGGAATAGTGGTTTTTTGTCCCATTCCTATATATTTCAATAATATCAATACACCTCTATTTTAAAAACTTATTCAATGTTATTTAAAACTTGCATAAATAAAAAGTTTAAAAATGCATAAAAAAAGGAGTGAAAAATAACTTTTTAAAAAATACCGACTTTTGCGATATTTTTGTGTTTTGTAAATTTTTGGTGCTATTAGACGTTATATTTTAAAGATTAAGTGTATATCATCTTTTACTCGTTTATCAATTTCAAATCCACATTTTTTCAATAATCCTTGTGATGCTTCATTTTCTTTATCTACAATGACAATTATACTTTTACCCTTATGTCACCTATAAGTGAAGTTAAGTACTCTAGTTAAAGCCATGGTTCCAATGTCCATTCCTCAATATTCTTTATTAAGTACATAACCCACTTCAACAGTTGTCTCAGTAATATTCATAAATGTTATAGTTCCGATCATTTCGCCATAAGAAACTACAGTAAAGAGTGTATTTATTTAAAAAAAGAGGAAGTTTTAGTTTGTATTCAAAAAATAAAAAAATAACCTATTAAAGTTATTTTTTAATTAAAGCGGTCGTTGTAACTGCACCTAAAGTGATGGCTGATAGTATTGTTACAATTAATAAAAGACTTATATTTTGTTTTTTATTTGTATCTTGATCAACCGCTACATTTTTATTTTCCTTAGGGTTATTCACTCTCTTTGTAGGTTTAGGTTTTTTATTTGCATCTTGATCAACCGCCACATTTTTATTTTCTTTAGGGTTATTCATTTTCTTTGCAGCTTTAGTTTTTTTAGATTCTTTTTCTTCATTGGTGTTTGTGATTTTTCCATTAATAATTGTGCTATTTTTCACATGTGGTGTTTTGACTTCTATACTTAAATCAATACATCCAGTAGTGGAATTTGCTGTTGCTGAAATTGCACCGATAGTTGAGTAATTCATTTCAGGCAACTTGATACCTGTGTATTTCTCTAATGATGCAAGATCTTTAATTTCATTTGCAATATCACTTATAGATTTTGAACCTTGATTTTTGATTTTTACATTTTTAAATGTATTTTGAACAAATTCTTGATTAGCTTTTGCAACATTAGTGAAATCTAGTTTTGTAATTTTACTCCCCACTCCTCGTTGGAATACACTTACATATACTTCTCCATCAACTTCTTTCATTAATAATGCATGGATGTTTGGGAATGCGTTAACAAGTTGTCCATTTTCTAATTTCATTAGTCCATTTTTGAATGTACCTGCATATACGACATCACCAACTTTAGTAATGAATCCAACTTTAATATTAGCTTTACTTACACTTACAAATTTTCCATTTTCTAATTTCATTAGTCCATTACGATTTGTACCCATATATACGACATTGTCAATTTTCTTAATGAACCCGTTGAAAACATTTGTTTTGTCTACACTTACAAATTTTCCATTTTCTAATTTTATTAATCCATTTTTGTATGTACCTACATATATAACACCATCAATTTTCTTAATAAATCCATGTGAAACTTGCAGTGGTTCCATTTTAATTAAACGCCTTACCAAAGGTCAATTTGCTAACTTTACAAGTTTTCCATTTTCTAATTTCATTAATCCTTTATCGAATGTTCCAACATATATAACGTTGTCAATTTTCTCAATAAATCCATATATGACATTTGTTTTGTCTACACTTACAAGTTGTCCATTTTCTAATTTCATTAGTCCATTTGTATGTGTACCCACGTATACAACACCGTCAATTTCCTTCATAAAACCATCACCAACATCCACCGTTTCATGTGCTTGATCTGTAGTTCCGTCAAGATTAATAAGTTGTCCATTCACAAGTTTTTTAAGACCATTCTTCTCTGTCCCTACATATATAACTCCATTTATTTTTTCAATAAATCCAGAGTTAATATTAGCTTTCTCTGAACCTTTTATACTTGTAATTTCTGGTTCAACTTTTGGAGCTATTAAACCACTTGTATAAACATTAAATGCTTGCTCTGAAATAACTTTATTCGAAAATACAGTTTTAGAATTTGAATCAATTCCTTTATTAATATTTGTGTTTGTATTAATCAACATCACACTTACAGGAATTGCTACGGAAGCAACCGCTCCCATTGATAACATAATTTTTTTATTTTTTCTCATTTTAACTCCTTTTTTTAACTTTCAAAAAGAGCTTATACATAAACTAATCAATATTCCATTAAGTAAAATGCGTGCTCTTTTTAATGTAATATTGACCTATTGCTTTTAACAACATGTTTATTAACGGATTAATTCTAACATATTTTATTTTCATTACAAAAAAATCGTGTATCTTAAAAAAATGAATCTTACCCCAATAATTATTTGCTTTTTTGCTTTTTCATATAAATGTATTTATATTATTACTTCATATATTTCGAAGATATATTGAAAGAAATAGAAAAATTGCACTTAATTAAACAAACTTACTAAAAGATTACATTTAGCATGTGTTAAATATATATTTTAAGGGGGATTTTGCCATTTTCCAATGAAAGTCTAATTATTAATAAAATAACCTTTAAAAACTATAAAAATAAACAAAGTGGCAATAACCCCAAAAGAGTCTACACTTGTGCAAACTATATATTCCTATAAATATTTAGTATCCTATTTTACATTCTTAAATGAAGTTTTATTTAAACATAAAAAAACAACCCATTATATTAGAGTTGTTTTTAGTGATTAATTGTTTTTCTTTTTTTCTTATCTTTTAAAAATTCGTATCAACATTAGCTTTATTGGAGTTGCATATGTATCAAATATGTTTCTCGTTTATTTTAGACCAATAGCCACTAATTTTTAATGATGTAATGTAATTCTTTTTTAGTCTGTTTTTCTAATTCGAATCCACATTTTTTAAGCAATCCTTGTGAGGCTTCATTTTCTTTATCTACAATGGCAATTATACTTTTACCCTTATGTCATCTATATGCAAAGTTAAGCGCCCTAGTTAAAGCCATGGTTCCAATACCCATTCCTCAATACTCTTTATTAAGTACATAACCCACTTCAACAGTTGTTTCAGTAATATTCATAAATGTTACAGTTCCGATCATTTTGCCATAAGAAACTACAGCAAACACCTGATCCGAACCCCTTCTTAAAAATTTATTTGAATCTTTAGCTTCCTGCTCAGTTTTATAAGGACCTCACCTTAAGAATTGTGTTGTTTCTGCATCAGATCCATATTCGAACATATCTCTTCAGTCTTTTCTTTTAAGACGTCTCATTTTAAAATGTTGTGCCATTATTACACCTCTTTACTTTTTAATAATTAATTTAACTCTCTTATGGAAAGATGGACGTTCCATAATTATGTAAGTGTTTTCAACTGTTGTTGACTTTAATTTAATATCCAACCCTAATCTTACAACCTCTCATTCAATAGTCTTTGAAGGGTGGGGTTTCTTTAAGGTTATTATTGTCCCTAGTTGGTAATCTTGTGGACTAATCATTTTTCTTTACCTCAAATGCCATAGTGTATTCACCTTTAACATTATTCTTTACTTGGTTGTAAACTTGTTGTACAGTTCCTGCATAAGTTTTTTCATGCATTTTAGTTAGTTCTTTTGCTAAGAAAACCCTTGTTTCAGACCCGTGCACTTCTTCAATATCTAAAAGTGTTGATTCTAATTTATAAGGTGATACATATGTTACGTATGTACCTTCTTGTAAAGCTTTTAATTCATTTTTTCTTTTACCTGTTTTAGGGTTTAAGAAACCAATGAATGAATATTTAGGAGAAAGACCTGAGATTGCAGCAACAGTTGTTTGTGCTGATGGACCGGGAATAACTTCAATTTTAATTTCTGCTACTCTTGCTTGTCTAATTACTTCGAAACCAGGATCAGCAATAACTGGCATACCAGCATCTGAAACAACGGCAATGTTATTACCTTGTTGAACTAATTCAATAATTCCTTTTGCTGAGTTTTTTTCATTTTTATCATGGTAAGCAATTAATTTCTTACCTAAGATTTCATAATGAGAAAGCAATTTCCTTGTTTGTCTTGTATCTTCACAAGCAATGATATCAACCATTTTTAAAGTGTTAATCGCTCTGATTGTAATATCTTCAAGGTTACCTATTGGTGTACCTACAATATAAATTTTTGATTCTTCCATAATTACGCCTCCATTATTCTAAGTATTAATTTTTCTTTTGCTAAATCGAAATTACCATTAAATCCTACAGTTCTTTTGAACTCTTGTAATGACTCAATTACTTCAGCATAATTGAAATTTGATTCCGCATATTTATTAATTATTTTATCTCTTGAGATACAGTATATTTCTTGACCTAATTTAGCCCTTCAAATATCATTTAAAAATACATTCATAATATCAAACATCAATTTATAGTTTGAACGTTTTTTGATTATTTTTTCAAACATAATAGGTGCTTCATTTTTATTTAAAAGCAACTCTTCCATGAATAAAGTAATTTCTTTGAAGTTAGTTATAAACTCTCCTTCAAATGCTTCATATGCATCCTCAGCATTAATGTATATATTTGCTAATACTTTTGCGTATTTTGCAATTACACCTTTTTCAATTATTTGCTCTGCTAGAATATCTATGTTTTTTGGTCTTAGTTTTAGAACTTGCGCTCTTGATTTAATTGTTGTTAAAACATCATTTAATTTATTAGTTGTCATTATAATGAATGTATTTGGTTGAGGTTCTTCAATAAACTTCAATAATGAGTTTAAAGATTGCTTATTAGCATTCTCAATATTCTTTATATAAAGGATCTTTTTACCAGCTGATTCAATAGCTGTTTGAGTTAAGTGCTCTGTCGCCTTTATGATAAATTCTTTTTTGATCATTCCTTTTGTTCCATCAACAATTTCGATATCTGCATATTTGTTATCAACTATTCTTTTACACGGTGAACATTCTCCACATGCCACAACACCTCTTTGTACACAAACAATTGCTCTTAATAAAAGATTCGCTACGGGTGAAGTATCAACTCTTTGTTCTGCGGAAATTAAGTATGCGTGTGCCAATTTATTAAATCTTTTCGCATTTCTAATAGTAGAATATGTGATTGGATTTGTTTTTCTTACTTGGTTTTTCATAAACATATTTAAATTATATGGAAAAAAGAATAGTTTAGATTTTCTTTATAAATATTTTTATAGGGTTTTAGTAAATATTTCACAACTTAAACATATTAATATTGCATATAAAAAAATCGCTCTTGCGATTTTTATATTAGTTTTGCAATTATAGATAAAACATCTTCGAATACTTTTTCAATTGATTGAGTAGCGTCAATTACTCTGAATCTTTCAGGATTATTAGCTATAACCTTTTTATAACCCTTGTATACTTTTTGGTGAAACTCATCACCTGCAAGTTCTAATCTATCCTTAGGAGCTCTGTTTGATGCTCTCTCCATCGCTGCTTCAGGTGTGATATCAAAGAATATAGTTACGTCTGGTCAAGTGTTATCTGTTGCTAGATTATTTAGTTCAGTAACGAATTCAATTCCTAGACCTCTTCCTTCACCTTGGTAAGCTAAAGAAGAATCTATATATCTATCACAAAGAACCATTTTGTTTTCTTTTAATGCTGGTCAAATTGTTTGCTCTAAGTGCAATCTTCTTGCAGCAGCATATAATAATGCTTCAGATTTATCTCCGATAATATTTTCTTTATCAAGGATAATGTTTCTAACTTTTTCAGCAGAAGCATTTTTTGAACCACCAGGTTCTCTTGTGAAAATAAAATCTAAATCATTTCTATTTTTTTGTAGGTATGCAACCAAACTTCTTAAAGCTGTTGTTTTACCTGATCCATCAGGACCTTCGAATGTAATGAATAAAGGTTTATCCATTAGAATGGCATCCCCATACCTGCTTGTTGAGGGGCAATAGCAGCTTGCTCTTCATCAATTTTAGCGTTAGCTGCATTCATAGCTATAATCACCATGTCTTCTAGTGTTTCTACATCGTCTTCATCAACAAGTGCTTCATTGATTTTTACTGACTTGATAGTTCTATCACCTTTAATAACAACAGAAATACCTTGTCTTTCAATAAGAAATTCTTTCTCATTTAATTCAGCTTGTTTTGCTTCCATTTCTGCTTGCATTTTTTTTGCTTGTTGCATCATTGCGTTTATGTTCATAATTTCTCCTTATTTTAAGCTGAGAATAGTTCTCCGAAAAGATCTTCCCCTAACTTGTGTGCTTTTGTTTTTTCTTGTTCCCCTAATGAAGGAACCATAATTTTTTGTGGTTGTGGAAGTGAATTTGATTTCGCTAACACTGTATATCTTTCTTTAACATCTATAAATTGATCTCTCGTAATAGCGAATACATTTTTTGTTTCACCAAATACATGTTTAACTAATTCAACAAATCTTCTCTTGAATTTAACTTCATTAATTCTAGTACATATACTTGCATCCTTTGAAGATACAAGAATGAAATCTTTACCTGATGATATTAATCTTGCAGAATCAAGAAGTGATGCATATTCACTATATCTTGAGTTAGCCGCATAAGAAATAATTGAAGTTCATGATTTCTTAATGTGTGCTTGAACTGCTTTATCAGATTGAACTAATAAGTTAATAATATCTGAAACTGTATTTGTTGGAGGTATTGGCTCTTGAATTTGTGTTGTAGCATCTGATGTAAATAATGATAATAAATCAGCTGGTTCACTCGCTTCATTTGCCATTGGAGTATCTATTGTTTTTGTAATATCTCTACTTGGGTTAATTTGAATTTCTTGAGTTGTAGTAATATCCTCTTCAATTTCTTCAGCATGACTATTTTGTTCTAGCGATGCAGAGATAACTTGTGTTGAAGATTCGATTTCTTCCATATCAATTATAGAATCTTCAGTCGGTACTTTTTCTTTTAACTCTTGTGTGCTAAATAAATCCATAAGTGAATCAGATGATTCTTCAGGAACACTTGGGATTTCATTTGGAATTTCATCAGTTTTCTCGAATTGTATATTCTCACTTGGAGCTGAAGCCATCTCTACTTTTGGAGTTGGAGTTGGTTTAGGTTTGTTTACAACCGGTCTTTCATTAATAAATGGAACATATTTAGGTTGTGTTGGGTCGTTTGTGATTTCTTTCTTTAAGACTGCTTCTAATGTTGGTTCTTCTTCAACAATTGATTCTTCCTCAACAATTGGTTCGGGTTCAATGATTGGTTCTTCTTCAACAATTGATTCTGATTTCATTTGAAGTTCTGAGAATAACTCTTTTTGTGGTTCTTCTTCAACGCTAATCTCAGCAGTGTCACCATTAATTATAGGCGCTTGTAATTCAGGCGTAGGTTCTGGCATAACTATCTCTTCTACCTTTTCTTCCATAACTGGTTGACTAGTTTCGTGAACAGTAGTGAATGCTGGCTCCTTATTTTCTAATACAGGAGAAGAAGTTGGTTTAACGATTACATTCTCTGCTGTTTTAGTTAATTTCAGCATCGCTAATTCAAATACTTGTCTTGGGTATTCTGAACGAGATAATTGTGTAATTAGTTCAACAAGGATATCTAACATGTTGTAAGCAGAATCGACAGTAATTGTTAATTCTTGTGTTTGTTCTTCTGTAAGTACTTCAAGTAATTTTGTTTGTCCTGTTTTATTGAAGATTATGAAGTCTTTAATAATATCAATTAAAGAAGTTGATAATCTAACAAGGTCAACTCCACTATCCACAAATTTATTAATTAATGATAATAAACCATCAACGTTTTTACTTGCGGCGAAGTTAATGATGTTAACTTGTGATTCAAGAGAAACAATTCCGAATACTTGTGAAATTGCTTCAAATGAAATTCCACCATTTGTATATGATGATGCTTGATCAGCGATTGAAAGTGCATCACGTAATCCACCATTAGCAAGTTTTGCAATTAATTTAATAGCGGAGTTGTCATATTTTAAACCTTCTTTATCTAAAACTTCTTTTAAGTGTTCAACCAATACAGAATCCTCAACACGCCTGAAATTAAATCTTTGTGTTCTAGAAAGAATGGTTACAGGAATTTTATGTGGTTCTGTTGTAGCTAAGATAAAAATAGCATGCTTAGGTGGTTCTTCAAGTGTTTTTAACAATGCATTGAAAGCTCCTTTTGAAAGCATGTGAACCTCATCAATAATATATATTTTATATTTTGCATTTGAAGGTGCATATCTTACATTATCTCTAAGCTCTCTAATCTCTGCAACACCATTGTTTGAAGCGGCATCAATTTCAATAATATCCATTGAAGAACCCTTTTTAGCTTCTAAACATAATCCGCATTTTAAGCATGGTTTTAAATCTTCTGAAAGATTCTTACAATTTAAAACATTAGCGAATACTTTAGCCGCTGATGTCTTACCTGTACCTCTTGGTCCTGAAAATAAATATGCATGTGATACTTTTTCAGATTTAATGATGTTTTTTAACGTTGTTGTAATATGGTCTTGACCCTTAATTTCATCAAAATTAACTGGTCTATGTGTTCTGTATAGTGCTTTATAACTCATATAAAAATCATATCATGGAGAACAAAAAATCTCATGGGAAAAATAAAAAAACTTAAGCATCTTTTAGATAAGTTATTTTTTCCTTATATTTTGGGCTAAAAAGTTATTTTATGCCTAATTCATATATAATATAGGCACACAAATAAAGGAGAGAGAAATGGGAAAATTTTCACCAAGAAGAATAATTACAATGATTATTTTAATAATTGCTGCACTTGCAGGAATTATATTAGGAGCAGTTACTTTAACACATAAAGTAGCTAACGGTACTACTGGACAAAGCGAAATACTTGCCAAAGCGTTTGACCCAGAATTTTTAAAGGGATTACCACACAATAACTACTGAGGTAGATGAAACATTGCTTATTACGGTGGTCTAGGAGCTATCGCAGCAGGAGCATTCGCTGCATTACTATTTATCATAGGATTAGTATTAACTCTAATTAAAGGTAAATCATTTGGTTGAATTATGTTATTCATTGGTTTCGGACTAATGGTAATGGCACTTTCAATGGGATTCCTTGCACACGTTGCAGTTAAAGATCTTTCAAGTGTTGAATGATTAATAAATCCTAAAAACCTTCCACATGCACCAATCAAGAAGTAATTAAATAAATAAAAAAACAAGTCACCTTGTTTTTTTATTTACCCTTTCTTCCATTGCTTATAGATTTAATTGGCTTTTTATCTTTCTTTTTGGAAGATACACCACAACATATGGAGGTATATAAATTATTATGTTCCCTATAAATAACCGAATAAAAAAACACCATTCAATAACGGTGTTTTTGTTTTAAAGTTCTGAAATGAATTCTTGAACTTCTTTAATTTCACTCTCTTCTAAATAAGAAGAGTTTTTAGCTTCAATTAATAATTCTTCTAGAGTTACTAGTGACGCATGTTTTACATTCTTGAAATTTGTTTTTAGTTTACTTAATTCATAAGAGAATATTGATACTACTCCAAGAACTTCATATCCTTGATCTTCTAATGATTTAATAGCAGAAAGTGAAGAACCACCAGTAGAGAATAAGTCTTCAATAACTACGATTTTATCGCCAGTTCTAACTAAACCTTCAATTTGATTTTGTTTTCCATGAGCTTTTGCACTTCCCCTTACATAACCCATTGGCATTTCCATTATTTCTGATAAGAATGCAGCATGAGGGATACCCGCTGTTGCTGTACCCATTAGTAAAGTTACTTCAGGGAAAGTTTTTTTGATTAACTTAGCGAATTCTGCTTCAATTTCTTTTCTTGCTTCAGGATAAGACATGATAAGTCTGTTATCTGTATAAATTGGTGATTTAATACCACTTGCTCATGTAAATCTTTCCTTTGTGTTCAATTGAACAGCTTTAATATCTAATAAATGTTTTGCTATTTTATTCATTTTCTTCCTCCGCTTTCTTGATTTGTTTTTCAATTATTTCATATGTTTCGAATGGATTTTTAGATTGTGTAATTGTTCTACCCACCACGATGAAGTCTGAACCATTTTTTATAGCTTCATAAGGTGTTAAAATCCTTTTTTGATCTTGAGTTGCATCCGATTTCAATCTAATTCCTGGTGTTATTGAAAACATACCATGTTTCTTAACCATTGGCGATTCTTGAGCACTTGAAACTGCTCCTCAAATTCCTGCTTCACTTGCTAATCCAAGTAATGTATCAACTTCTTCTTTAACTGGAACATTGATATTAATTGCTTCAATATCTTTTTGACCCATTGAAGTCAGTATTGTTACAGCTAATAATTTTGAATTCGTTCCTTCAACTGAACTTTGCATAGCTTTCATTGCTTCGAAACCATTCAATGCGTGGATTGTAATGAAATCCGGTTTATAAGTCACAATTGACTTTACAGCATTCATTGCAGTATTGGGGATATCATGAACTTTTAAATCGATGAATATATTGTGACCTTGTTCTTTAAGTTCTTTTATGAAATTGAAACCTTCTTTATAAAGTAATTGCATCCCTAGTTTTAGGAAAAGCTTTTTACCTTCTAGTTTTTTAATTAATGAATATAACTCTTCTTTTGAGTTGAAATCACAAGCAATTATAATCCTTGAATTATATTGCATATTAATGTGAGTTTTCTCCTTGAGGTAATACTTGTGTTGGTTTAAATTGGTGTGATCTACCAATGATTTCATTAATGTCTTTTACTCCAAGTTCTTTTAAGATTTCTTCTACTTCTTTATTTATTTTTGTAAAGAATTCAACATCATTATGAGCCCCCGTTACAACTTGACATACTGAAGCTCCAGCAGATAACATGTCGATTACATCTTGACCTTTCATAATTCCACCAACTCCAACAATAGGAATATTTACAACTTTGAAAATTTGGTGTACTGCTCTTGCAGCAACTGGGAAAATACCAGGACCTGAGTAACCACCGTATCCACGTGCCACAACTGGTTTACCAGTCTTAGGATCAACCATGAATCCTAGTAATGTGTTGATTGCAATAATAGCATCCGCTCCACCTTTTTCAGCCGCAATGGCAATTTCAGCGATGTTTGTAACGTTTGGTGTTAATTTTACATAAATAGGTTTTTTAGAAACTGCTTTACATCTTCTAACTACTTCTTCTACAACTTCTACATCTGTACCAAATGTAATTCCACCTTTGTCAACATTTGGACATGATAAGTTAATTTCAACAGCAACAACATCTTGTTCTGAAAGAATTCTTACGTTTTCTGCAAATTCATCAATTGTATCACCTGATGCTGATGCGATTAATGGTTGTTCGATAATTTCATTATATTCTGCAATTCTTTTAACTACACCTTCAATTGGAGGGTTTTGTAGCCCGATTGAGTTCATAATTTGTGAACCTTTTGAGTACATAAGGTTTGATCTTTTCTCTGGTGTTATTTTTGATTTAATTGTTGACGTTTTCAACGTAACAGCTGGTAATCCTTGGAAATCCATTGCTTTCGCGAAAGCAGTTCATTGGTATTCTCCGTATTCAAATGAACCTGACCCATTGTATACTGGTTTGTCAAATTCTAATCCTGGCATTTTAATTTTCATATTCATAATATTCTCCTTTTTAATATGCTTCGTTTACAAGGAATCTCATAAACTCAGTCATTCTTGCTATTGCTCTTCCCAATCTAATTGAGGTAATTACTGGCACACCTGATTTAAGTGCTACCATTCTTATATTTCTTGCATCGTTTATTGACTTATTACCTGATGTTGGTATGTTAACGATGTAAGATATTTTTTCATTTTTAATTAAGTCAATAATGTTATTGCTTCCATCTAATTTTTTAACTTCATTAACTTCAATACCGTTTTCTCTTAAGTATTTTGCAGTTCCTGGTGTTGCGTAAATTTTAATTTTTACTCTTCTTAAGTTTTTAGCTATTTTTAATGCTTGTTCTTTCGCATCATCCGCTACACTCAATATTACTTTTGAGTGTTTTAGAGGATCGAAGTTAGCACCTAGTAATGATTTGTATAAGGCTTTATCTAAGTTGTAATCAATACCGATTGATTCACCTGTTGATTTCATCTCTGGACCTAATATTGTATCTGTTACTTTGTATAACTTGTGGAATGAGAATACTGGTGATTTAACATAGTATTTCTCATTGTCCATTTTGTATTCTCCAACTTGATCTGTGATTTCAGTTATCTTTTTACCATCTAATACTTGAACAGCCATTTCCACAACATTCTTTCTTGTTGATTTTGAGATAAATGGAATTGTTCTTGAAGAACGTAAGTTAACTTCTAGGACATATAATGTATCTTCATATACGATGTATTGAATATTCATTAATCCCTTAACTTTTAATGCTTTCGCAAGTTTTCTCGTTGTTTCTACGATTTCAGCTTTCAATTCATCTTTCAGAGAAACTGTTGGGTATACAGTTGTTGAATCACCAGAGTGAATACCTGATTTTTCAATGTGTTCCATAATTCCTGGTATAAATATTTCTTCACCATCAGAAACACAATCAACTTCAATTTCTTTACCAGCTAAATATTTATCTATTAAGACCATGTTATCAACATAATCAAGTGCATTAAGTTTTAGATAATCTTTTAATTCTTTTTCGTTGTAAACAACTTGCATTCCTTTTCCACCAATAACATATGATGGTCTTATAAGAACTGGATAACCAATTTCTAATGCTAATTTAGGAAGGTCTTCAAGCACTTTTGTTGCTTTTGAATTTGGTTGTGTAATTCCTTCTTTTTTAAGTAACGCTTCGAATTTTTTTCTATCTTCTGAGATATCCATTGATTCTATTTGTGTTCCTAGGATTTCCACACCTGCTTCTCTAAGTTTTTCAGCAACGTTGATTGCTGTTTGTCCACCAAATTGAAGAACTACTCCATCTGGTTTTTCCATATCAATAATTTCTTTAACTTCTTCAAAGTTTATTGGTTCAAAATATAATTTATCAGCGATTGAGAAGTCTGTTGAAACTGTCTCGGGGTTATTATTAATAACAATTGTTTCATAACCTAGTTTTTTAAATGATCATATTGAGTGAACTGTTGAATAATCGAATTCAACTCCTTGACCAATTCTTATTGGACCCGAACCGATGATGATTACTTTTTTCTTCTTAGTAATTCTTGATTCGTTATCAAATCCATTATATGTTGAGTATAAGTAATTTGTTTTTGATTCAAATTCTCCACCACATGTATCAATCATTTTATATACTGGCTTAATGTTTTCTTGTTCTCTTAGCTTATAAACTTCTAATTCGCTTTTATCTCATAATTTGGCCACACCATAATCCGAGAATCCAAATTTCTTAGAGTATTCCAAGGTTTTTATATCACCTTTATTTTCTTTAAGTTCAAATTCAATTTTTATTATGTGTTCGAATTTTCTTAAGAAGAATTTATTTATTTTTGTAGCTTCATAAATTTCTTCTACCGTTGCTCCGACTCTAAATGCATTGAATATTTGTCAAATTCTATATGCAGTAGGATTTTTCATTTCTTCTATTAAAGATTCTTTTGTGAAGTCTTCTTTATCGTCTCATGTGAATTGGAATTCAGCGTCCAATGATCTAATTGATTTTAAGAATGACTCCTCAAATGATTGACCAATTGCCATTGTTTCACCAGTTGCTTGCATATATGTTGATATGTCAGATTTGTTTGATCTGAATTTATCAAATGGGAACCTTGCTAATTTAGTTACAACGTAATCAATTGAAGGTTCAAATGATGCATATGTTGTTTTTGTTATTGGGTTTAGGATTTCATCCAGTCTCATTCCTACAGCAATCATTGCTGAAATTCTAGCGATTGGATATCCAGTTGCTTTAGAAGCTAATGCTGAAGATCTTGAAACCCTTGGATTAATTTCAATAATGTAGAATTGATCCGAATGCTCATCAAGAGCTATTTGAACATTACATCCACCTTGAATTTTGAAACGTTTAATTATTCTTAAAGATACATCTCTTAACATTTGGTATTGTTTGTTTGTAAGTGTTAGCGATGGGGCTACAACCATTGAATCACCAGTATGGATTCCAACCGGGTCAATATTTTCCATATTACATACAACAATTGCTGTATCGTTTGCATCTCTCATTACCTCGTATTCAACTTCTTTAAATCCTGCTATTGATTTTTCAACCATACATTCATTAATTGGAGATAGTCTTATACCTCTTGATAATATTGTTTTTAATTCTTCAATGTTTGTTGCAATTCCTCCACCAGAACCACCCATTGTGTATGATGGTCTAATGATAACTGGGTAACCAATTTTCTCAGCGAATTCCAATCCTTCTTCTAAATTATTTGTAATGATAGATGGAGCCATAGGTATGTCCATTTCTTCCATTACTTCCTTGAATGTGTTCCTATCTTCTGCCCCAATAATTGATTCGATTGGTGGGCCTAGAATTTCAATATTGTATCTATCAAGAATTCCAGCTTCGTGTAGTTCAACACAAAGATTCAATGCAGTTTGTCCTCCAAGGTTAGGAATGATAGCATCCGGTTTTTCGATTGAAGCTATTCATTTAACAAAATCAACTGTTAGTGGTTCCATGTAAACTTTATCAGCGATTTCCTTATCAGTCATGATTGTTGCTGGGTTTGGATTTACAAGTATAACTTCATATCCTAATTCTTTAAGCGCTAAACAAGCTTGTGTTCCTGAATAATCAAATTCCGCTGCAGAACCAATAACAATTGGACCTGAACCTAAAACTAATATTCTTTTTATATCTTTTCTTGCTGGCATTATTTACCTCCCTTTACAAACTCGATAAATAAATCGAAGAATTCACGTGCTTCTGTTGGACCTGGCGCTGCTTCTGGATGGAATTGTGTAGAAATTACTCCATACTTTTCTGATTTAAGCCCTTCTATTGATTCATCATTTAAAGAAGTTAAGAATACTTCAACTCCCTCTGGTAAAGTACCTTTTGTAACTGCATAATTATGGTTTTGTGAAGTGATGTACACTTTTCCAGTTTCAATATTTTTTACTGGGTGATTTGATGCATGGTGTCCGAATTTTAATCTTTCGGTTTTAGCTCCTAATGCTAATGATATTAATTGGTGTCCCAAACAAATACCTGCGATTTTTACTTTGTTATCCATTAAAGTTTTTACTTCTTTAACGATCGGTGTTAATTCAGCTGGATCTCCTGGACCATTTGATAAGAATACAAAATCAGGTTTTAATTCCATTGCTTTTTTAGCTGGTGTATCATGTGGAACTCTTGTTAATTTATAACCTCTACCAACAAGTTCTCTCATAATGTTATTTTTTGCTCCAAAGTCATAAAATACAATATGTTTTTTACCTTCAGGATTAAGTACTTCAATTTCTTTTGGTGATACTGATTGAACATGTTCTTCGAAAGTCATCTTTTCAATTTTCTTAAGAACTTCTTCTTTTGGTTCATTAATATCTACGATTGCTCCAAGCATCGATCCTTTTTCTCTGATTTGTTTAATTAAGAATCTAGTATCGACATTTGTTACACCTTGAACTTTATGTTTATTTAAGAAGTCTTCAATTGAAGTTGTTGCATGGTTGTTAGAAAAGTTTTTTTCAAAACTATTAACTACGAAAGCTGATAAATGAATTTTGTCTGATTCAGAATCCATTTCATTAATTCCGTATATCCCTTGTATTGGGAATGACATTACTAGTATTTCTTTTTTGTATGAAGGGTCAGTTAGTGCTTCTTGGTACCCAACTATTGATGTATTGAATATGAATGGCGCATATACATCTTTTCTGTATCCGAATGATTTACAAGGTATTTCTACCCCATTTGCTAAGACTATTTTGATATCGTGCATTATTTCTCTCCTTCTAATACGATGTGTTCTCCGTTTAAAATAACCGAGTCCACTTTACCTATTAGTTCCATATTTATAAATGGTGTATTTTTTGATTTTGACTTAATATTTTCTTCTTTAAATGTTCATTTTTTATCAACATCAAGAATTGTTAGGTTGGCTACTTTCCCTGCTTCAAGTTTTGTATTTATCCCCATTAACTTACCTGGGTTGATTGACATTGCTTTAATTATTGTTTCCAATGTTATTTCATATTTTCTTGCTAATGTATTTACCACTGCAAAAGATGTTTCTAATCCAATGATTCCATTGACAGCTTTTTCAAAACCTCCAGATTTCTCTTCTTCCGAGTGTGGAGCATGATCTGTGGCAATAATTGTTATAACTTCATCCTTAAGAGCTTTTATTAATATTTGTCTTGTTTCTGGATTTGATAGTGGTGGGTTCATTTTGAATTTACCATCATTAATAATCATTTCATTATCAAGAGCCATATGGTGTGGCGTTAATTCCGCAGTTATATTCATTCCTTGGCTTTGTGCTTCTTTAATTAATTTGATAGAGTCTTTTGATGATATGTGTTGAATATGAATGTTTGCATTTGTTTCTTTGTTTAATTCAATATCTCTTTTAACCATGTTTGATTCATACTCTTCATTAAATGCGGGTATGTTTTCTTGTTCGGATAAAGAACAGTGATACATCTTCCCTTTAATACTTGCATCTTCTTCATGGAGTATTAATGTTGATTCCGTTGCTTTTGCTAATTGAATTGCTTTAAACATTTCTTTTTCATCTTGAACAGGATAACCATCATCCGTAAATAATCTTGTGTGTTTTGACATTTCTTCAATATCCACAACTTTATCTTCTTTAGTTATTCTTCCAGCTTGAATTATGTTGACACGTTTCTCATCTAACATTCCTTGTATTTCTTTTAATGTTTTTACATTATCAGGTTTTGGGTTTGTATTTGATTGAGCTACAGCGTGTGTAAACCCTCCATACAGCATTGCTTTTTCAATATGCTCTAAATCTTCTTTATATTCAAATCCTGGGACTCTAGTGTGTACATGAACATCTACAAATCCAGGTGATACTATCTTGCCCTCTAGATTCACTTCTTCATTAATCTCTTCCAATCCCTCGAATACAATTCTTTTATTTATAATCGCGAAATCTTTTTTGATTAATTCATCTTTATAATAAATAACACCATTTATATATTTCATTTAAACTCCTTAAATTTGCAAAAAAATATAAGGGACGATAGCCCTTATAAATTAAATATAAACAGAAATCAAAAATAGTACATGGTTCTTAGCCATTGATCTATTTTTGGTTTTGTTTCTTTGTAGTTTTTGCATTAATATAATGTTACATAAAAATTAGATTTTGTTTTGATAATAAATTATAACATTGGACAATTAACCCATAAAAAGCTTTATTAACCATATTTTTTTGAATAAAAAAACTCTTTTTTAAGAGTTTTAAATTAATATTTTATGTACTTTTCGATTTCTCATTGGTGTACTGCTTGGTGATATTCATTTCATTCTTTTGACTTATGAGCATAATAATGATCAAATTGACATTCACCCATAACCTCTTTTAAGAATTCTGATTCCCTAAACAATTCTAAAGCTTCACCAAATGATGTTGGAAGGTGTGAAACATTCAATTCTTCAAGTTCTTCTTTAGTTAGTTTGTAAAGGTTTTTATAAACTGGTTTTAAAGGTGTTTCCTTGTTTTCAATACCTTCAATACCCGCTGAGAATAATGCAGCTAACATGATGTATGGGTTAGCTGTTGCATCAACACATCTAACTTCAACACGTGTTCCTGCTCCACGAGAAGCTGGAACTCTAATCATCGCTGATCTATTTGAATCTGATCAAGCGATACAGTTAGGAGCTTCAAATCCAGGTATTAATCTTTTATATGAGTTAACTGACGCATTTGTAATAGCTGTCATTTCTTTTGTTCTTTTAACAATACCAGCAATAAAGTGCATCATTTCATCAGATAATTCATTATCTTTATTACAGAATAGATTTTTACCGTCTTTAAAGATTGAGATGTTTGAATGTAATCCAGAACCACTTTTACCCTCAAAAGGTTTAGGCATAAATGTAGCAATTAATCCGTATTGATCCGCAATTGTTTTAACGATTCATTTGAATGTAATCATTCTGTCAGCTGTTTTAAGTGCTGTATCATATTTGAAGTTAATTTCATGTTGTCCTGGTGCAACCTCTTTGTGTGCTGCTTCAATATCAAATCCATGATTCATTAATTGAACAACCATTTCTCTTTTTAAATCTGAAACAGTGTCACCTGGTGTTGTTCCAAAGTAATCAGCTTTATCAACTGGAACTAATTCACCTTTTTCATTCTTTTCTAATAAGAAGAATTCAGCTTCTAAACCTGCAAATAGTTTGTAATTTGATTTTGCCACTCTTTTTTCTAGTCTTCTTAGTGTTTGTCTTGAACCACCCTCAAACATTGTTCCATCTTTATTCAATACATCACAGATGATTCTAGCAACTGTATATGGTGTATTCATAAACTCAAGAACTAAAAATGTTTCTAAATCTGGTTTAAGGAATAAATCCGAATTATCTATCTTTGTATATCCTTTTATTGATGAACCATCAATCATTGTTTCTGAATTCAACATTATCTCAATATGTGTTGAAGGTATTTCAACACTATGTAATTCCCCGTGTATGTTTATAAATTGCAATTGTATAAATTGAATTTCTTTTGCCTTAATTTGTTCTAATATTTGTTTTTTAGTCATGTTTCTCCTCCGTAATGGTAATTATCATTTTTCTAACTTCAACACCGTTTCTAACTTGGTCTCATATTTTACATCTTTCATCGTTAAGCACATCATCAGTAAGTTCAACGCCTCTATTGAATGGTCCTGGATGCATTATCAATGCATCTTTTTTCATCTTCTTCAATCTATCGGCATTCAACCCAAATTTCTTATTATAATTCTCATCATTATATTCAGTTTCTAATCTTTCCTTTTGAATCCTCAATAGCATCACAACATCATATTGGTCTAATTTTGAATCAAATTCATCAATTCAATTTGGATCATCAATTTTAAATTCCTTAGGTCCTGTAATATCTACATGAGAACCAACTTTTCTTCACACGTCTATATTAGTCTTAGCTACTCTAGAATGTTTTATATCTCCAATAATTAAAATCTTTTGATTTTCTATTTGACCCTTCTCTTTATACACTGTGTACATATCGAGCAATGCTTGTGAAGGGTGTGAACCCGATCCATCACCAGCATTTATAATTGGAACCCTAATGTCTTTAAGTTCATTCCAATATTCTTTAATAGAGCTTCTTATAACAATCCCATCAACACCAAAAGCTTCAAATGTTTTAACAGTATCATAAAAGGACTCGCCTTTGTTTAAGGAAGAAGAACTAGAATTGAAATCTAGAACTTCTCCGCCCAAGTCCTGAACGGCCTTGTTAAACGAATAATGAGTCCTTGTTGAATTCTCGAAGAATAACATTGCATAAGTTTTTTTACGTAGGGAACAAAAGTCACGCTCACTGGTTTTTTTAAAAAAAGTTGTGAGGTTATCCCTTGTTCATGTTTTTGACGTTAAAAACTTCATTAGAATTATTTTATTCCTTTTTTTATTTTTTTAAACAAGAAAAAAGTGAAAAAACACTCACATACAAAAAAATGGCGTAAAAAAACCACCACACACACGCACTTCTCGATGCGGCTGCTCCATTCCTGGCCTGACCGGGTTACAAGGTTACCGTTGTGATGGCATATAAATTATATAATAATTGTTTACTTTTTAGTATTAAATTTACTTTTTAGTAATTTGTAATACTCATCATACATTGGACTTGAAAATGCGTAATTATATGTAGCGATTGTTTCAGAACTTCAATTAGCCTCTTTTTTATTTGATGAACGTTTATCGTAATAATCTTTCATAACCTCATCATATCTATCAGCTTCTTTTTTCATTTCTTGATCATCATATTTTTCATCAAACACAACATTCATTTTAGGTTTTACTTCTTCTTGTTTGTCAATGTGTCCGATTGTTAATCCAACAACTGGAAATACATTACTAGGAAGGTTTAAGTCTTTAATTAATTTATCAGAAGCAGCTCTCATTCCTCCGATGTAACAACTACCCATGTTTAATGCTAAAGCAGCATCAACTACAGCTTGTGCTTTAATAGTTGCATCAATTGTTCCAACTGCATAAAGTTCACTGAAGTTAGCATCATTTAACTCTCAGTCTTTTTTACCTTGTCTTTCGTAAGCATACTTAAGTCTATTCATATCCCCAACGAAAAGAACAAAAAGAGAAGCCTTTCTAATGTGCTCTTGGTTTCAATTGTATTTTGCAACCTTATCAATCATTTCTTTATCTTGAATAAATATTGCAGATGCTCCTTGACCATTAATAGATGTTGCACCTGAGTTGATGGCATCTTTTAATTTTTGAATATCTTCAGCTGAAATTGGTTTATTAATATCCATACCTCTTTCTGCTCTTCTGTTTAATTGTTTCTCTAAAAAATCCATTTTTACCTCTTTCTTTTCCAACTTTTTTTATAATGATATTTAAATATAGCCCATCATTTTTTTTAGCTTGAAAACTTTATAATTTAATTATACAAATATTAGAGGAGATAACATGAAACAATATTTAACATTAATAGAAGAGATATTAGAAACTGGTTCTAAAAAAGATGATAGAACAGGTACTGGTACTATTTCAAAATTCGCCACACAAAGAAGATATGATTTAACAAAAGGTTTCCCGCTTTTGACAACAAAGAAAGTCTTTTGAAAAGCCGTTGTTCACGAATTATTATGATTCATTAATGGGGACACAAATATCAAGTACTTAGTTGATAATGGTGTGAGAATTTGAAATGAATGACCCTATGAAAGTTTCAAAAATAGCGATGAATACAATAATGAGACACAAGCTGAATTTGTTGAAAAGATAAAAACTGATGAAGAATTCGCAAAAAAATATGGAGAGCTAGGTCCAGTTTATGGAAAACAATGAAGAGACTTCGAAGGTGTTGATCAACTTGCAAATGTAATTGAGCAAATTAAGGTTAACCCAGATAGTAGAAGATTAATCGTTTCTTCATGAAACCCACCACACATAGAGAGTATGGCATTGCCACCGTGTCATGCATTCTTCCAATTCTTTGTCAATAATGGCGAGTTATCATTACAACTGTACCAAAGATCAGCCGACGTATTCTTAGGAGTTCCCTTTAATATAGCATCGTATTCATTATTGTTAATGATGGTTGCGCAAGTAACTGGATTAAAAGCAAAAGAATTCATCCACACTACAGGTGATACACATATTTACTCAAATCACATCGAACAGGTGAATGAACAACTTTCTAGAAAACCAAAGGAATTACCTAGAGTTGAACTTAACAAAAACATTAAATCATTATTTGATTTTACGTTTGATGATATCGAGCTTCATGATTACGATCCTCATCCTCTAATTAGAGGTAAGGTAGCGGTTTAATTTAAAAAAACACGAAATCGTGTTTTTTTGTATATTATTTTTTAATTCTTAACCTTCAAGTTCCATCTGCTTTTGTTTTTGTTCAAGAAGATAAATATCACTCTAAATCTTGTAATTTGCCATCTTTTTTTGAACGTTGTTTAAAACTTATTTTTATTTCTTCAGTTTGGTCTTTTAAAGTATTATACTTCCATGTTTTGCGTTTGCTATTTTCTCAATTATAATTCTCGGATATCACAATTATACTTGATGCATCATTAATCATCGGAAGTTCCCCTCTCCCTCAAGTCTTTGTTCAACCTTTTTCAATATCCTCTCCGAGTGTAGCTCCATGAGGGAAGAAGGACTCAATTTCTTTGCTTTCAGAAATATCTAAGTATTTTAAATTAACGCCACTGAAACCGTGTTCTCATAGCACTTTTAATTTTGGAACAATTAATGTATCGAGTTTAGGAAGGTCTTTCTCTTTTTCGTTAGATTTGAAAAGAGGCATCCAAACATCTTCCAAGGATTTCATTTCAACGCTTTCTAGCGTATTTTTATAAATTCTTATAAAATTATGTCAAATCCCATTCCTTGAATTTATTCCATCCCCATTATCAAATCATCTAACTTTATTTGCAATTAAGTGTTTGACTGGATACTTCTCTTTATTTTTCAGTAAAGTGTCCATGTGACTTGATTCTCCTCAAAGACTGTTTCTCTCAAAATCATTTCATTGATAATCAACGATTTGTTTCTCTTTGTTGTATCAAACTTTATCCTCAATCTCCTCAAATCCTTTTGCATTCATCATTTTTTTGTGTTCTTCTTTTTCTCTTTTGATTCTCTCTTCTTCCGCTTTTTCGGCAGCTCATTTTTTTTCTAATTTTTCCATTTCTACATCATTTTTAACATGATTATAAACCTCTAAAGGTGCGGAGTCGGGGTTAGTAGCATCTTTTGTGTGCATAATTACGGTCACAGTTATTCAACCATTTTCATCTCCAACGGCAGTAACTTCAAAGTCTGACTTATAGGGGAAAGGTAACTCACGTTGCCCGACCCTTAATGCAAAGACATGAGCAAGACTTTCGAGGTCTTTTATTTTTTTCGCTAAATCTGATGCCCTATGGAATGGATTTATATTATAATATGGGTCTTCTTTTAACATTTTCTTAATAGCTTCGTAATTTTGAGTTTGTATATTATCTATTTCTTCTTGTGCTTTTCGTCTTTTTTCATCAACTTTTTGCTTTCTTCTTGCTAGTTCTTTTCTTTCCAATTCTTTTGCTTCAGCTTCTCTTCTTTTATTTTCTAATTCTTTGTTTTTGTCGCCACATGAAACGGCGATCATTGGCGTTGCAACTATAACAGCAGCCAGTACTCCCATTGTTATTCTTCTTTTAGTCTTCATCTTTACTCCTCATTGAATATATTTATAATTAAATTATAAATTAAAAAAATGATGAGCTATTAATCGAAATAAAAAAACTTACCTTAGTAAGTTTTAGAATAGTGATAATTGGTTTGTTTCTTCCATACCTTTAAACACACCAAGTTTATTAAGTTTTTCTTTTGATGTCTTATTTAGAGAAGAACGTTTCATAACATCTTCAACAGATGTAAATTCTCTTTCTTGTCTTGCTTTTACAATACTTACTGCAACAGCATCTCCAAGTCCATCAATTGTTGAGAATGGAGGAATTAATGTTCTTCCATTTTCATGTATTTTTCATTCATTAGCTAGTGAGTTATTGATATCAATATTTGAAACGTTAAATCCACGTGCATATAATTCTTCAGAAAGTTCTAATATAGGAATTAGATTTTCTTCTTTATTACTTAGCGCTTCTTCACCACGTTTATACCTTCTAGCTTTGAAGTCAACAAGAACCTCTTTTATTTTTTCTTTACCTTCCATCAATGTTTCAACATCAGAAACATCCGCTCTGGTAGTAAAGTAAGTTGCATAGTAAGCTAGTGGATGGTAAAGTTTAAATCATGCAATTCTTCATGCCATTTTAACATACGCTGTAATCATTCTTCAACACCTGCAGCTTTCATTTTTTCTTCTTGTTCAGCGGTAACTGATTTACCTTTACGAACTTGTTCCATGATAACGAATGACTCTTTTGAATCCATACCTTTATTAATAAGGTATGTCATGATGTCATCACGACAGTGTTGTAGTCACGGATTAAGTCAGCACCATTGTTTGTTCAAACATCTGTACCATGAGATAGACCTGAAATAGATACTAAGTCAGCAAATGTATCAACCTTAACTGATTTAAGCATCCCACGTACGAATTTTGTACCAAATTCAGGAATACCCATGGCTCCAGTTGTTTCTCCAGAAATATCTTGTGGTTCAATACCTAATGCTTTTGGTGAAGAGAATAAAGAAATAATATTTTCATCACAGTTAGGAATTTCTGTAGCAATCACACCTGTTAATCTCTCCAGCATTTTAATAGCGGTGGGATCATCGTGTCCAAGTAAGTCTAATTTAAGAACGTTATCGTGGATGGCGTGGAAGTCGAAGTGGGTTGTTTTTCAAGCGGCGTCAGTATCATTTGCTGGGAAGTTAATTGCCGAGAAGTCTTCAACATCAAATTCTCCAGGAATGATAATGATACCACCAGGGTGTTGACCCGTTGTACGTTTTGTACCTTTAACATTTTTAGCCATAAATTCTGTGAAGGCTCTAGAAATTGTTTTCCCATTTTCCTCTGCTCAAGCACGAACATAACCAAACGCAGTTTTTTCAGCAACGGTAGAAATTGTTCCGGCACGGAAAGCGTGTTTGTCACCAAATATTCTTTTAACTTCTTGGTGAATGATTGGTTGGTAATCACCTGAGAAGTTAAGGTCGATATCAGGAACTTTATCAGCTTCAAAACCAAGGAAAGTTTCGAATGGAATATCATGCCCTTCTTTGTAAAGCATTGTTTCACATTTTGGACAATACTTATCTGGTAAGTCGTATCCACATTTAAATTCTCCTCCACCATGGAATTCAGAGTATTTACAATTCTTACATACATAGTGAGCTGGTAATGGGTTTACTTCTGTAATACCAGAGAAAGTAGCAACAATAGATGAACCAACAGATCCACGAGAACCAACTAAGTACCCATCTTCAAGAGACTTAGCAACACCAAAACCATATTTGATGATATTACCAAGTTCTCTTTCAATTCTATCTGAAACAATTTCCGGCAATTCTTCACCGTATTGTTCTTTTGCAGTTTTTCAAACAAGTTCAGTTAGTAATTCATCTGATTGATCAATCTTAGGAGTGTATAGATCGTCTTTAATAACTTGTATATTGTCATCAATTTGATCTGCAATCATATTTGTATTAGTTACAACGATTTCTTCAATTAAATCTTCTATACCTAATCATGCAAATTCTTCCTTCATCTCATTAGTTGTTAAAAGTGATTGGATTGGGTATTCAGGATTTCTTTCATTATATTTGAATAGATAGTGTCTAACACCACCAAGACCTTTAGCATTGATGTAAACTGAGTGGTAAATTGAATCCATATCATCTACATAACGAGCGTCACCTGTCGCAACAACCGGTTTACCAGCTTTCTTAGCTTCTTCAATTACAAATTTAATTGTATCTTTAACATTTTGTTTAGATATATTTTTTCTTGATATCAAGTGTGAGAAGTTTCTGATTGGTTGCACTTCTATGTAATCATATTTCTTCATGTCCTCAATAATTTGTTTAGTTGTACCAGTAAGTAATAAATCAACAAATTTTGATTTAAGTCCACCTGATCCGATTAATATATTTTCAGATCTTGGAATATCTTCTCAGAATAATCTTGGTGATCTGTAGTATTGTTCTGTCAGTGATTTTGAAACTAACTTAAACACCTCTTTTAAACCTTGGTTATTCTTAGCAATTACTGAAACTTCTTTCGCAAATGATGTTTTGTAAACAGTGTCATTGATTTCTGATGCTAATCCATTTAATGTTGTAATACCTTTACGTTTAAATCTCGCGATCATTGTTAATCAAGTGTTAGCAAGAACTTCGGCGTCGTAATCAGCACGGTGAGCAACTGTTGAATCATAGGTATGACCATTCTTAAGAGCAACATTTTCAAGTCTAAATCTTTTTTGATCTGGATCAAGAACCTTCGCAGCTGGCAATGTATCCACAACTACAGCATTTAATGGTTCTAAATTATATTTCTCTAATTTTTCATCGATGAATCCCATATCGAAAGCAGCATTATGAGCTACCAATACATAACCATCAATGTATTCACGGATATCTTTCATACCTTGTTCTTCATTTACAGCATCTTCACACATCTCTTGTGTAATTCCTGTTAATTCTTGGATGAAATCAGGAATTGGTTTAGAAGGTTTAATGAAGAATTGTTTACGGTCAACCATTTGTCCGCCAACAACTTTTGTAGCACCGAATTCAATGATGTCTTCGAAACGAGGAGAAAGCCCAGTTGTTTCAAGGTCGAATACGATATATTTAGCATCTGATAAGCCTTGATCAGTTGGATTAATAACTGAGTTGGCTTCTCTATTAATCATATTAAAGGAACACCCATAAATGGCTTTTATACCTTTTGAAGAGTTATAAAATTCCGGGAATGATTGAACTGATTCAGAATCAAGAATAGCAATAGCACTATGTCCTCATTCTTTAGCTCTTGATACATAATCACTAGCAGAAGCAATACCATCCATTGTAGACATAATTGTTTTTGTATTTAGTTCTACACGTTTTTTAGTTGCGTTATCTTGTCTATTAGATTTTTTAGGTTTGATTGGAGCAATCTTATTAACTTTAATCTCGTGTTGGCTACCTTTATAAGTATTTAATGTCATTTGACCAGAAACACTTACTCAACCACCAACTTTATATTGGCTATACTTTGCAGCTTCTTCTTCACCTTTACCTGCAAAGATAGAAAGATAAACAGCATCTTTATAATCCGTAATAGCAAGTTCAATTATGTTTCATCCAGTTTTGGTAACTTTTGCTTCTCTAGCAAAGATTTCACCTTCAACAGTTACACGTTCATTTTGCAATTCTTTTGCTTCAGGAATTGAAAGTTGAATAGCTTTTGAATTGTATTTTTTAACTTTTTGGTGTTCAACTGGTGCAGCTGATTGTTGAGAATCAATTTTTGGTAATTCCCTTTTTAATATCTCTTCTTTTTCCTTAGCTGCCATTTCTAAAAGATTTCACTCAGGTTCTTTGAAAACAAGATCCAATTCTAAGTTACCAAATCCGAGCATTTTCATTCCTCTAATAATATCTTTGGTTAACTCTTCGATCTTTTCTAATTGTTTTCTTGTTTTGAATTCAATCTTCATTTTACCGCCTTCAAAAGAAAATTGTTCTTTTGATAATTGCATTGCAACATGAGGCATATTTATGAATGATTTAATAACATACTGGATATATCCAGCAACAACCTCTTCTTCTTGACTAACTTCTTCTATTTTGAAATTTAATTTTGCTCTAAATTCAAAATTTTCATTAATAGCTGCTATGAACTCTGCCATAGTATCAACTGAAGGAGTAGATTCGAACCTAAAGTATAGTTCAAACACATCCTTTTCTAGTAATTTAGCACCGTAAATCTGTGCTTCTGATAGTTCTGGGTTGATTTCATATTTAATTTTTTCTGCGAATTTTATAAACTTTTGTTTCATAGTTATTAAATTATATAGTAAGGTTGATACTTGCACTGAAAAAACACATTAAAAATAACACTTGTGTGGAGAATTGATTTTTAAAGAAAAAAATCTTCCATAACTTTACTTCAATACCTCTATTTTTTATTGGGTTTTTGTATGTTTTCCTTAATTATTTAGTTTGAAAAAATGGCGAAATAAAAAAACCTAATTATTAAGGTTTTTTATTATCATACTAACATTTCAAAAATCATTGAAAATGTTATTACTATAAATATTCAAGAATCTATTCTATCTAGTAGTCCACCATGACCTGGCATAATTTTTCCATAATCTTTAATTCCCATTTCTCTTTTGAATGAAGAGAATACAAGATCACCGACGGGAGATACAATAGGTAAGGCTAACGCTAACATAACAAATAGAGTTACATAACGACCTTTTAAAATTAATGAATTGTCAACTATATAATTACCATTATCGAATTTAAATATACCTGTAAAGTGGATATAAAGAACAATGTACAGAACTGCAAATAAATATCCAGTTATAAATCCAACTCAAGTCTTTTTAGGTGAAATTTTAGGTGCTAACTTCTTAGGGAATTTTTTACCCAATAATGAACCACCAATATATGCAAAAGTATCAGAGATGATTGCCACAGGAACTAATAGCATTACAATTTTTCAATCTATAACAGTAATTGAGAAAAGGACTCTAAAGAATATCCCAACTGCAACAGTTATGAATAATGTATAGATGTATGTTCTAAGTCTATTTCCATCTGCAGTTGCAACAGGGTCGAAAAGAACTAATGTCAATACAATTGCAGGAATAAGTATTGTTGAGAACCCAATCATATGAGTTAAATACATCCTACCTTCGCCAAAGACAGCTCCTCTCCCAAATCCATCTGCGACAATATCAATCATCACAAAATCTTTTTCAACTAAAAAGACTGAGATTGTTAAAAACGGTATTAGTATTTTTGAAACGGTGTGAAGCTTCATATGTTTAATGAATTCATAAGAACCATACATGGCTCCAACAATCATGAAGATAGAACCGAAGATTCTTCCTCCTTTGCCTCCTAGTATAATACAAATGAATACAGGGATTATAAGCAAGATAGCAATGATTGCTGATGGATATCTTGGGTTAACTTTTTTTAGGTAATTTTTCATATATATAATTATAGTAGAAAAAAACTAGGTTTAACCTAGATTGTCATTAGTTCTTGTGTTTTTTCTTTTGTCATCGCATCTATTTTTGCAGTGAATGAGTTTGTTAATTTTTGAATTTCATCTAAGTATGCTCTTACGTCATCTTCAGATAGTTCATCATCTTTTTTAATCATTTTGTTTGCATCTTGTCTAGCTGCACGAACACCGATTTTAGCTTGTTCAGTAAATTCGCTTAAGTTTTTAACAAGTTGTCTTCTACGATCTGTAGTAAGTTCTGGGAAAGTGATACGTGCTTGATGTCCTTCATCAACCGCATTCAATCCAAGCGAAGCAGAATTAATTACTGCTACGATGTCTTTATTGATATTTTGTTCAAAGGGTTTAATCAATAATTGTCTTGGTTCTGGAACAGAAATTGAAGCCAATTGGTTAATTGGTGTTGGTGTTCCATAGTAATCCATTTTAACTGAATTTAAAATCATCGGGTTTGCTCTACCAGCTGAAATTCTTGAAATGTTAATTCCGTAATTTTCAACCGCTGTTGACATTCCTTCTTCAGCTTCCATTAAGTATAAATCTAATTCCATAATTATTTAACCACCTTAGTATGTTTAATGTTTCCTTTAATCGCTTTTACTAATGAGTCTTTTTCGTTAATGTTAAATACCATTAAGCTAACTCCATTATCTCTAGCCATTGCAGCGGCTGTTGAGTCCATAACTGCAAGTCCTCTTTCTAATAATTCATCATATGTAATTACATCAATGTGTTCAGCTGAAGAATCTACTTTGGGATCAGCTGTATAAATTCCATCAATTCCATTTTTACCCATAAGGATAATATCAGCTCCAATTTCTGAAGCAACAAGTGTAGAAGTTGTATCTGTTGTAAAGAATGGTCTACCTGTTCCACCAGCAAAGATAACTAATTCACCATGTGAAAGATAGTTAACTGCTTTTTCTTTAATGTAATATTCAGCTACTCTTTGGTCGATGTTAACTGCTGATTGAACTCTTGTTTTAATTCCGCAACCTTCAAATCCTGATTGAAGTGCTAATGAATTCATGATTGTTGCAAGCATTCCAATGTAATCTGCTCTTGATCTTGGAATACCATTTTTCTCTGCAGAAGCACCTCTTCAGAAGTTACCTCCACCAACAACAACACCAACTTCAACACCTTCTTCTTGAATTTGTTTTATTTGTTCAGCAATTAATTTAACTTTTTTAAAATCAATTGATAAACTATCTTCTTTATTCGCTAAACCTTCACCTGAAAGCTTGATAATAATTCTCTTATATTTCATATAAACCCCTTTTAATTTCTTTAAAAATTATACATCAATTTAAAATACTCTTGTAATTTTGTTGAATTACATCAATTATTTAAAAGGTATATTTTAAGAAAATAAAAAAGAACTAATTCTAGTTCTTTTGGTTTATTCACCATTCATCTTTTTATTAATTTTGTCCAGTTTTTTCTTACCTTTATTAATAGCATCATGTATCGCACTTCTTGTTGTAGCGACTACTTCTGATGCTTCGGCTAATGATAAGTCTTCTATTCAACATAATTGAATTGCTTGTTTTTGGGTTTGAGTTAGGAATGCACTGTACTTATCAAAAAGTTCTAAGTAGTACTCTCTTTCTTCTAACTTATTCATCTTCCATTAATCCTTTTGTCATTCCATAAATAAATGCATCCAGATCAAATTCTTGTAAATCATCAAGTGATTCACCAAGACCCATGTATTTAACGGCAAGTTCTAATTTGTCTTTAATAGTTAGAACGATACCACCTTTTGAAGTTCCGTCCATTTTTGTAAGGATGATTCCTGATAATGGTGTAACCTCTTTGAATGATGTGGCTTGAGAAACACCATTTTGACCAGTTGTAGCATCAATAACAAGTAATGATTCATGTGGTGCGTCAGGAATTTCTTTTTGAATAATTTTATTCATCTTAGCTAATTCGTTCATTAGGTTAACTTTATTTTGAAGTCTTCCAGCTGTATCGATAATTAATACATCATATTCTTCAGCTTTAGCTTTAGCGACTGCATCATACACAACAGAAGCAGGGTCAATACCTTCTTTAATGGGCTTAACAATTTCACAACCTATTCTTTCGGCTCAAACACCAAGTTGTTCTACTGCTCCAGCACGGAATGTATCTCCTGCTGCAATTAGAACTTTCTTACCTTCTTCTTTTAACATGTTTGCAAGTTTAGCGATTGATGTTGTTTTACCAGCACCATTAACTCCAACCATAAGAATTACATTGATTCTTCCTTCTTCAATATTTAGTGAAGTATCAATATTTGATTTGTTTGTATAGATAACAAACATTTTTTCCGCGATAATTTCATTAACAAGTGAAATGTCAGTAACGTTTTCAATCTTAACTTCTTTACGAACTTCGTCAACGATATCCATAACTAGTTCAACTGAAATGTCAGACATTATTAAAGCCTCTTCAAGATCTTCAAGATAATCTTCATCAACAACGTTGTGACGAGTTTGAAGTTCTTTTAGACGTCTAGAGAATGAAGATCCAGTTTTATCTAGACCAGCAACATACTTATCAAGTTTCTTTTCTTTTTTCTTCTTCTTAAGCTTTTCTTTCTTAAGTTTCTTGGCAATTTTCTTTTCTTTTTGAATTACTTCTTCTGTTTTAACTTCAACAGTATCATCTAATGTAAAAGAATCAAATCTCTTAGCCCCTTGGAACTCAGACTCGAATGTCTTGTGCTCCATATCCATGTGGTCTAAATTAACTTGTGTTGTTTCTCCGTCGTGCTCTTTATTTTTTTTACTTTTCTTCTCTTCTCCGTGTGGGTCTAGAGTAAAAAGTCTCTTTTTTAATTTTTCAAAAAATCTCATACATATATTATATAGACTAGGAAAATTATGTGAAGAAAATAATAAAAAAAATCGCATTATTGCGATTTGATTAAGTTTATTTCTTCGAAATGGTTTTTTTCGGAATTGTTTTTTCGCCATAGTGTGTTTTATAGAACACGACATTAACTATAAGTCCAACATATATAAAATATGAAATTTGGAACATAGAAGCTGCAATGGTCATAAACATACCTAAAATACCATATGCTTCATATCTGAAGAATACCTTAGTTAACAATGTAAATAAGATAATGAAACCAGCTGTGGGAATTGTTGTCGCAAGAGCACCAGGGTGCACTTGTCTTCAAGTTTGTTTAAATCTAGGGGTTAGTGTAAACAACAATACAACCCCAATATAGATACCTGCAAATGCTCCACCAGAAAGAATTATGTAGTAAAGCACTGAGTATCATGTTGAGTCCATATCTAATCCCATTTTTGTAATTATTCATGGAATTGTTGAAAGGAATATAAGACCTATAGCTGCATAGATCGTTACACAACCAACGATAAACATTCCCCTGAATTTATTCATTCAGTATCCACCAACTTTATCATGTTCATAAACATAAGATTCTGTATAAACGAATTTAGAGAATCCACCAGAAGCAATTCACAATGAAAGTAAAATCATTACTACCAATGTAGAAATAGCACCTGCAGTTTTAACATGCTTTAGGATACTTGTAAATGTTGATGCGTTACCACCTGTAAATGCATTCAATGTCGATTCAACGAACGAAAAGACTTGAGGAACATTAGACACTATTAATAGTGTTAACAGAATGATGGGCATAAACGCCATAATAAGATAAAACGCAAAGGCCGGCGGAATGAATAAGAAGTCAGGGGCCATAATACGTTTATAAGCCCTATCAATAATCTGATAGTTCTTCCTATCATCCTTTCAATGCTTAGGACGGATGGCAAGTCTTAACGCCACCCAAATTATGGATTTAACAATTCTTTCAGCTACGGAAATTTTCTTAGGACGAATAATTACGTTTTGAACTAATCTTTTTGAAGATTTTTGGAATTTGAAACTCTTAATCTTTGTTCAAAGAGATGTTCTTTTACGTTTCTTCTGTCATCCTACTTTAATTTTCCCTTTATGTTTTTCTTTATTTTTATTAAAGAAATTTTTAAACATTTTTTATAATGCCTCCAATTTTTCGACAACTAATTTATTTGAAACAATTGGGTTCGCTTGACCACGTGTTTGTTTCATCAGTGTTCCAAGAATAAATTTAGTAACACGTTCTGGTCTTGAACCATATTCAGCAACTAGTTTTTCATTCTCTAATATAATTTTATCAATAATAGGGAATAAAATTGAAGAATCAGAAATTTGCTTCATGCCTTTCTCTTCGATAATTTTATCTACTGTTTCTTTTTTATCGATTAGAAGTGGCAGTATTTTTTTCAAGTGCTTACCTGAAATATCACCTTTATCTGTTAGTGTGATTGCTCTTGCTATTTCAGCAGGATCAATATTCAATTCAGTTACAGGAATTGATTTAGAATTTGATAATTGAACAATTTCTGAGAAGAATACTTTTGCAAGTTTTTCTTTATCTTCATAAGGAATTGAATCAAAATATTTAGCCATTGATAAATCAGCAACAAGAGAATTAACATATTCTTGGTTTAGACCTAATTTTTCAAATCTAGCTGTTGTTTCTCAAGGAAGCTCAGGAAGTTGAACTGAATCAATCATTTCTTGAGGAATTGTGATTACAGGAATGTTTGGTTCTGGGAAGTATTTATAATCAGTTGCACCAGTTTTTGTACGCATTGTAATTGTTGCGCTATTCTCTGCATCAAAACGTTTTGTATCCATTGTTATAACTTGGTTAGTTAATAGTTTTTTAGTTTGTAAAGCAATTTCGAATTCGATAGCTTTTTGAGCATTTGAAATTGAGTTCATGTTTTTAATCTCAACCTTAACACCAAATTCTTTTTGACCATATGGTCTTAAAGAAATATTGACATCGGCACGCAATGAACCTTCTTCCATTTTTGCATCTGATATATTTAATGCTTTAGCAGTTTTTCTAATGGCATCAATATAAGCTGCAGCTTCTTTACCTGATCTAATAACAGGATCTGTAACAATTTCTAATAATGGAACACCAGCACGGTTGTAGTTAAGTTGTGATGTTTCACCTGAGTGAATTTGTTTTGCAGTATCTTCTTCTAAATGGATTCTTTCAAGAGAAATTTCTTTTGTGATTCCATCAACAGTAATAGGAATTGAACCATTAGCCCCAATAGGTCTTCTTTGTTGAGTGATTTGGTACCCTTTTGGTAAATCTGGGTAGTAGTAATTCTTTCTATCGAAGTGTAACTCATTGTCAATATCCATTTTTAGAGCTTTTCCAAGCATTATTCCATGAAGTACAGCTTGTTTATTAACTGTAGGAAGAGAACCCGGGAAACCAAGGTCTATTGAGTTAACATTTGTATTTGGTTGAGCTTCGTAATTATTTGCAGAAGCTGAGAACATTTTTGTTTTTGTATTTAATTCTAAGTGGATTTCTATCCCGATAACAACTTCAAAATTATTCATGTGAACCTCCTATAATTTTTTCTACTCATAATGCATATCCAAGTAATTTTTCATCTTCGTATAATGATTTTTCTAATTGGATACCAAATGGCATACCTTCATGTTTTGCTCATGGAAGTGTGATTGATGGGAAACCTGATAAGTTTGAAGAAGTTAAAATTCCACTCATAAAGTTATCAATTCTTTCTTCATCAAATCTATTTGCTACCTCACCTGTTGAAGGGTAGATCACAAGATCATTATTCTTGTGTCATTCTTTTTGCATTTCAACAATTAATCTTCTGATTTTTTGAGCTCTCTCAAAATATTCAACTTGATTATTTTTATCTAAGTAGAAAGAACCAAGTGTAAATCTTCTTTGAACCATTGAACCAAACCCATGTGAACGAGTTTTCATCATAGTGTCTTCTCAGTTTTCACCTTCGATTCTTGAACCAAATGCTACACCTGTTAAGTTTGAATAGTTTGAAGAAGCTTCAGAATATGAAATTAATCTATAAACTGGAGTTACGGCATTTAATAAATGTTCTTCGACATCAATCATTTCTACTTCAACACCTTCTGCTTTAAATTTTTCAATTAAGTTTGTATATTCTTTTGATGCATATTCTTTACATCATTTACCAACATTTAAGAAACCAACTTTTTTAGGTTTATTAATTTCAGTATTTTGAATGGAAACTGATTTAGAAGTCATATCTTTTTCGTCAACACCATACATTACTTGTGCAGCATCAATTGCAGTAGCAACGTCGTGTGTTAGTCATCCGACAGTATCTAATGAAGATGAATAAGCAAACAATCCAAATCTAGAAACGGCACCATATGAAGGTTTAAATCCTACTTTACCAACAAATGAAGCTGGAATACGAACAGAGTCACCAGTATCAGAACCAATAGCAATGGCAATATTATCTGTTAAAGTTGCAGCTGCACCAGAAGAAGAACCACCAATGTGTCTTTCTGAATCTAGAGGGTTTTTAATAACACCAAAAGCTGAATAAGTACCCGTTCCACCAAGTGCCAATTCATCAAGGTGAGTTTTACCGATGATTGCTCCACCAGATTGTCTTAACTTCCCTACGATTGTTGCATCATATTGTGGTTCAAAACCTTCAAGAATTTTTGAAGAAGATTGAGTAGGTGCATCATGTGTTGCAAAAGCATCTTTGATTGTTATTGTTTTACCATTTAATGGTCCTTCAGAAAATTGTGGGTTTTCATAAGTAAAAGCAACGGCGTTATTTGCATCATTTTTAAATTCAGCAACAGCTTGTTCAATATTGTATTTTTTCATTATTTCACCACCCTTTTCATTGTTATGAATGTTTCATCTTTTGTAGGAGCATTATGTAGCACTTGTTCTTTTGAGAAACCGTCTACAGGTTTATCCTCTCTCAAGAATGTTGTAGGTGTTTCATCTACACGATACATAGGTGCAACGTTATCTACATCAATCTTTTTTAATTCTTCGAAAGAAGCTTTGATTTTTTCGAAATCTCTTTCTAATCCATTTAAAACTTCTTCTGTTGGTTCAAGTTTTAATGATTTTACAATTTGTCTTAATGATTCTTTTGTCATGTTATTCTCCTTTTAACTTTTCTATTAATTCTTCTTCGTTCAATACTTTAACTCCCAATGAGTTTGCTTTAGTAAGTTTTGATCCAGCTTTTTCTCCTGCTAATAAATAATCAGTTCTTGATGAAATGGCACTCGATACATTTCCACCATTAGACTCAATCAAGTCTTTGAAATGTTTTCTTGGTTTTGTTAGAGAACCAGTAATTACAAAAGTTTTACCTTCTAGAATATTTGATTCTGCTCCAGCTAGCTCTTTTGGTTTTACTCCAACTTTACAAAACTCTTCAATAATTTGTTGATTTTCTTTGAAGTATTCAATTACATTTTCTTGGACTTTAGGACCAATTTCTCTTATTTGTATTAATTGTTCTTCTGTAGCATTAGCAATGTTTTCGAAAGTTCCAAATCTTTTCGCAAGTATCTTTGCATACTTAGAACCGACATGTCTAATCCCTAGACCAAAGATAAATCTATCTAAATCTTGTGTTTTTGACTTCTCAATAGATTCTAATAATTTGGTTACTGATTTTTCTTGGAATCCTTCGAGGTTAATAAGATCTTCATATTTAATTGAGTAAATACTTATAATTGAATTTATTATTTTTTCTTCAATTAACTTCTCAACAATCTTATCTCCAAATCCTTCGATATCCATAGCTGTTCTCGAAACAAAGTGTTGGATTGATGCTTTTAAAATTGCTGGACACTCTAAGTTGATACAATATTGATCAACTTCTCCAAGTACCCTATGTAATGGGTGGTTACAAATTGGACAGTCTTTTTCTTCAGATCACATTTGTGTCTCTTTTGTTCCAACAACTCCAACTACTTTAGGAATAATTTCCCCGGCCTTCTTAACCTTAACGACGTCACCAACGTCAAGCATTAACTCTCTAACGTAATCCGCATTATGCAATGTCGCAGCGGCAACAACTGTACCCGCTAATCTAACAGGAGATAATTTGGCATTGTATGTTATTCTTCCTGTTCTACCAACAGTTGGGAAAATATCCTCCAATGTTGTCGTTGCAATCTCTTCTGGGAACTTGTAAGCAATCATGTATTTAGGTGCTTTCGCAGTATAACCGATATCTTCATGCAGTCTATTGTCATCAACTTTGATTACAATACCATCTACTTCATAGCCAAGAGCATCTCTCTTGTTTGTTAATTCTTCAACAAGTTTAATTACTTCCATTATGTTTTTAGCAAACCTTGTTTCTTTATTTGTTTTAAATCTTTTCTTCGCAAGGAAGTTTAACACTTCGTTGTGAGTATTTAAGTCATGTTCCAACGGATTAGGAACCATATAAAGAAATGCGTCTAAATTTCTAGAAGCTGCTATCTTTGAATCTAATTGTCTTAATGTACCTGAGGCAGCATTACGAGGGTTAGCAAAATTAAACCCTTGCTTATTCAACTCTTCAAATACATTATCTGGCATAAATACCTCACCACGTATTTCTAAATCGTTTTTATAATTGATAGAAAGCGGAATAGATTTAATTGTTTTAACATTGTGAGTTACATCTTCACCAACTAAACCATTACCCCTTGTTACAGCTTTTTCTAAAAAACCATCTTTATAATGTAATGAAATTGACAGACCATCAATTTTTAATTCACATACATATCCAATTTCACCTTGATGATGTAATTCTCTTTTGATTTGATCATCAAACTTAATTAAGTCTTCGCTATTAAAAGCATTAGATAAAGAAAGCATAGGAATTTTATGTTCTACTTTTGTAAATTTATCAAGAACATATCCCCCAACTTTTTGAGTTGGCGAGTCTTTAGTTACTAACTCTGGATTTTCAGCTTCCAATTGTTTCAATAATTCCATAGAACCATCATATTGAGCATCCGAAACAGTAGGATTATCTAGTGTGTAATATTGGTATCCTCATTCAGTTAATTCTTTTTTTAATTTATTAATTTGTTCTAGTGTCTTATTCATGTAAGAATTATATAAAAAAAATAGTATAGTATATACTATTTGTTTTGTTTCTTTTGTTGTTTCTTTTGTAACTTAAGTTGTTTCTTGTGTGGTTTCTTCATAAAAGGAACCTTAAACACCATATGAGAAACGGTTTTAGCCATATATTTAATAATTCTAAATGATGTTAAGTAAGATTCACCTGTTTCTCTTTCCCTAACAATAACTTGAACCTCTTCAAATTTATACTTATCTTTAATTAAGTAGGCAATTGTATCTGGTTCTGGGTGTAATTTCGAATCATTAGCGAATCTTTCGATTAATTCAGTACCATATAGTCTCATTCCATTTGTAGGATCTTTGATTTTCTTTCCAAGTGTTAGTAGCATAAAGAATCCAATAACTCTTGAACCGAACATTCTTGCAGTATGTGGTTTTTTAGCTTCCATGAATCTTGAACCTTGAACAAAATCTAAATCTTTTTCTTTTCAAATACGTACAACTTTTTCAATTTCTGATGGATCATGTTGTCCGTCTCCGTCAACTTGAATAACAGCTTCGAAATTATTTTCAAGAGCATATTTAAATCCAGTTGTCATTGTTCCAAATAATCCTTTATTTTTCTCATGTGTTAAGTGTTTTATTTTGTTTTTAGTTAGTATTTCCTCTGTCTTATCAGTTGAACAGTCGTTAATAACGATGTAGTTAACGTCAGGACATTTTTCTTCCATTTCTTTAACTACTCCAAGGATTGCTCCCTCTTCGTTATAAGCAGGAATTACAACTAAAACTTTGTTTAATATTTTTTTCATAGTATATCAATTTTAACAAATAATAATTAGTTAAGAACCATTATCATTTTGGCTTACAAACAAACTTTCTGTCATTTAGGTATTTTAATTCACCTTCTAAGCCACTTAACGTTGTAGAGAATGAATGTAAGAATACTCTATATTCTTGTCTTCCGCCATATTTAATGTCCCCATAAATTGGGAAACCTAATTTAGCCAATGAAACTCTAATTTGGTGTTTTCTACCAGTAAAAATTTGAGCATATTGTTTATTTTTTTCTTTTCAGAATTTAGTTTTTGCTACATTACCTTTTGGGTGAATACACATTCTTTGTTTTCTTTCATCATGTCCAATTAAGTATTCAGTTTCTAAATCTTGATCTAGATCTGATTGGAATCTATAAATTTTTTCAAATGAACCTTGATTCATTTTTAATTGTCTTAGTGCTTCGTATGTTTTACCGTAAATCACTAATCCTGATGTTACTTTATCAATTCTCCCTACGTGTGATGGCGTGAAAGAATCTGTATTTTCTCAATTTAAGTATGTCAACACTTGATCGTCTAAACATCTCTTTTCTGAGTGAATTGCCACATCAACTGGTTTATTAACCACTAAGATGTTTTCATCCTCAAAAATCACCTCAAAATTAGGTTTTGCAAACTTTGGTTGCTTAACCCCTTCTGTCTCAATACCGTAAACTACTACTTCATCCCCTTCTTGGATTTCATAGTTCTTTTTAAGTGATCTTTTACCATTCACTTTTATATCTTTTTTTCTAAAAAGTTTTTCTATTCTTGCTGCAGGAACGTC
>NZ_PSZP01000061.1 GCF_004335995.1 Mycoplasma todarodis
GGTACGTCACAGACAAACCAATGAAGAATCTGCTATTCAGTTTTGAAAGAACTAGAAACAAATGACCTATAAAGGTCCTTTTTTTTCGCCTTTTTAAGGTTGGGAAGACAAAAAAGTTACAAAAAAAGAATTTATCGCTTGATAAATTCTTATATTACTTGAAGTATCTTTTAATTATTTTAATAAATTGATCTATTTCTTCTGTTGTGTTATAAACAGAGAAAGAAGCTCTAATTAATTTGCTTTCGTTTAATATATCTTTTAATAAAGGTGCTCCGAAATTTCCAAGTCTTACACACACTTTATTTTTTGCAAGATAATCTGCAAAGTCATCTATTGATATATCAATTGGTTTAAAGATAATATTGGCATGTGAATCCTTAGTAGAGAATACTTTAATCTGTTTAATTGTTTCTAATTCTTTAAGTGCATGCATCACTAAATTGTGTTCATGATTGTAAATATAATCGAATCCAATTTTTTCTAAAAAATCAATTGAATGTTTAAGTGCAATGATGCCTTCTATGTTTGGTGTACTTGGTTCATGTCTTAAGAAGTTCTCTTTGTAAGTAACTTCTTTAGTGTTGATGTCAATTTCCTTGAATTGGAAACCGCCAGATAACAATGGTTTAAAAGTGTTTATATGTTGTTTGTTGATATATAAAACACCAAGTCCTGTTGTTGAGAACATCTTGTAACCCGAAAAGGCTATAAAGTCTGCGTGTAATTTTTTAGCATCTGTTTTTATATGAGAAATAGATTGTGCTGAATCAACTACAATATAAATCCCTAATTCTTTAAGTTCATGTGATGCTTCTTCGATTTCAGTTTGAAATGTCAATGAATTTGAAACATGTTCTATTGAAATAATTTTTGTATTCTCATCAACTGAATCCATAATGGTTTGCTTTGTTATTAATCCTGCTTCATTAGTTTTAATAATCTTTAGGTTAGCATTTTTATTTTTAGCAAGTTCAAGTCAAGGTAATAAATTTGAACCATGGGCATAAGGAGAGATTAAAATTGTATCTCCTTCATTGATTATGGTTTCCATAAACTTAGCTGCAATGTCTAAACCGTTTGTTGTGTTGTAAGTAAAAACAACCTCGTCAGCTGAACAATTTAGAAAATTTGCTATTGCCTCCCTTGATTCGTCTTCAAGTGATTTTGTTATTTTGGCTAATTCATGATCGGTTGAATGGGGGTTGGTTGGGTAAAGTGTATTGTATTCTGATATTGCATCTAAAACTGATTTAAGTTTTAAGGTTGAAGATGAATTATCGAAATAAATAAATTCCTTATTCTTTCCTTTATAAAAAGGGAAAGAGTTTCTTATAATATTTTTCATAGTGGCTTTTTATATCTCCTTGAATATATTTTATACCTTAAACGCATATACTAACATTTTGATTTATCCTAGAAAAAGTGACTACGCTTTTAGAAAGGTGTATTTTATGTTGTTTTGTAATAAATGAAGTAATGCACTATATAATATTTAATATAAAAGGTGGGATTATGGAAAACAAAAAAGAAATGAGTAAAATAGCTAGATTAAATAAAAAATATAAAATTTTTATCATTGCAGCAGTCTTCCTTGCAATCTTAGCTATGACATTAGTGGTTGTTGTGCCATTAACAATATAAGGACCGTTTTCGGTTTTTTTAACGCCAATATTCATTAATTATTTTTCCTATATATAGAAGAGGAATGTACTTAATTGTTATTTTTTCAAGAAATATATATAAAAATATTTTTTTAAAAAGTATGTAAAAACCCTTTATTTCTTTGTTATACTATTAAAGCACCCATATCGAGAGTTGGTTTTTTAAACTAATTCAAAATGGTGCTGATAGATCTTTGAAAACTAGATACAAGAAACCATGAACCCGGAATCAATTTATGAGAGTTTGATCCTGGCTCAGGATGAACGCTGGCT
>NZ_PSZP01000062.1 GCF_004335995.1 Mycoplasma todarodis
ACGAACAACTAATTTTGGTGTATCGGCAACCTTATCTATCATTGGTCTAGTTGCTAAATAATTATACACACAAAACATTAATAGTCAAGAAAAAAAGTTAGTAAATAATCATTTAATGCATATATAAGGGCAAAAATAATGCGATTATTCGCATTATTTTAGTTTTATTGTTGGAAAGAATCTTCCATAGTGAATTCAACATTATCATCAATTCACTTCTTACGAGGCTCAACTTTATCGCCCATTAATGTAGAAACACGTCTCTCGACAATCGCTGCATCTTCAACTCCAACTTGTATTAAAGTTCTTGTTTTTGGATCCATAGTAGTTTCTCATAATTGGTCAGCATTCATTTCTCCAAGTCCTTTATAACGTTGGATGTCAGCTCCCTTATGCTTTTCTAATAGCACTTTTAAAGTTTCATCATCTCATGCATACTCTTCCACATTAGTCTTTGCAGTTTTTTTAGATACCTTATATAAAGGAGGCATTGCAATATAAACCATACCAGCTTCAACTAGAGGTCTCATATATCTAAAGAAGAAAGTTAAGAGTAATGTTTGTATATGCGCACCATCGGTGTCAGCATCGGTCATTATAATAACTTTGTGATATTGGGCATCTTTAATATTAAACTCAGCACCAATACCAGCACCAATTGTATTAATCATCGTCCCAATTTCTTCATTTTTAAGAATATCTATTAATTTAGCCTTTTCAGTATTGATAACTTTACCCCGTAAAGGAAGTATCGCTTGTGTTTTTCTATCTCTACCTAATTTAGCAGAACCACCAGCGGAATCACCCTCAACCAAGAATATTTCTTTATCTTCTGGTTTTCTAGCTTGCGCAGGAGTTAATTTACCTGAAAGTATTTTAGATTTATTTAATTTTGATTTTGTTTTACGAGCATCGTTTCTAGCTTTTCTAGCTGCATTACGTGCATCAGCAGCTCTTTTTACTTTATTTACGATAATATGTGCTACTTTTTTATTCTCTTGTAATCAGAAGCCTAATTTTTGTGTAATTATAGAATCAACAACTTCTCTTGCTTCAGGAGTTCCTAATTTATCTTTTGTTTGTCCAACAAACTCAAGAATTTTTTCTGGAACCCTAATAGAGATAATGGCAGTAAGACCCTCTCTAATATCTGATCCTTCCAAGTTTTTATCTTTTGTTTTAATTAAACCTTGCATTCTTGCATACTCATTAATAGCTTTAGTTCATGCTGTCTTAAGAGCTGTTTCATGCGTTCCACCATCTCTGGTTTTAACATTATTAACAAAAGAAATTATTGTGTCTTGATAAACATCTGTGTATTGGAAACCTATCTCAACTTCAATTCCTTTAGATTCTCCAGTAAAATGAACTGGTTTCTTGTTAATTTTTGTTTTTGAAGAGTTAACAAAATCAACAAATGCTTCAATACCATTAGAATAATTGAATGTTTCATTTTTTTGTTCTGGCTCAGACTTAACGGAAATTTCTACACCAGAAACTAAAAACGACGCTTCCCTAAGTCTTTCAGCGATCTTTTCGTATTTGAAACTTAAGTTATTAAAAATTGAATATTCAGGTCAGAATCTAATTCTTGTACCTTTTTTTGTGGTAGGTCCTACTTTAACGGTATTTGTTGTAATGTTTCCACCTTCTTCAAAAACAGTTAAATATTCAAACCCTTCCTTATATACCCTTGCCTCTAATTTAGATGACATTGCATTAACAACAGAAGACCCTACACCATGTAGACCCCCAGCTGTTTTATATGCACCTTCGGAAAATTTACCTCCGGCATGTAGTTCTGTAAAAATAAGT
>NZ_PSZP01000063.1 GCF_004335995.1 Mycoplasma todarodis
CAAAGAAAAAATAACCCGAAGGTTATTATGAATTTTCTTATTATTTTGAGTAGTACTCAACGATAAGTGCTTCATTGATTTCTGAGTTAAGTTCTTTTCTTTCAGGTAATCTTGTTAGTTTAGCTGAGAAAGTAGCTTTATCAAATTCAATTCATGCAGCTGGAGCTTTTGCTTCCATAGCTTCAACGATTTGAACGTTTTTTCTTGATTTTTCTTTTAGAGTAATAACATCTCCAAGTTTAACTTGCATTGAAGCAATATCAGCTTTTTTACCGTTTAGTGTGAAGTGACCGTGGTTAACAAGTTGTCTTGCTTGACGTCTTGTAGCAGCCATTCCCATTCTGTAAACAACGTTGTCTAATCTTGTTTCTAGCATTTGTAGGAAGTTAATCCCGGCAACACCACGTAGTTTAGATGCTTTTTCGAATGTTTTTCTGAATTGTTTTTCATTAATTCCGTACATGAATCTAACTTTTTGTTTTTCATGTAAGTGTAGACCGTAGTCTGACATTTTAATTCTTCTAGCTCCATGTTGTCCTGGAGGAGTTTGTCTTTGTTTTCCTTTAGCGAATTCTTTTCCTGTTTCTAGGATTGAGAAACCGTATCTTCTTGATTTCTTAAATGTTGGGCCTGTATATCTTGCCATAAGTATCTCCTTTAGTTTTTTTGCATAACTAAGGCTTAATTTCTTTTATGGAGTGTTGACACAAATAGGTTCGGCATCCAGCGAGCTTACTACTAATCCTGTGTTGACAACGCTAATCAAAAAATAATTAAGTGCTGTATATGCTCCTTTATTTTACACTATTTTTATATAATATCAGTAATAGCATTAATAGTGCTTATCACAAGGATTATGTTCCAAAAAAAGAATGAAGATTTGGTTAAATCCACATCTAGTTTTGTTGAGCGTGAAAGACTCAAAAAAGTAGAGATAATGTACCAAAGAATATCAATAATTGCTAAAACTAATAGAAAATATGAAAAATTATTCGAAGAATTATCAAAAGATTTCGATCAAATAGATGAAACATTCAAATTACTTGATAAAGAGGTTTCTGAGTTACAAATCACTTATAAAAAGATGACTACAAAAACCCTTCAAATTGAATTAGAAAAAATTGGGATACTCAATGAGAAATTAACTTCTAAAATAATGAAGATTTCTAAAGTTGCTAATAAAGTACTTAAACAAGAAGAATTTTTAAGAAATGAAATGTCTTTATTTAGAGAAAAAGGGAGAATCATTTCAAATAGTTATTCTAAAAAAAGAATTAGACTTGATAAAGTTTCGAGAAAAATAGACGTGTTGAATAATCAAATTGCTCAAAGAACAAAGAAATTCGATCGTTTAATTGAAAAGGGTGATACAAGAGAAGCATCAGAACTTATTGAAAGAATTCGTGTGGATATAATTGAATTCGGAACAATTATTAATGAAGGTCCAAAAATACAAGCAACTTTATATGATGCAATTCCTTCTTATATTAAAAAACTAATCGGTATATATCAACATGCTGAAAATGCATTGAAAGTAGATTTATCGCATATAGATTTCACAAATTCAATTAAAAACCTTTCTTCAAACTTCAATAAAGCAAAAGAACTATTTATGGATCTTAAATTAAAAGAAGTTAAAGAAGAAATAATTTATTTAATTAAAAACATAAAAGCTATCGAAAGAATTATTAACTCAGAAATTAAAGCTAGAAATATCTTTGTTAAGGAATTTATACCTGCTCAAAAAATTGTTGCATCTACACTAAAACAATATGTTCAAATACGTAAGGAAGTAAAAAAACAATCACAAAGAGGAATAGTTTTAAATGCAGAAGTTAGTGAAATAATGACAAACCTTAAATTTGAGATTGCAGATTTAGATGAAACAATTATGTCATTCACAAACCTAATGTCAGATAAGAACATTCCATTCACTTCAAAACTTTCACGTATGAAAATACTTTTAAATAAAAATATTTCAGCTGTTAATTTAATGAATGATTTATATGAATTACTATGAAGAGATGATTTGACAAAACGTACAATTCAAAATCAATACATGCAAGCGGAACATGCAATGATTTCATTAAGAGCAAAAGTTATTGATTCAAATATTTTATTATCTAGTCAAGAAGAACAACAATTAGTAGATATTGAAGAAACAAAAGAATTATTAAAACAAACTCTTTCTATAGAACCATTCAATGCAAGAAAAGCAGAGCAACACTCTAAAAACCTTATGGAAAATGTTGCGTCTTACTATAAAGTTGTAGGTGGAAAAATTGAAATGTCAAAAATGATTAGGAATTTAATTAAAGAATTTGCTCCAAATAGGGCGATGGATGCTAAACTTAATATAGCATTTGTTCAAGGAGAAAAACAATTCTTGGCAGGTAAATACGCA
>NZ_PSZP01000064.1 GCF_004335995.1 Mycoplasma todarodis
ATCAGAGGATGTAAGAGAATGATCACACGGAGAAGTTAGAAAACCTGAAACAATTAACTATAAATCATTCAAACCTGAAAAAGAAGGTTTATTTGATGAGTTAATCTTTGGTCCTACAACAGATTACAAATGTGCTGTTTGTGGAACAAAATATAAAAGAACAAATGAAGGTCAAACTTGTGAAAAAACAGAAGAATGTAAGTTAAAACAACCAGAAATCTTACCAAAATCTTCTAGACGTAACAGAATGGGACACATTGAACTTGTTTCACCTGTTTTACATTTCTGATACTTCAAAGTTGATCACTCAATCATTGCTAAATTATTAGGATTGAGAGAAGAAGGAAAAACAAAACTACACCCAAGAGTAGCGATTGAAAACTTAATTTACTTTAAGTCTCACATTGTTGTTGAATCAGGTGATGTTAAAGCTCTTCCAAAAAATGCAATCATCAATATTAATGATGCCGCTATCCTATATAGAGATGCATTAAAAGAGATTCAAGCTAAATATTCAAAAGACTCAATGGAATTTGATGATATTCAAATGGCAGTTGAAGAACTTGAAGAAACAGCTTCATCAAAAATGGGTAAAGATTATGGTATTGATTTTTATGAAATTAATTCAATTATCGAACAATATTCAGAAGCTAAAATCATGACAGGTGCTAAAGCAATTGAGTACCTATTAGAAAATATGGATCTTAATGAAGAAACAAAGATTATCAAAGCTCAAATTGATAAAATTAACGGATTATTTAAAACAACAGGTAAAATACCTGCTACAAAAATCCAAGAAAGAAACAAACTATACAAAAGATTGCAAGTTGTTAATGCATTTATTGAATCAGGTCAAAAACCAACTTCAATGCTTATTAAAAACTTACCAATCCTTCCAGCTGACTTACGTCCGCTAATTCAATTAGATGGTGGTAGACACTCTACAACAGACGTAAATGAACTGTATAGACGTATCATTATTAGAAATAATCGTCTAAGAAAATGATTCGAACTTGAAGCACCTATCCTTATCGTTCAAAACGAAATGCGTATGCTACAAGAAGCTGTTGATGCGTTAATTGATAACCAACGTAGAAAACCAGCTCCTGTACCTTCAAAAGATGGACGTCCTTTAAAATCAATCTCTGATGCCTTAACAGGTAAAAAAGGTAGATTTAGACAAAACTTACTTGGTAAACGTGTTGACTACTCAGGACGTTCAGTAATTGTTGTTGGACCATCTCTTAAGATGCACCAAGTTGGTATTCCTCGTGGAATGGCAGCTAAATTATTCGAACCATGAATCGTTAAACAATTAATTGATGCTGAAATTGCTTCATCAATTAAAATGGCTAAAAAATTAATTGAAGAACAAGATAATGTTATTTGACCACACGTTGAGAAATCAATTGAAGGTAAACAAGTTCTTCTAAACCGTGCGCCTACATTGCACCGTCTATCAGTTCAAGCATTTGAACCAGTATTAGTTAGAGGTAAAGCTATTAAACTTCACCCACTAGTATGTGGTGCCTTCAATGCCGACTTCGATGGTGACCAAATGGCTGTTCACGTTCCTATTTCTCCAGCTGCGCGTCGTGAAGCTAAAGAATTAATGCTTGCTAATAAAAATATTCTTGGTCCTAAAGATGGAGAGCCAATTATCAACCCTTCACAGGATATGATTTTAGGTTTATTCTATCTAACACAAGAAAAAGCAAATGGAAAAAGCGTACGATCTAAATGAAATTTCAGTTCATGCTCGTGTTGCTTTACCTACTTCAGCATTTGATAAACCAATACTATTAGAAAAAGAAGGATACATAATCTCTACAGTTGGTAAATTTATTTTCAATAAATCATTCCCACAAGATTTCCCATTCATCTTTGATAATAGATCAGCAATGGTTAATAACGCTGATGTAATGAACTACATTGCACCAAAAGGTACAAACTTCGCAGAATTTATTAAAGAAATGCCTTTAAATAAAGCGCTTGGTAAAAAAGACATTGCTAAAATTGTTCGTGCTGTATTCGATACATACGTTGCAACAATTACAATGGGTGATATCGCAGAAATTATCCAACAATTAAACGAAGACAACTACGAAGATACTTTAGGTATGTTCTCTCAAATTAAAGACTTTAGAAATAAAGAACTATCATACAAACATGCTGTTTCATTAGCTGGTTTTGTAAAAGAGGGATATGCAAAAATTATGCGTGAGCTAACATTAGCTAACGAAGGTGTTACACCATTCTTCAACATCGATGATAAAGTTAGATTACTTGAGTATGTATGATTCAATTACACAAACTTAGTAGCTGATGTTCTTGATAAAATCAAAGCATTAGGGTTTAAATTCTCAATGCTTTCAGGTTCTTCAATCTCAATTTCAGACATTATTAAATCTGACGTTAAGAATGAAAAAGTTAAAGAAGGTGAAGCTTATGTTGATCAATTATTTGAAATGTACGAAGATGGTTTCATTACTGAAGCTGAAAGATATACATTAACAATTGGTCGTTGAGCTGAAATTAAAAAAGAAGTTGAAGCTGACCTTCAAAAGAAAGTTGATGAACATCCAGAAAACTCTATCTTTATGATGATGGAATCTGGTGCTCGTGGTAATATTGCCAACTTCGTTCAACTTGCTGGTATGCGTGGTCTTATGGCCAACAACTCTAAGACATTT
>NZ_PSZP01000065.1 GCF_004335995.1 Mycoplasma todarodis
TAAGTAAGGCTCCAACTAATAGGAAGGGTAGCTCCTGTTTCATTCTGTGCATTCTATTCATAACTACTAGAGCAGAAGTGAATGATGCTAATAGAACAAATATTTGTCCAATAATTGCATATGCATTTCCACTTTTTCAGTTAGGTGAGGCTACAAGCCCATTATCTATATCAAATATAGAGAAGAAAACCATTCCGAATAAGAAGGTTCCGACCATAATTCATTCTAGTATTGTTTGCTTTTTGAAAAGCTCTTTTCAATATTTCATTGTGTACATAAGGTACTTCCTTTCTACCAAAAGAAAATACATAAAAAGGAATGTGGCAAATTAATGGTTCGCCGTAGAGACTCTCTTCCATATTAAGAGATTAATTCTTTTGGTGTTAGTATTATATACTATTATTATATACTATTGGTCAAAAAAATCAAGTTTATAATTTTATGGCATATTAGACATTTTTTTCTTTATAATAGTCTATGTTAACTGTGTATTTATATCCGTAATATGCTCGGATGTCTCTACAAGGCAGCGTAAATGCCACTAATACCAGATTCTGGTAATACAAAGTTAACCACTAAATTGCGGCACACTTTGTATTTTTCTATGCAAAAATATACTCTAACAATTCCTATATTTTTGCATGCCCAATTCAAATGTTTGTGTTCGCCGAAAGGAAAAAACATGAATAAAACTTCTAAAATGAAGACTAAAAATCCTGATGGTAATTTTATTGCAAGATATTTTAAGTTTTCAGATAGACAGACAACATTCAAGAAAGAAATGCTTGGTGGATTAATCACTTTCCTAGCTATGGCTTATATTTTAGCTGTTCAACCAGGAATGATGAATGCCTTAAATGTTAAAGGTAAACCAGAAGTAATGCCAATGGGTGGGGTATTCTTAGCTACAGTTATTTCTTCTTTTGTTGCAACAATGATTATGGGTATGTTAGCAAACGTACCATTATCACTTGCTCCAGGTATGGGGATTAATGCATTCTTTGTTTTCACAGTATGTATTGTATTAGGTATTGATCCTTATGATGCAATGGCAACAGTTCTTGTATCAGGTTGACTATATTTCATTATTGCTATTACACCAGCAAGGAAATATATTTCTAAAGCAGTTCCTAAAAACTTAAAGATTGCTATTGGTGCTGGTATTGGATTCTTTCTAGCATTTATGGGATTACAAGATGCTGGGATTATTCAATCTGACGCAATTAATGCTGGTCCAAATGCTATCTCAGCAACATCGGTAAAATTAGGAGATTTCAGAAATCCACTAGTACTTGTGGCAATAGTCGTAATCTTCCTAATGTTTATATTACACTTTATGAAAGTTAAAGCAGGAATCATTATCTCAATGATTATCGGAGTAATCCTAATGGCCATATTATATGGTGCGGGTGTAAAGGGATTCTCAAATGCTTTTAAAATGAAAAGTTACTCTGAGGAATTTGGCGGTTTCTCGACTATCGCTGGTAAAGGTTGAACTCACTTAGGTTCAATGTTTAAAAACCCACTTTCATATATAGCAATATTCGTATTCCTATATACTGACTTCTTTGATACAACAGGTACATTATTTGTTATTGGTGAAGCTTCAGGAATCAATGAAAGAGAAGGGGATAAATGAATGACTAAAGCTAACATAGCTGATGCAGCCGGAACTGTATTTGGTGCTTCAGTTGGGGCTTCAACAGTTACTTCTTTTGTTGAGTCAACAACAGGTACAGCAGCAGGGGCAAGAACTGGTTTTGCTTCAGTTACAACTGCCTTCCTATTCTTAGCTTCAATGGCCTTATGACCAATCATGAGTCCGTTAATGCCAATTCCAAATGAATTCCATCACCCTGGTGCAGTTACAACTGAAACAATCAAGCCTATTACTGCTCCAGTTCTGATATTAGTTGGATCACTAATGATGATGCAACTTAAAGAATTCAACTGAAAAGAGATGATTGACGTTCCTGCGTTATTCTTAACTATATTAATTACTATGCTTACTTATTCAATTTCTGCTGGTATGGCCGCAGGTATC
>NZ_PSZP01000066.1 GCF_004335995.1 Mycoplasma todarodis
CCATTTTATAGTAACTCTAGATAAAGAATGAAGAGGATTAGTCCATATTACGGAGGTTTCAGACTATTATGTTTCTAACATAAAGTACTTCGTAGAAAAAGGTGACAAAATTCCTCTCAAGATTATAGACGTGATGGAAGATCAAAAGAGGGTCAAACTTTCTTATAAGGCAATAATGCCGAGATTCCAAAAAGATCCATTCAACTACACTCTTGAACATACCAAAGGTGGGTTCGAAGGTCTAGCCAATATGCTAAAAGAAAGGTTAAAGAATGATTAAATTAAATTTAGAAAAAGCCGTTACAGAACGTGCTATTGAAAAATATAACGATAAAGTTAGTGCAATCCATGCAGCAATGGAAAATTTCTCAAGTGAGGGTAATGATTTCTTAGGATGAAAAGATCTACCTTCAACATACAACAAAGAAGAATTTAAAGAAATTAAAAAAGAAGCTAAAAGACTAAAAGCTGAAGGTGTTGAGCTTCTAGTAGTAATCGGTATTGGTGGGTCTTACTTAGGAGCTAAGTCTGCTATTGATTTTGTACAAGGGAACTACCCAGTAAAAAGAGATATGGAAGTAATGTTTGTTGGTGAATCAATTTCTTCAACTGATCTTGCTCAAAAATTATCATATGCTCAAAATAAACAATTTGCAATTAATATGATTTCTAAATCAGGGGGAACAACAGAGCCAGCTCTAGCCTTCAGATTATTTAGAAAATTATTAGAAGAAAAATTAGGAGAATCAAACGCAAGTAAATTCATTATTGCTACAACAGATGCTAACAACGGGTCATTAGTTAGACAAGCAATCGAAAATGAATGAACAAAATTTGTTATTCCTGACAGTGTTGGTGGAAGATTCTCAGTTCTAACACCAGTTGGACTATTCCCAATGGCATGTGCTGGTCTTAACATTGATAAAGTTATGGACGGTGCTTCAATTGGTCAAAGATTATACGGTGAAGTAAACGCTAAAAACGACGCTTACAAATATGCTGTAGCAAGATACATTCTTGGTAAAAAATATGGTGCTGAAATGTTAGTATCATACGAACCACAAATGGCTTACCTAAACGAATGATGAAAACAACTATTCGGTGAATCAGAAGGTAAAAATGAAAAAGGACTACTTCCTACTTCAGCAATCTTCTCAACTGATCTTCACTCAATGGGACAATTCATTCAAGATGGTACAAAAATCTTATTTGAAACAGTTATGACAGTTAAAGAACCTAACTTCGATGTAAAAATTACAGAAGAAGAAAGAAACCTTGATGGTCTAAACTACCTAACAGAAAAAACAGTTCACGATGTTAACATGATCGCATTCGAAGGTGTTACTGACGCCCACGCTATCATTGGTAAAGTTCCAAACATCCACTTAGAAGTTGGAAAAATGGAC
>NZ_PSZP01000067.1 GCF_004335995.1 Mycoplasma todarodis
TCTATTGAAACGGTACGTCACAGACAAACCAATGAAGAATCTGCTATTCAGTTTTGAAAGAACTAGAAACAAATGACCTATAAAGGTCCTTTTTTTTCGTCTTTTTAAGGCCGTTTAAGTAAATGGGTGGTTTGTATATGGTTATTATAAAGAAAGTTCTTAAAAAGGTTCTAATTAATAAATATTACACCAAAGATAAACTCTTCAAGGTTGTTTGAATCAAAAAGCATATTAGTTATATAAATCAATAGTTGCATTTAGGTTTAATAAAAGTTTAAATACCAAAAAACGATTGTTAAATACACAAAATATTATGTTAACTTTTCCTAACATATAATTTATTTTAAAACTGAAAATTTGATGGCGACAAAGGAGGAAATATATTGCTAAAGACAATTCTTTGAGTGCTGGGTCAAAAAAATGTTATTAATATATTTTGTGTAGTTTTTTTTAAGTTGTAAAAAAAAGTGATAATCAATAATAGCCACTAATTATGCATATATTAGCAAGTAATTAGTGTATTTTTTTTGTGCTAAAATGAGAGTATTGAATTGAAACAATCTATTCAATACGGGAGAAATATGAATAAAAAAAATAAAAAAATCGCCATAAATACCATAGGTGCTATTTCTGTTGTAGCGTCAACTGCAACAGCTGCAACTTATGTTAAAGCAAATGAAAACAACGAAATCAACAAAACAAAGTTGGAAAAATACCAAATACAATTAAATGAAATTAAAAAAATAAATTTAAGCCAAAATCAAAGTGTAAATCCTTATTACGATCATAGCCTCGATCGTCCTATTACAAACCCTGGTTGATCAATAACTCCAAATATGACTATTGTTCAAAGAATAAGGGAATTATTAACTGTAAAACTTCAAGGTTCAAAATCTCAAAGTCAATTTTTTAGTGAGGTAATTCAAAACCCTGGTGCCTGAATAAGACAGAACATCACACACGGTAGAACTATTTCTGAATTTCTAAAAAATGATCCAACTATTTGAAATGCAATTAAAAGTACAAATGAAATTAGGAGAGCTCAAAACAGTCGTAGACTTCTTGATGCAAATATTAGTATAAATGTTTACGGACTTAAAGCTAGTATAGAAAACGGTAAATTAAAAATAGGGTTCAGTTTTAAAATTCAATACCTATGAAAATCACCTGTACCAGGTCAAAAAGGTTCGTATTACAATCATGTTATAGTAGGTATAGCGGATCGTAATGATGGTTATGTGAGTTATAAACAAACAAATAGGAATAATTCAGCCCAAAACAACTGAGCTGAAAACCATAGAAGAATCACTAACGCTCTTAACAGTATGCGTTTTAATCAAAATGGTAAAAAGCTTTCTGAAATAAAAAAATATTAGGATTTCAAATACCATCATTAGTCGGAGGTGGAAAAATTGATGATATTAGAGTTAGTGTTGTTGGGGGTACATTAATGGTTAGGGTATCTGCCACAACACCAGGTGCTAACCCTTCAGCTGATCTAGTTTCACATTCTGTTAACGGACTTACTGATGCGGCAATTGATGCACGAAAAATAAATAAATCTTTAATTAAAAAAGCACGTCAAGCCCAAAACAACTGAGCTGAAAACCATAGAAGAATCACTAACGCTCTTAACAGTATGCGTTTTAATCAAAATGGTAAAAAGCTTTCTGAAATAAAAAACCGCCATTAGTCGGAGGTGGAAAAATTGATGATATTCAAGTTACCGTTAATGGAAATACATTAACGGTAATTGTGAAAGCTACAACACCAGGTGCTAATCCTCCTAGAGATACGATTAGGCACGCTATTGGTGGGCTTGTTTCTGATTCACAAATTGATGCACAAAAAAGAAATAAAGCTACAACTATCGCAAATCAGACGAGAGATGGAATTGCTCAAATGATAAAAACAGCCTTTGGTAAAGCGCATATAAACCAAGGTGAGTTTTACTTATCTGAAATTGCTAAACATATTACAAATAAAAATTCTTTAGAAAGGGTTTTAGGGGTTACTATGCCAAGTTGAAATGGTAGTACAACTATAAAATCTATTTCAGCAACAGCTGATAAATATGGTAACCTGATAGCGACTGTTGTTATAAATACACCAGGTGCCAATCCTTTTACAAAAGCAATCAGAATACCTGCAAAAGGTTTATCTGATGCTGAGGTTGATCGTATAAAAATAAAAAGAAAAATAGAGTCAACGCTTGCCAACGCTAGAATTAGAAATCAAGGAAATGAAAAGTTATCTGAGATTGCTAATAAAATCAACAATGGAAAAGATACATTAAACACACTTAAACAACTTGGGATTGCATTGCCTACTTTTAGTGAATTAAACACAAATAAATTACGGTTATCTAGACCGCATGCATCTGTAAGAGGTGGGAAACTTCACATAGAATTAGTTTTAACTACTCCTGTAAAAGGTAAGAGTTCCATTACAGATACATTTGAACAAGATATACCAGGTGGTAAATCAGATTCACAAATTGATGCACAAAACAAAAATGCATTAAGAGATAAAAATGTAAGAGCAATAGAAGGGATATTAGCTGGAATTAAATTACAAGAAAGAAAAAAAGTTATTGCTGCTGAAATAGCTAAATCTTTCAACGCAACACCAAAAGATCAAAAGATTTGAGCACTTAAATATTTAACTGGTAAAGATTTAACACAAGGACATAAAGGAACTGATATTACTGATATAACACTTGTAGCAGATAGCCAAGGTAATATTAAAGTT
>NZ_PSZP01000068.1 GCF_004335995.1 Mycoplasma todarodis
TCAATTAGTTCTTGACCGAATAAGTAAATTGCTTTAGCTAATTCAGGACCATGTTGTTGGTAAGTTGTTTCTAAACGAATTGGCATGAATAATGATTTACCTTTTGCTCCTGTAATTTCCTTAGTTGCATTAACAGCAGCTTGGATACCCTCAACAGAGAATTCGTTTTTAGCAAGTTCTGCTTTGAATGTTGAAATAACTTCCGTTACTTCAGCATCTCTAGCATCTGTATTTCTATAAATTTCTAATGCATTAACAATATCAGAAGTTGTAACTGCATTTTGTTTATAAGTTTCTGAGAATAGTTCTAGTCATTCTTGTGTAAATCCTTCAACAGACGTATGTGTTTTAAGTCTTTCAATTACTTTATCATTTGGTAATTGTTTGAAGTATTGTTTTGAGAATCATTCCATTTTTTTAGTATCGAATTTTGAAGGTGATTTTGATCATCTTTTTCAATCGAATTTTTCAATTAGTTCTTGGTGAGTATTTACTTCTGATGCATCAGCAGCAGTTCATCCTAATAGCGCTAAGAAGTTGAAGATAGCATCTGCCATATATCCTTCATCTTTGTAATCAGCGATAAATTGTTTTGTTGATAAATCACGTTTTGAAAGTTTTTTACCTTCCATGTTAGTAATGATTGTAAGGTGAGCAAATTCTGGAACTTCTCATCCAAGTAAATCATAAATAGCTAATTGCTTTGGAGTGTTTGTTGTGTGTTCTTCACCACGGAAAACGTGTGAGATTTCCATGTCATGGTCATCAATAACAACAGCTAAGTTATAAGTTGGGTAACCATCTTGTTTTTTAATTACAAAATCACCGATGTCTGTTGTGTTAACTGTGATGTTTCCACGAACCATATCTTTTCATGTGTAATCTTTGTTTTTTGGAAGTGCAAGTCTAACTGAGAATTCCCCAGCAGCATCTCTTCTTGCTTTTTCTTCATCAGAGATTTTTAGTCATTCTCTATCGTATCTAAATGAGAATACTCCATTTTTTTCTTGTTCATCTCTTTGCTCTGTAAGTTCTTCAGATGAATCGTAAGCTTTATAAGCGTGACCATTAGCAATTAATTCTTCAATAACTGCATTGTATCTATCTAATTTTTCTGATTGTCTATATTTACCGTATTTTTCAACTGGTGTTCTTGGTGATTCATCAGGAGTGATTCCTAATCATTCTAAGTTATCAAGTTGAGAGTCTTCTCCACCTTCAACGTTTCTTTTGATGTCGGTATCTTCAATCCTTACAATGAAGTCTCCGTTATTGTGTTTAGCGAATAAGTAACAGAATAATGCTGTTCTTGCTCCACCAATATGTAGGTACCCTGTTGGTGAGGGTGCGTATCTTGTTCTAATAACTCATACCTTAAAATTGAAAAAACTATAATACCTATAACTTTAAAGTTATTTATTGGGTTCATTATTGTTTATGAAAACAAAAAATAGCAAAAAACTTGTTCTATAAGAACTAATTTTCTCTATAATCTTTAATAACATACATATAAGTTTTTAATTGGAAAAACGTCTCTACGAGAAACCGTAATTTCTCTCTATGTAAGGTAATTCACATTTTACTATTTTTTACCTTATCTAGGAGTTTACCAATTTTGACCTTTTTGTATTGAAAAAGGAGAAAAAATGAACAAAGTTTTAGTGGTAGATTTCGGTTCGCAATATTGCAAACTGATCGCAAGAAGGGTCCGTGATTTAGGAGTTTATTCAGAAATCATCTCACCCTTATCAAAAGATTTATTAGAAGAAGCAAAGAAATTTGATGCAATCATCTTATCAGGTGGGCCTTCATCAGTATTTGAAGAAGATGCATTAACAATTGATAAAAGAATTTTTGAACTAGGTAAACCAGTTCTTGGTACTTGTTATGGTATGCAATTAATTCACCATTTATTAGGTGGAAAAGTTGAGAAACTTTCAGATGGAGAATATGGAAAAGTTTCACTATATAAAACAGAAGAACACCCAATGTTAGATGGTGTTTCAAAAGAGTCTGACGTTTGAATGTCACACTTTGATACAGTTGTTGAACTAGCACCTGGATTTACAACAATAGGTAAAACAGATTTATGTAATGCAATGACAGTTAATGATGAGAAAAATATTTATACTTATCAATTCCATGCAGAGGTAACACACTCTGAATTTGGAGAAAAAATGATTGAGAACTTCTTATTCAAGATTGCAAAATTAAAACCAACTTGAAAAGTAGAAAACTTAATTGAAGAAAAAATTGAAAACATTAAAAAAACAGTTGGAGATAGAAAAGTAATTCTTGGGTTATCTGGTGGTGTTGATTCATCAGTACTAGCAATGCTTCTATATAAAGCAATTGGTAAACAATTAACGTGTATCTTTATTGATCATGGATTACTAAGAAAAAATGAAGTTGCAAACGTTCAAAAACTATTTGCAGAATCATACGATATGAACTTAGTAACAATCGATTCCAGAAACAAAAAGAAAAACAATTGGTAAATTATTCATTGATGAGTTTACGGCAGCTAAGAAAGAACATTCAGATGCTCACTTCCTAGCACAAGGAACAATTTATCCAGATCTAATTGAATCATCAGGTAAAAACGGTACAGCTAAAGTTATTAAGTCACACCATAATGTTGGTGGATTACCAGAAGAATTAGATTTTGAAATCTTAGAACCTTTAAATGATTTATTTAAAGATGAAGTTAGAAAACTTGGATTAGAATTAGGACTGCCTCAATCACTAATTATGAGACACCCATTCCCAGGACCAGGTCTAGCTATTAGAATTATCGGAGATATTACTCCAGAGAAAGTAGAAATTCTACAAAATGTTGATGATATTTTCATCAAAAACCTAATTGAAGCAGGATACTACAATAAAGTTTCTCAAGCACTTGCAATCCTTACACCTATTAAAACAGTTGGTGTTCAAGGAGATGAAAGAACTTATGCTTATACAGCTGCAATTAGATCAGTTGATACAGTTGACTTTATGACAGCAACATTCTCAAGAATTCCATTTGATTTATTAGAAAAAATATCAAGTGAAATTACAAACAAAGTTAAAGATGTTAATAGGGTAGTTTATGACATTACTTCAAAACCACCTTCAACAATCGAGTGAGAGTAAAAGGAGCGATTATGAACAAAGTACAAAAAATAGAAACAACATTAACATATGACGATGTTTTAGACTACCTTCTGAAGTAAATACATCAGTTAAATTAACTGACAAAATCACAATTGAAATACCAGTTATTTCAGCTGCAATGGATACTGTTACAGAATATGAAATGGCGAGAGCTATGATTATGAATGGTGGTATTGGAGTATTACATAAAAATGCTTCAGTTGATTCAATTGTAGAATCATTAGAAAAATTAAATAAAGAGTTTGGAGATACAAAACCAATAGCAACTTCAGTAGGTGTTTCAACAACTGATGAAGTTCTTGATGTCCTTGTTGTTGATTCAGCTCATGGACATTCAAAAGGTATTGGTGAAATGGTTTCTAAAATCTCCAAAAGATATCCAAACGTATTCTTAATTGCAGGTAATATTGTTACTGGTGCAGCCGCTAAATTCTTAATTGAACAAGGTGCAAATGCAGTTAAGGTTGGTGTTGGTCCAGGTGCCATCTGTACAACTCGTGTTGTTACAGGTGTTGGTGCTGGATGCGAAATCAATGGGTGCATTAACAATCGCTGATGGTGGAATGAAACAAACTGGAGATCTTACTAAAGCAATCGTTGCTGGTGCAGATATGGTTATGTTAGGTTCTATGTTAGCTGGTGCTGATGAAACACCTGGTGAAAAAATCGAACACAAAGGTAAATACTATAAATCATATAGAGGTATGGGTTCA
>NZ_PSZP01000009.1 GCF_004335995.1 Mycoplasma todarodis
TATCTATTGAAACGGTACGTCACAGACAAACCAATGAAGAATCTGCTATTCAGTTTTGAAAGAACTAGAAACAAATGACCTATAAAGGTCCTTTTTTTTTCGCCTTTTTAAGGCGATACAAGCGTTTTGTCAACTAAATAGTATAAAGAGATGATAATAAAAAAACAACAGCCTAATAAGGTATCTGTTGTTTATAATGATTTTATAAAATTATAAATATAATCTTCTGTATCATCAATAAGATTAATATCAGCTATTTTCATTAAAGATTCATGAGAGTTAGGGACTGCAACAGTGGTTCCAGCAACTTTAAACATTGAAATATCATTTGGAGCATCTCCAAAGACCATTGTTTTATTAATATCTATAACCCCTTGTTTATCTAAAGAAGTTAATGCATCTCCTTTGCTTATTCCTTTGGGCATTACATCTATTACGACAGGAAGTGGATCACCTAAATACGAATTAGGGATGGTGGAGAAAAAACCATCTATTTTCTTTCTAATTGAAGAGTCAATGTTTTCACTTAAAATTAAGAACTTGGAAATTCTTGTATTAATCGATAAAGTATTGCTAATTAATTCTCATCTTTCAGATTCTTTCATTTCTTTTAATGAATTCTTAACACGTGTAAATCATTTGGTGTCCGAAACATTGTTGTAATACATTTCGTCCTTAGTATAAGCTAAGAAGTCTATTTTTTCTTCAACTAACCAAGTATATATGTTGTGAGTTTCCTCAACTGTAAAAGATTGGTTATAAATAATCTCATCTTTTGTAGCTACAACACCCCCATTAACAGATATTATGGGTAATTCTGGGTTTACTTGATTGATGATGTGTTTTATCATCATTTGAGGTCTTCCGGTTGCTATTCCAATCTTGATGTCGTTGTTACGCATGATTTCAAGTGCCTTTAAATTTAATTCAGTAATCTTTTTATCTTTTGTCAATAATGTTCCATCTAAATCAAAGTAGGCATAATTTATATTTTTTATTTTTTGGTTTTTCATAGTTTATATTATATAAATTGAAATATATTTTTATACATTTAAATGTATATTCACATATATGAATCAACGATAATAAAAAAAGCAAATTAATTTGCTTTTTTTGCTTCAATAATCCCTTGCATCATCGCACCCTTAAGACTTGCCGAACCTTTTTCTTTGGCTACTTGGATTTCAATGTGATTTCCAGCACCACGTGTTTTCGTTAGGTGTTCTACCTCATCGTTTATCATTTTAACAAATTCTTTTGAGTTTGTTATTCCACCTGAAAGAATAAATAAGTCTATATCTAAACCATAATAAATATTGAAAATATTGATCGCATTTTGATGAACGATTATATCAATGATTTTCTTACTTCTTTCATCTGTATCATAACTATCCATAATTTCTTTTGCAGTTTTTGCTTCATTGAAAAGATTTTTGAATTTAGTTTCAATAGCTCTTGAACTTGATGCGGCTGAAACTTGTTCCTTTTCATCTACAATTTGATATCCAAATTCTCCAGTGAACCCTCTATTACCAGGTCTTATTTTACCGTTGAATGCAATCGCACCACCTATACCTGTCCCAATTGAAATCAATACGATATCAAGATTTTTATTACTTTCATTAATTTCACTTAATAATGCTGCGTTAGCATCATTTAACAAAGAGATGATAAGTTCTTTGTTTTTAATGTGAGGCATTAACTCTTCTTTAAAGTCAAAATTACCATAGCCTTTTACACCACTAATTCCTGAAACATATGTTTTATTGATGATTCCTCCTGGAGAAGAAACCGCTAATATTTTTGGTTCGTGTTTATTAACTAAATCAGCGATCACCTTCAACAAATCATCTTTATGAATATCACGTGTTGAAATACTTTCAACTGCGCTTGCCCCGTTTATATCATTACTTTCAAATATGCGGAATTGCATACCTGTTCCACCTATATCTAATGCTAAAATTTTCATATTACAATCCTCCTAATATCTATTTTACACAATAAAAATGGTATTATTAAGATGTATATACAAATTTATATTACACAAAGGGAGAAATATGAAAGAGATTAAATTCCCGAAAAACTTTCTGTGAGGTGGGGCAATGTCAGCTGAACAAACAGAAGGAAAAGGGAGTACGCGTAAAGCGCGAACAATTTTTGATGAACAATTTGAGAAAAGTCCAAATGATTTTTTTGATAATGTTGGACCTGGATTAACTACCGACATTACAAAACACTATAAAGAAGATATTAAATTATGGAAAGAAACTGGTGCAAACTCAATAAGAACATCCATTTCCTGAGCAAGAATATTTCCTGATGGTATGGATAAAGAACCCTCACAAGATGGAGTGGATTTTTATAAAAAATTCTTTAAGGAAATGCAAGATAACGGAATTGAACCGATAGCTACTTTATTCCATTTTGATTTACCTATGTATGAGTATGTTAAAGGTGGATGAGGAAATCGAGAGGTTTGATATGATTTCTTGAAATACGCTAAGTTTATTATTAATGAATTTGGAGATCAAATTAAAACTTGAGTAACAATGAATGAACCATGAGTTCCGCCAAATGCATCTTATATTTGAGCGGTTTATATACCCAAGGAAAAAAATGAACAAAAAGCAGTTAATGATGCTTATGGTATTGTGATGGCACACGCATTGGTTGTAAATCATTTTAATGAAGTGGTTAAGCAAAAATATCCTGATTTAGAAATCGGTGCTATTTTCAATTCTTCTATCGTATATCCAAAGGATGAAAAAAATCCAGAAGATATTAAAGCAGCAAAATATATGGATTATTTCCAATTTAGTGGCGTAACTGATCCTATGATTTCGGGTAAATGACCTAAAGGGATTAAAGAATGACTATTAGAAATGGATTTGTTTCCAGAAAATTTCAAACAAGAGGATGTTGAAACTCTTTCTAAAGTGCATGTGGATTTAATAGGGTTAAATTATTATGCTCCAGCTAGAGCAAAAGCACCTTCTGGAGATGCAAAAGAAAGTAAATTTGGTCAATATTTTGAAAGTTATGAAATGCCTGGGAGAAGAGAAAATAAATTTAGAGGTTGAGAAATTTATCCAGAAGCAGTATATGATACTTTAAAAATATTGGCTGATAAACATGGTAAAGATAGAAAATATATGCTTACCGAATATGGAATGGGAGTTGAAGGCGAAGGGATATTTAGAAATGAAGAAGGAATTATTGAAGATGATTATCGAATCGCTTTCATAAAAGAACACTTAGAATTTTTAAATAAAGCTATGTATGAAGAGGAGATTAATGTAATTGGTGCTCATATGTGAGCCATAATGGATTGTTGATCATGAACCAATGCATTTAAGAATAGATATGGATTAATCGAAGTTGATCTACAAAATAAATTAAAAAGAACCATTAAAAAATCGGGGTTATTCATGAAAGAATTATCGACAACCGGGGCATTTAATGGGGAATATAAGAAAATGGAAGAATATATGGATTTTGATTCTATGGAATATTCAAAATCAAAATAACAAAGGAGAAAATATGCAAACAATAGAAATTAGACTTATTGACGGACAATACACTTTTATAACAAACGGAAGAGCATCATCAACTACATTTGATAGTAGATTTAGAATAATGATGATTAATAAAGCAAAATTTATGATCAAAAATACTTCTGGCTCATTTAGATTGATTATGGAGGATGCAAATGGTGAAGTTATTTTAGATAAAGAATACGCCGACTCATCAAAAGTAAACATGTCTGAAATTATTTAGGGAGATAAAATGAAAAAAAGATTAGGGATTAGTATTTACCCAGAAATAGCTGGTAAAGAAGAAACTTTAGAATACATTAAAAACGCACATGGATGTGGGTTTGAAAGAATTTTTGCTAATCTACTTGACTTCCATGACACAGTTGAGGGAAGAAAGAAGCTGGATGATTTAAAACAATGCTTAATTTTTTCTAAAGAATTAGGTATGGAGGTAATTGTAGATGTAAGTCCTCATGCTTACCAAATGTTAAAATTAAAACCAACCGAATTTAACTTCTTTTACAATTTAGGTGCAACGGGAGTTAGGTTAGATGAAGATTTCAACGGTGATATTGAAGCGGAGCTTTCGAAATCTATTATTGTTGAACTCAATGCTTCAACAGGTATTGAAACTATGCAAAAAACTTTAGCAAAAGGTGGAAAGGCTGAAAATCTTATTGCGTGTCACAATTTTTATCCAATGAGATGAACGGGATTGAAATACGAAAGATTTCTAGAATTATCACAATGATATTACAAAAAAGGCATTAAGGTTGCTGCGTTTATAACTTTGCCAGAATCACAAAAAGGTATTGGTCCATGAAACGTCAATGATGGAATGCCTACAATTGAAGAACATAGAGACGCTTCATTGTCTGAACAAATAAGACACCACCTTGCAACAGATCTTATTAGTGATATTATCATTTCACAACAAGGAACAACCATCGAGCAATTTAAAATCATTAAAACAATACTTGATTCTGAAACCGATAAATTAACTATAGAGGATAAAGAGAAATATAGAATTGATGATAAAGCATTCAAAGATATTAGTGAGAATTATAAAGTAAAAAGAGACTTAATATTTGAATTAGAGGAAGCGTCAGATATAACAGAGATTGAAAAAGATATCATTTATAAATTTCCACACGTCCCACGAGCAGATATAAATTCATATTTTATGAGATCATCGTGACCAAGGGTTGTTTTTGATAAAAGTGAAATAAAACCAAGGAAACATAACAGTAAAATGTTCAAGCCTGGTGATGTTGTTGTTTTAAATAAAAAATACAACAGGTACATGGGAGAGTTACATATAATTACTAAAGAAATACCAAATGATGGAAAACGTAATTATGTAGGTCATATTAATAAATTTGATCATTTACTTTTTGATTTTGCTTCACCTACGCGGAACTTCAAATTAATTAAAACTATAAAGTGAAATAAAAAATAAAAAATATTTTAGGTATTTAAAAAAATGTGCAATACCACATTTTTTTAAATAATTTTTTCGAAATAGAACATAATTTTCTAACATTTTAACTTGTATACATAAGTATTAAGTTTTTTTGGTATCGGGTGCTATAATATTATTGTATTTATTTGTATATATAGATACACGAAAGGATATTATTATGAAAATATTATTAGCTTGTTCAGCTGGTATGTCTACTTCATTATTAGAGAGATCTCTAAATGAACATATGAAGGAAAATGGCATTACTGGTTTAGCAGAAGCTCATGATTCAGGAAAAGCAAAACAAATCTTTGAAGATTTTGATATTGTTCTTCTTGGACCACAAGTTAAATTTATGCTAAGAGATTTTCAAAAACTTGTTGGGGACAAACCAGTTGCTGTAATCAGCCCCGCTGACTACGCAATGGCTAGAGCCGATAAAGTTTTTGAATTCGCAAAAGAAATTTTAAAAGGCGGTGAGTAATATGAAAAAACTTATAACGTTAACAGTATTATCAACAGTTATTTTAATTCTTCTAATAGTAGGAATCACACAAAGGGTAGCTCTTTTTGACAAACTACACGGTGACGTTGCAAAAGTAACGGGAGACGCAATTGCAAACGACGCCTATATTAATAAAACACCAACAGTTATTATGGAAAGTCCCGCAGTTATCTTTTCAATTTTATCAATCGTGTGATTGTTTGTTATTGTACTAACAATCCCATTATTAAAATTGAAAAGCAAATCAATTTTCCTTAACTTTGTAATTATTATTCAAATTATTTTAGCTCCAGTCGCAGTTATATTAACTCCAATCTATTTAGCGGTTCTTAAATATGGTAAAGGGTTATCTGGAGATATGGAATTATTACAAGGAGGTGTTGAATAATGACAAAAGCTACAAAAGATAAGTTACAAGGAGCAACTGATAAATTCTTAGGAACAGTTTCTAAACTTGGAACTCAAAAACATTTAACAGCTTTAAGAGATGGGTTTGCATTAAGTATTCCTATTACTATCGCTGGTGCGATTGCTATTTTCTTTATAACAATCGTATTTGGTGGATGAGGAGCATTCCAAACTTCACTATTAGGACTTCTTGCACACGCCTCTGGGAATGGTGTGACAAAAGTTGTTCACGGATCTTTATTTGATACTTCAAGTAATTGAGTATTAATTGATCCAGCATGAAAAGATGCACAAGCATTAGGTACTCAACTATTCGGTTGAATTAATGCTGCTACAATTGGACTTATGTCAGTGTATATTGCTGTTCTAATGTCATATTCAATGGCTATTATTAGACGGCACAAATCACCTGCATTAGTTTCAGTTGTTGGATTAGCAACATTCCTAATCCTAGTTGGTGCTGATCCAAAAATGTTCTCAGCACAAGGAATGCTAGTTGCAATTATAGCTTCACTTGCCGGTTCTGAATTATTCATTTGATTCACAAACAACGGTAAAATGGTTCTAAAATTACCTGCATCAGTTCCACCTGCTGTTGGTAAAGCGTTCGGTGTTCTTGTGCCTTGCTTTATAGTTCTATTAGGTGCAGCAATGGTTAACTTACTAGTTTCTATCCCATTTATCGCTATGGGGCATAATGCTGAAAGTTTCTTGGGAGATTCAGCGACAGCAAAAGTTGTTTCAACAAAATTTGCTGGAGTTTACCAAGTAAATGGATTAAGAACATTTGCATATATTATTACAACATTTATCCAAGCGCCATTTATGTCACTTATTAAGAATCAAGAAGGTCTAGATATTTCACTACTTATCGTTTACATGGTATCAGTTGGTGTTCTATGATTCTTTGGTATTCACGGTTCAAATACACTTAACGGTATATTCACACCGGTTATGACATTATTATGAATTGATAACTTGGCTGGAGGACAAAACGTCTTCACAGGTAACGTTGTTAACTGTTGAGGATTTATCGGTGGTACAGGTTCAACATTACCTCTACTAGTACTTTCAATCTTCATGTTACCAAAAGGTTCACCAACAAGAGAGGTAGCGAAATTTGCGCTCCCAGTTGGTGTATTCGAAGTAAATGAACCAGTAATCTTTGGTTACCCAATAATCTTCTCAGTAAGATGAATTATTCCATTTATCTTCGCGCCAGTACTTGCTCTAATTTGACCAATTATTGCAATTAAATCAGGTTGAATGAATCCAGGAACAATACCTGTTCCATGAACAACTCCACCTGTAATCAACGGTCTAATTGCAACACAATTTGACTGAAGATCAATCGTTGTTTCTATCGCTTCTATAATTACAGCAACATTGGTATACCTACCATTTGTACTATGACAAAGAGCAGACGATAGAAAACTACTTGGTATTAAAACTAAAAACAAGAAAGCTGAAAAAGTTGCAACAGAAGGAGCGAAGTAATTATGAAAAACATATTTAAAAGTATGAGTAGAAAATCATTGATTATTGGTTCTACTGTATTAGTCGGTGCTGCAGCATTCACAATTGCGATCCCTGTAGCTATTTCACAACGTGACGACTCAAACCCTGATTATGAGGTTACATTAGCCAATGCTAATGGAGCAAGATATTTTGCTACAAAAATTAACCCACAACAAATGGTTCCTGAATTAACATCTAAAAGTTATTGAGATTTCATTAATTCAGATGACAATGTTCAAGATGCGATTGCTAAATCAGAAGGAACATTAAAAGAGTTCATCACAGGTTCTATTTCAAAAGGGAAAGTTTTCGAAAATGGACTTGAAAAGTTATTTTATGATTTAATTAACGCTAAGAATAACGGTCCGGTTATTACCTTAAAATTTGGTACAAAAATGGAAACAACTGATAAAAATGGTAAAACTACATTGGTAGATGCCACAGTTTCCATAAAAGATTTTACAAAATTAGATGAGAATGCACGTAAAGCTGAGCTTAAAAGGCTAGCAACAACAAAAACAGAGGCATTATATAATGCACTTCATTCCGTGCTTATGACACACGGGAAAGCTGTTCCAACAAATACAAGTCTTCAAGACATTACAAATGCCTTGGCAACTGTAGGAATTAAATAATTTAGCATGCACGTTAAATTAGTTCTGGTCTTCTTTATCTTGTCATTAATTGTTCTTCTTGCACCGTTCTTTATATGATTCCACTCAAACCTAGCTAAAACTACGGGGAAACATTCATGAAGACACACAAGAAGAGTAAAAAGATCATTTATGGTATGCGTACCGTTATCAATAATTTTTATACTCGTAGGAGTTTTAGTCTCTGGTGCGATTTAATAAACCTGGTAGCGGATTAAAAAATGATCTTGAACAAGATAGAAAATACGATTCGTATTTAGATGAATACAGAAGAATCATAAATGTTGGATACACAATAGTCATAAAAGCACAAGAAAAATCTGATGAAGTATGAAAGTACACATTGAATTTATTCTTAAGCGCATTCAAGCCAAAATTAGAAATTCATAACCTAGCAAAGGGTGTTAAATTTAAACATGGAAAGTCAATGATAAACGTCCTTGAATTCGATGAAGAAAATATTGTTTCCTTAGAGCTGGTTAGTTCTAAAGGTACGATAAAAAGAATATCACTTAATAAAAATTCGCCAACCTTCTTAAAGAAATATGCGGCATTTGATTATGAGATATTTTACAAAGCCGGTAAGACACAATATGGCCTTAACGACGCTATGCAAAGACGTGCATTAATGGCAAAAGAAAAACGAATCGCTGCTAACTTGGCTATTAAAGTTTCAAAACATTTTAAAGTCGAACCACAACATTGAGCGACAAAAGTTATGAATAAAAAATATGGTTAAAACTTTTGGAATCACACAGTATATGTGTGATTTTTTTAATTTCTTAATAAAAAAAGCGCATTGCGCTTTTACTTATTTCAAATTTCTTTATTATTTTTAAAATCTTCCTTAGCTTCTTCGAAGTATTTATTGTAATTAATTTCCCCTTCGATAGATCTTTTATTTGTGATGACATCTTTATATCAATAGAAAGAAGATTTAGGATATCTATCTAGTGTCTCTCCCTCGAAATCAACGCCAACTAGGCCATATTTTTTTCTATATCCTCCAGAAGGTGAGAATATATCACAATAAGTTCATAATGAATAACCAATAAATGGCACACCTTCATCAATAGCTTTTTGAACTTGCAGAATGTGTTCATTCAGGAAGTCGATTCTATATGAATCTTTAACCACGTTGTCTTCTCTTTTGTCAAAATAACCCATACCATTTTCAATAATCATTAAAGGTTTTTTATATCTTTCGTAAAGTTTTTTTGAACCTGGAACAAGATATTCAGGTTTAATTAATCATTTTCAATCTGTATATCTCTCTGATTTTGGATATACAATTCAAGCCTCGTCCGATATGAAGAAACCTGGCTCGTTAAATCAATCTATATCTTCCTTCATTCTTTTTGGTGCTGCTATGATGGTTGGTCTATAGTAATTTCAACCAACAAGATCTAATGTATATTTTTTAAGGAGTTCCATATCTCCATCTTGAACTATATCTTCTACACCATCTTTCTTTAATTCTTTTCAGAAACATTCTGGATATTCACCTAACATGTTTGGATCAAGAAACATATTCATGTGGTATTGATCAAATATCTTACATGCTTCTAAATCATCCTTATCATTAGCATCATAAGGTACTGCAGGGCTTCAATCGTGATCAATACCAAGAATGGCATCATCATTAACAAAACCAGCTTCTTTAGCTTTTAAAAATTCTTTTTTACAAATGGCACCTGTGAGGTTTAAGTTATGGAGAGCGCTTCAAAACTCTCTTTTATTATTTTTTAATGGAGGGCTATATTCTTGTAGATAAGATGAGGTTGTAAAAGTTGAATTCTCATCGTTTACGTATCAAATATTGGTATATTTACCTAGTCTTTCAAAAACAATTGCTACAAACTGTCTAAAATGCTCAATAAACACTCTGTCTGAGGCCCCACCCATTTCTTCTAATCATAACGGTGTATCTCAGTGGTAAAGAATAGGTATTGGTTTAATTCCATTTTCAACTAACTCCTTAAACATATCTTCATAGAATTTTAAACCTTCTTCATTTGGTTTTCCCGAACTGTTTGGCATAATCCTTGCTCAATCCATATTGTAAGTGAAACCGTTCATGCCCATGTGTTTCATGATCTTCACATCTTCTTTGTATCTATTATAGAAATCAGCTGCAACCTCTATAGAATTAATTTCTCTAGCTGCTTCCCCTTCTTTTGGGATGTAGAAATTTTCAATTGTGAATTTATCTCATATTGAATGCTCTCTTCCCCCTTCATTTCTTCCCCCTTCAATTTGAAAAGCACAAGTTGATGCTGAGAAAATAAAATCCTCGTTAAATTTTTTCATATATTCATTACTCCTTAGTTGTTTTTATACAATGATTATAGCATTCGAGTTTATATATATAGATATACTTGTATACATAAGTAAGTGCACAATCTTTAGGCTCAATCAATAATAATCTAGGTATAGGTTGTTATATTTATTCAATCAATAGAATAAACTCGTCAATATAAATGATATTATTTATATAGAATAAAAAAATGAGGTATTAAAATGGCACAAACAAAAGAATCCCAAATACGTTCATATCTTATAAATGAAATCGTTAATGGTAAATTATCAGAAGGAAAAAGACTTCCATCTGAAACGCAATTATCAATTAAATTTGATTGTTCAAGAACAACAGCAAGGAATGCACTTAGAGTGCTTTTGAGTGCTGGATTAATTGAATCATCAAGAGGTAAACAATATGTTGTATCTATTAGAGAAAACTCTACAGGATTTTTAAGTCCAAATAGAATTTATGGCACAACAAGATCAACAACAGAATTAATCGACATCAAAGATATCGTGATTGATAAAATTTGATTAACATCTACAATTTTCTACAAAAAAATGTTTGACAAAGAAAATGTTCATGCATTAAGAAAAAGATATTTTGATGGCGAAAAATTAATAGTAGAACAATATACATTCATAAATAAAGAGTTTTGTCAAAAAATTGATGTTGAAGCTATAAAGAAATCTATTTTCCAATATATAGATTCATTGAATGTTGGTGTCAACCACTCTAATGAGTTTGTGATTTTTTCCGAAGAAAAAGCCCATCAACCAAAGGCATCGAAATTTGGTTGAGGAAAACCATACCCAATGATTGCAACAACTTTAGAAAATAAAGAAACATGAGTTGAGTTTTCAATAAAATGAGTTGACAAAACAAGATTTAAATTTAATTCATATCATAAAATTTTTAAATAGTGAATTACACTATTTTTTATTTGTGATTTTTTCTCTTTTGACAAACAATGGTATACAACTTTTGAATTTTTAACCGGTAATAAGGGAATATAATTTAATTGTGAACTAATTCATAAGTGTTTAAATAGTAGAAGGTTTCACAAGAGAGAAAAGTAAAATGATGTTTCTATTTAAAGAGGGCATCAACAAGGAGAAAAAAATGAAAAAATTAGAATTTCCAAAAGGATTTTTGTGAGGTGGTGCAACAGCCGCGGAACAATCTGAAGGTAAGGGTAAGACAAGAAAAGGCGAAACAGTTTGAGATATGTTTTATGAAAAGGATCCTGAAAGATTCCACAATTCAATTGGACCAAGTGTAACTTCTGATTTTGCAAATAAATATCCAGAAGATATAAAAATGTTTAGTGAAATAGGGGCTAACTCTGTAAGGTTAGGATTCTCATGAGCAAGATTATTCCCGGATAATACCGAGACTGTAAATAAAGAAGCTGTTGATTTTTACCATGATGTTTTAAAAAAATGTAAGGAAAATAACATTCATATAGTTATGACATTATTCCATTTCGATATGCCTAAATGAGCAATGGAAATGGGTGGATGAGAATCATCAGAAGTTGTTGAAATGTATGGGCGTTATGCTGATTTCATCTTTTCTGAATTTAAAGATGAGGTAAATATGTATGCGACTATGAATGAACCGATAGTTCCGATTCATGGGGGATACTTATATGGTTTTCATTGGCCAGCTGTTAAAGATGAAAAAAGAGCATTCCAAGCAGGTTATGGAACAATTTTAGCTCATGCAAAAGCTGTTAATATCTTTAACGAAAAACACAGATCTAAATTAAAAGCAAAAATAGGGGTTGTTATCAATGTTGCCAACGCCTATGCAAAAGATGGGGAAAATTTCTCTAAGGAAGATGAAGAAGCCACTAAAATGGCCAACACCTTTATTAATTACGCTTTCCTTGATCCAATGATTAAGGGTGTATTTCCAAAAGAACTAGTTGATTTCTTAAAACAAAATCCGGAATTAATGCCAATAATAAATAAAGAAGAACTTGAAGAAATTTCAAAAGTTAAAGTGGATTATGTTGGTGTGAATTTCTATGCGCCTTCAAGGGTACAAGCTCCAAGAAAAGACTATAAGCCTGAATTTAAATACAAACAATTCTACGAACCATATAAATGAGATAAAGCAGTAATGAATGTATTTAGAGGTTGAGAAATTTACCCTAAAGCTATATACGATACAGCACAAATGATTAAAGAAAATTATGATGATTTACCATTCTATATTTCTGAAAACGGTATGGGAGTCCAAAACGAGGAATTATATCGTAATAAAGAGACTGGGATGATTGATGATGATTATAGGATTGCATTCTTGAATGAACATTTAGCATGATGTCATAAAGCTATTCAAGAAGGCGCTCCATTATTTGGATACCACATGTGAGCAATCATTGATTGTTGATCATGATTAAACGCATATAAAAATAGATATGGATTCATTGAAGTTGATTTAGAAACTCAAAAAAGAATACCGAAAAAATCTGCTATGTGATTAAAAGAAACTGCAAAAAATAATGCAATTGATGCTGAATTTAAAACTGTTAATGAAGTTGTAGACCTTAAAAAAGTTAAGTTTGAAAAATCAATTTAATAATATAAATCCTCGCTTATTAAAAGTGTGGATTTTTTTATTAATTGACATTTTTTTGAATTTTACTAACGTTATTTTATTTACATATGTAATGAAAAAATAACAAATTGTTTATTGCAAGAAAGATAAGTTCCAATGTAAAATTAACTTGATGAATTACAATAATGTGTTTGAGACAACTATTAGGAAAAATGCGTTTTTAATATCGCTATTTTCATAATAAAAAAATGTAACCTTTACTAGGTTATGTTTTTTACACGCTTCATCAGTTAAACAGTAAAAATAAAAAAAGAATTTCAAGGAGAAAAGATTTATGAAAAAATTTAAAAAAATCGGACTTACAGTAACAGCTGCAGCAGTTGCGGTTGCGGCACCAGTTGCAACAGTTATTTCATGTGGTAAAAGTTCAGACAAAAATGATAATGTAGTTTTAATTAAAGCGGGTTGAGCTAAGAATGGTCCACAATTCAAAGCTTTCCAAAAGGTTGTTGATAGATATAATGCAACAAACCCAAAATTTAAAGTAAAATTCCAAAACATTGAAGGTGGATACGGTAAAATTGCCCCACTTGAATTAAGAGATATTAAGCAAAAACACATGGGTCCAGTTTCAGATTTATTCATTGACTATCCAGATGCTGTCGGACAATTAGCTGCTCAAGGCGCTCAATTGGATCTTTCAGATTTAGGAGCTAACTCAGTTAAGAGATCAGATTTCGAAAAACAATTCATGGGTGTTAACGATAACATTGGTGGAATTAAAAATCATAAACAAGGTAAATCAATTTATGAAGCTCCAATCGCAGCTTCAACAGAAATGCTTTCAGCTGATATGCCAGTTATGCAATATATCCTAAAACAACTTGCAGCAGCAGGAGCAAAAGTAACGGGGATTGATACAAATGGAAAAATTGATCCAAATGCCCAAGTTGGTTCAGATACTCTACTTGGACAAATTTTAAATTTCAAAGAGTCACCAGAGGATACAAAAGAAATTAAACATATCTGAGGAACAATTTCAGGAACATATAATAATGTGGAAATTAAAGCTGATACATTCACAGACTATAAAAAAATAGCTGATTTTTCAGCAACAGTTCAAGAAGCGTTTGGTAAAGATGCATCTTCAGAATCATATGTTCTAGGGATTGATGCTCCAACAAACACAATCTACAATACAATCTTTGGACTAAACAACTACGATATGAAAGAATTCTTTAGTCAAAAAGATGAATTCACAAGTTTCCTTGATGGTTCAGGCGCAAATGCCAAAAAAATTAAAGACGGATTAAGAATTTTTGAAAAAGCTGTTCAAACAGGTGGGGTTAAATTCCAAGGTGGAGGTGCATACTCATCATCAGATCTTGTTGAACATAGAGCGGCACTTACATGAGGATCAACAGCTGGATATTCTCACAACTTTACTGGAGCAATGTCTCATAAAACTAAAATCGACGGTAAGATGGTTGATCTTGGTTCACACACAAAAGAAGTAATTAAATCTTACAAAGATTCTACAGGTAAAACAATAACAGCTTCAGGTGATATTGTTGGGTATACAAATGATAAACACCACAATAAAGTTTATGCAAATAATGTAGATTCAAGCAAAGTTGGTAAATACGATAAAAAACTTTCTGCTGACGCAACAAAATTATTTAAAGCTGCACCAGCATCAGAAAACACAATAGGATGATTATCTTCTGCAAAAGGGTTAAAAGATACTGCTTCTATAAAAGAAGCTTACGTAGTTGCTGGAAAATATCACTACTTCGCTATTGAAGCTAAAGCTGTTAAAACAGATGGTCACGATGCAGGTAAAACACTTCAACAAAAAGAAGTTGCCTTTGCAAAAGCACCTAAAACTGTTAATGGTGGTAAAAAAACAACAACAATGATTCAAGGTCCTTCATTAATAGGTATTAAACATGGTGGACAAAAAGATATTGAAACAGGTAAATTCGTTAAATGATTCTTCACAACAAAAGATACTATCAAAGATGGAGATAGAGAATATACACCAGTTAAATACTTTGACAAACACGCTCAATATATAACACCAACAGCCGGAGCATTTAAAGATGCTAAATCAGATTGAGATAAAGGTAATGCATTAGCATATAAAGCATTCCACGACATGACACAAGATTCAAAAAATAACTTCGGATTCCAAGCTCCTGTTAATAGACTTTCATCAACACTTAGAAAAAATGTCTTTGATGTTGCCTTAAAAGATTCTTGATCAGTTGCAATGCACTCTAATCCAAAAGCTACAATTGGAGCAGAAGATATTTATGCACAAATCAAAAAACTTTATGAACCATATTCAAAATAATGAATAATAATTAAAATAGCCATCAAAGATGGTTATTTTTTTATCTGAATTTACAATAAAATATCAATTAAAAAAGTAAACAATATTCTTTATTTTAAGTAGTTAGATTTTTTATCTAAAATAAAGGTATTTCTTTTAAAAAATAAACTTATTAAAGTATGTAATTTGATAAAATTAATATATGAAAAAAACTAAGTTTAGTAAAAGGATATTTGGGGTTGGAACATTAGCAATGATTGCTGTGCCCGTAGCAGTTGCTGTTTCTTGTTCTAAAGGTCAAAACGAAGATAAAGATCTTAAAGCATGAAGGGATGCTATTGGAGATCATGAATTTACACATCAAAACGATAAATTTGATTTAGAGAACAAATCAGGACATGATGCAACTATCGTTAGTTGGGTTGATGGAGATACACCGGTAGTTAGATTTGAGAAACCAGTCAAAGGTAAAACAGAGTGAAAAATTAGAGTAGCTGCAATTGATACACCAGAGCTACACGCACAAGCTGATGATGGAACATGACCAGAAACTACAGGTGATGAATATATTTGAGCAAAAAAAGCAAAAGACTTTGGGGATAAAGTATTACCTGCTGGTTCAAAAATAAGAGTTATAACAAGTGATAATAAATCTTACAGCAGACTTGTTGGTTCAATCTTCTACAAAGAAAAACCAGAAGATAAAAAATACAGGTCATATAGTGTGGATATATTAAATGAAGGACTTGCGTTGGCATTTATAAATGTTGCGAAAGTTAACGTGATCAATAGTGTTGAATCACTTATTGGACATTCTGTTGCTGATGCATATAACAATGCTTTTAAAAACAAAAAAGGATTATTCTCCGTTGATTATAAAAGCATATTAAAGGTTCATGGAGTAACAGATGACACAAACTTAAGATGAAGAGGAACAAATACAGTCGAAACACCAAATATATACGATATGTTGGGCGTTAAACAAGGAGATAAATAATGAATAAAGTAGCAAATACAAAAATGATTAAGATCAAGGAAATTGCAGAGTACGCAAAGAATAATAAAGATTCAGCTAGAACAGCTCCAGCAATCGAAATAAAAAACATGGTAATCGACTTCGGGGAAACACTTGCCGTTGATAACATCAATTTCCAAATTGAACAAGGTGAACTAGTAACTTTACTAGGACCTTCAGGTTGTGGTAAAACAACAACACTAAATGCAATTTCAGGTCTACTTACACCAACAAGTGGAGACATTATGTTTTCAGGGCGTAACGTTACAAAACTTTCTCCTCAAAAAAGAAAGTTAGGATTAGTATTCCAAAACTATGCACTATATCCTCACATGTCAGTTTACAAAAACATTTCTTTCCCTCTTTACAACGATAAAGAATGACAAGAAAAACTTCAAAAGAAAAATTTAATTGCTAAACACGAAATGATGAAAATTACCCTTAAATCAAAAGGTGCTAAAGAAGCTGATTTTAAAGAATGTCAAAAATTATTTAAGGCATATCTTGAAGTTAAAGTTGAAACAAGATATTTCTTAAACAAAGTTATTTCAGATTTCAATAGAGATATTAATAATGCAAAAGCTGCAATTGATATTGCTGATTCATGAGGTAAAACTCAATTAGCAGAACTTTCAAACAAAATTTTAGATGAAATTAAATCATTTAAAGAAGAAGTTTCTAATGATACAAAAACAAAAGCAGAATACAAAGAATTTATTGAAGTTAAAAAAGCTGAACTAACAAAAGAAGAAGCGAGAATCAAAGCTGAAGCAACTGAAAAGATTAATAAAGCAAAACAAGAACTTGTTATTCTTAAAGAAAATAGAAACACACCAGAAGCTGATGGTGAGTCATATAACACTAGAATGAAGAAACTTATTAAAGAAGCTAAAGTTAATGTTAAAACAGTTCCAAAACTTGCAAAGAAAGCTTATGAATTAGAAGTTAAAGCTCTAGAAGAAAAATTTGTTGGAGAAGATAAACCTCTTTCAGAAAAAGAACAAAAGAAATATGATGAGCATAAAGCTTCAATCAAAACAATGAAACAAGCAGTTCACGAAGCTGTTATGGGAGTTTCTGAAAAAGTTGACATTGTTAAAAACTTAAATAAAAAGCCAACTAAACTTTCAGGTGGACAACAACAAAGGGTAGCGATTGCTAGAGCTATTGTAAAAAGTCCAAAAGTTCTATTGATGGATGAACCATTATCAAACCTTGATGCTAAATTAAGAATTGCTACAAGAGAATGAATTAAAAACCTTGTTAGAGAAATGAATATTACAACAGTATTTGTTACTCACGATCAAGAAGAAGCTATGTCTATTTCAGATAAAGTTATTTGTATGTCAGATGGTCTTGTTCAACAAGTTGGTTCACCAATGGAACTTTATCTAAAACCTAAAAATGAATTTGTGGCTAAATTTATCGGTATGCCTGAAATGAAGATTTTTGAAGCTAAAGTTACACCAACAGGTATTGTTAAACTTGGAGATAAAAGACTTTCAAAAATTAATGTGAAAGGTATCGACAAAGTTAAAGTTGGTATTAGAGCCGAAGACTTCAAAGAAGTCGCAACAAAAACAGGATTCAAAACAAAAATTGAATTCGTTGAATATCTTGGTAGAGAAGTTCTTGCAACTGTTGATATTGAAGGTATTGGTAAAGCAAAAGCATTCTTAAGAAAGAAAATGCAATATGAAATTGGAGAGGAAATTATACTTTCACTTCCAGAATCTAAGTTACATTTCTTTGATAAAGAAGGGGAGAGGTTAGATGTCATTTAAGAGAAAATTAGAAAGACATGCTAATCCAAAAACAAAGGATTTATATAGAGTTAATAGGAAAACACCTTTTTGAAAAGCGTTCCTATTGATGGTTCCAGCATTAACTATCTTAATAGTTTTTACGGTTATCCCATTTATATTTGCTGTTAAAGATGGTATATTTGTCAATGATAATGATGCTTACGATACATCAGCATCATTCCACAACTTCAAAACTGTCTTAGAAGATCCATTCTTCCACCAAGCATTAAAGAATTCATTGCTTTATGCAATTATTGCAGTTCCATTAATACTAATTATTTCATTAGTTATTTCATCTGCTATATCATCAGTTATCAGAAAAAGGTTGAGAGGTATCATTCAAACAATTTTCTTCTTACCTTATGTAACTTCAGCAATTTCAATTTCACTTGCGTTCGCATTCTTATTTGATTACGATACAGGTATGATTAATGGAATCATCACAGCTGCAGGTGGTAAGAAAATGCAATTCACAAATGATACAACAGGACATGGTGCCATGATTGTTATGGTTTCATTCGGTGTATGAAGAGGACTTGCATTCAACATATTAATATTCACAACTGCAATGCTTGCAGTTGATAAAACTAGATATAAAGCTGCCGCAATCGATGGTAGTGGTCCAGTTAAACAATTCTTTAAGATTACAATTCCTTCAATTAATGGAACAATTAATTTTCTTATAACTATGGGTATAATTGGGGCTATTAAAGTGTTCCCACTTGCCTTATTCGATAATAATCCAAGTACAGCTAAAGTAAATGGCGCATTCACCTTAATGCTTTATGTATACGATCAAATTAATGTTCCTAACTTCGGGAAAGCTGGAGTTGCTTCGCTTTACATCCTTGTCATTTCTATTTCCTTCTCGGTAATAGTTAAGGGTGGATTTAATCAAATAGTAAAATTAACAAATTATTTAGGAGAAAAACGTGTCGCTAATAAAATTAAGAATTACTAATTTCCTAAATAAAAGGAAATTGCAAAAAGTTGGTGAAGCCACATCTAAAATGCCTGGGGCAACATCGATTATCGGAGATTTAGCCAAATTAATGGCTAAAGTAACAATCATTGGTATTTTCGGATTATTAATATTATTCCCATTCTACTACATGATTTCAGGTGCCTTGATGTCTTATGATGAAATTTCAGATACACATCAAGTTCACTTAGCACCTAAAACGCCTCATTGAGAAAACTTTACACAAGCATTCCAAGAGGGGTATTGAAATGCTATCTTATTAACTGCTTTGGTAACTTTCTTATCAATAGTAATTAAGATTATCATCACTCTACTTTTAGGGTATGCATTCTCATTACCAAAATGAAGAGGGAAGAAAGCTGTATGATTCTTCTTCCTATCAATTATGATGCTTCCAGAAATTGCATTAATGTCTGGTCAATATACAATTGTTACTCAACTAGATTGACGTGAAGGGCCAATGTTAACTGCATCATTATTTATCCCATTCATCGCTTCTGTATTCTCAGCATTAATGCTTAGAAATGCATTTGAAGCAATCCCTTCAAGAACAAAAGAAGCAGCAATGGTTGATGGTTGTTCAAGTATTAAATACTTCTTTAGAATTGCAATACCAATGGTAACACCTACAATTTGAACAGTCGGTATTCTAACAGCATTCGCAGCATGAAATTCATATATGTGACCAGCACTACTTTTAGCTAATAGTGCAGATACACAAGTTATGTCAACATGATTATTTACAACTGGTAAATCAAATGATGCTAACGATACTATATCTCTATATCCTAATGTTAGGCTTGCAGCAGCAGCACTAGCGATCATCCCAATGTTCCTACTTTACTTTGGTATGAGAGGTAAGATAATGAGAACCATTTCAAGACAAGGTTCAGCAATTAAAGGTTAATAAAAAATAAAGCACATGCTTTATTTTTTTATTTGTTTTAAAAGTATTATATTTTCAGTTCTGTATGAAATCCCAAAGCAAATAAGAGTGAGATTGATGCGTATGGAATGATAAACACTAATGTTAATAAGTTTATTCAACACAAAGCGAATAAACTTATGATTAAAATTATGTACATTAAGAATAAAGTTTTAACCTTGCTTATTCTCATATTTAAAATAGTAGTTCCGGAATAAACAAGCATTATTATTCCTGAAATAACTCAATAGATTCCCAAGTATTTAGAAGAATCCAATACTTCAAATATAGCTAATAAGCCAAGTGTTATTTGCGTTATAGAAAATGCAATAACTGATCATGTGAATTTTTTATACATGTGTAATCCTATCTATGGCAGAACTTTCGAATTTTATTTTCCTAATTATAACTGCGTTCGTTTTTAGAACAATCCCAATTAATAGAGGTGCTACGGTTGTTCATTGTAAACTTGAGAAAAGAGCCTTAGGTATAAAATACGACCTTATAAATGGAGCTGTAAATGGAGAGAAGAAGAATAATGTTGAGATAACACCTATTAGAATTAGGAATGCCCCAATATCTCATTTTTTCTTTTGTTTAAATGAATAGAATATAAATGATATTCCAATTAATACAACAATTCAATAAATAACATACATAGCAGTAGCAAGCGATTTTGAAGAACTTAATGTATTTAAGTAACTCGTTTCGATTCCAAAGTTAAACCATAAGTCCATCTCACTTTTAGATAATCATATAGATAAAGAAACTATCATGAAAATTGTGAATAATACTGGTAGTCATCATTTTCTAAATCTAAATAACAATTTATCCATTGGTTCTTCAAAGTTTTTATTTCTCAATCATAGGAATAACCCACCAATAATAAGGGCGGTAACCATACCAATTGTAGAACCTATTGTTGTAAATCTATGGATAGATGTTGCGAACATAAAACCTATAAAAGTAAGTGTAAATAGTATTAAAAGTGTAGGTTTTGGCTTTTCTTTATAAATATACATACCTATAAAAATACACATATATGTAGAGTACAATCAAAGAGCAGATCAGTCGAAAGAAAGCATTGCAAATCCGGTTGCTCCAGTTAAAAGTATGTAACGAACTCTTGGCATTTTGAATAACTCTCAAGACATGATTAGCATAATTATCGTTGTAGAAATAAACCCTATAATATTAGAATGTAGACCAAAAACATTTATCGATCTGAAGACAATAACACTTATCATAAAGATGATCAGAAGTAAGGCAATGACCCTAATTTTTTTGAAAGCTATTTTAATTAAAGATAGTATGGTTGTTGTTGATATAACTGCTACCATCGAAGATTGCATTCATCACACTTGATAGTCACCATTCAACTTAAATAACTCAATAATAACTGAATTAAACATATATCACGAGTTATAAACGTTACCATCTTTTCAAGGTTCGACTTCTTTCGCACCATTGTATTGACGTAGGTAAACATTGTAAGATCTTTGAAGGTGGAATGGGTAATCATTTTGCTCTTTCACAAGAGTTATGATTGCAGGGACTGCTGCCATTATTGCAGAACCTATAAAAATGATTAAAATCTTTTTTCAATCAAAATTAACTTTTATATATTTTCTATGCATTCAAATAATAATAAATATTGCTAAATCCTTTAAAGCTTCAAAAACAATAAACAACACACCGGGAAGATGCAAAATAATTAAAGGAGTATAGACAATAAGGGTTGCTGTACTGAAAAATACAAAACCTATTGGTATTGACATATAAGGGTTTGTATCGAATGCTTTGTACTTAGTTTGTATTATTTTACCTGTTAAAAAAAACATACAAATAAACATTGGAATAATTAAGAAACTCATTAAAATTGAATAAATCATAATTTAATTATAAATGATTAAATAATCTATGTATAATATATAAGAAATATGGCACCATAGCCAAACGGCTAAGGCATGGGTCTGCAACACCCTGATTACGGGTTCGAATCCCGTTGGTGCCTCCAAAATGCGCTTGTAGCTCAGCTGGATGAAAATTGACGGAAATAAAAATCACTACATAGTGATTTTTTTATTTTATTATTATTTAATAACTAATTCTCCAACTTTAATTTGTTTCATTTCAACTCCACAAGAAGAAAGAATCTTTTCGGAAATTTGAACTTCTAATGTATCTTTATATTTATTATCTTCAAACACAACTTTTGTAATTCCTGATTGAGCAATCATTTTTGCACAATCGTTACAAGGGAAAAGCGAAACATAAATAGTTGAGCCTTTTAAGTTTTTAATTGCATTTAAAATAGCGTTAGCTTCAGCATGGATAACATACTTATATTTATTATCATCACCTTCTCTTGTTCATGGGAATTCATCATTACCTTTGGGCATACCGTTGTATCCCATACCAACAATGATATTGTCTTCATTTATAATGCAAGCTCCTACTTGTGTGTTTGGGTCTTTTGATCTTCTTGCTGCCAATTTTGCCATTGACATAAAGTATTCATCTCAATTTAATATTTTGTTCATAAAATTATTATAACTTATTAGTTATCTTATTAAGTGATTGAGATATCAAGAAATAACAGGTATTTAGGGAGAGGTGTTCATTTTAAAGGTATAATTATTTATCATTATGACAACATCAATAAAAGAAAAAGTAAATAAAAAAGAATTTTGAAAGAAATCCTTAAAAATAATAATCCCTATAGTTCTATCTCAAATGCTGATTATATCAGTAGGTTTTGTGGATAATTTCATGATTACTGGTTATGATAAGGCACAAAACCATTTAACTGCCGTAGGTGCTGGTGCAGAGATGTGATTTGCAACTTCAAGTATCTATATGGCTGTAGGAATTTTGTTTAGTATTTTCTATGCTCAATTTAATGCAAGAGAAGATAAAACGAATTTTAAGGAAGCTTTTAAAATTAATGTCCACTTTACGGTTGTCATTTCAATATTAATTTCAATACTAATGTTGGTATTGGCACCACAATTGATGGGTTTATTTTTCCTTAGTGATTCTCATGCAAATGCAACAATTGCAAAAGAATTATCTATTACATATTTTCGAATACTTGCATCAGCAAATATATTTGCATCAATAGCATTTCTTTTATTGAATCCTTTGGTAACAATTGGTAAAACTAAATACCTCCTAATTGTTTCTGCTGTGTCATTGGTAACGAATGCAATATTTGACTATGTATTTATCTACCCTCTTGATTTAGGTGCGACTGGTGCTTCAATCTCGACTGCGATATCTTTCTTTGTTGAAATGTTATTAGCTATATATTTATTTTATAGAAATAGACATACCTTTAGTGGGGTGGGAAACCTATTCAAGGTTGATAAAAGAATGTTAAAAATGTTTTTCAAAAGATCATGAATGATATTAACATTCTCGCTCATGAGTTGATCATTGGTTGCAATGACGGTTATATGGGCAAATATGTTTGGTTCTGAACTAATAAAATCAATGTCAATTGCTTATGCAGTATCTTCGATCATGTTTACAATATTCCCAGCAATTAATCAATCTATCAAAATCATAATTGGTAAAGAACTTGGTAAAGGTAATTTTGAGTTGGCTAAATACTATTCTAAAATACTGATTCTTCCAATTATGACTATAACAGCAGTGATTGCATCTATCGGATTCGGATTAGCATTTACATTGCCAAACTTTCTAATACAAGATCCTGAATACCAAGGGTATGCAAGATGAATGATTATTGTTTATTCAATCGCAATTTTTTCTTTTGTAGCTAATAGTTATTACACTGGTATGTTAGAGGCTGGTGGTAAACAAATTCAAGTAGCTATTCTTAATTACTTCTCACAAATTTGAGCAGTATTACCCATTGCGATAATATGTGGTCCATACGTCTTGGATTATGGCTTTAAAGTAACATTCATTTGTTCGCAAGCTGTTATGTTTATTGTGGCTGGTATTTCTTTCATTATTTACAGCAGATTCAAGTGGATGAAGAACCTAAATGATCATAAAGATTTACAAGAAAAATAATAACACTCACCACACCAAGTGGAGGGTGTTATTTTGTTATAATGGATGTATGAAATTAAGACTAGATAAATACCTTGCAAATCAAGGTGTTGGAACAAGAAGTCAAGTAAAACCTCTAATTAAATCAAAAAGAGTTTTTGTTAACGGAGTTCCCCAACAAGATATAGGATACAAAGTAGATCCTGAAAAAGACATAATTGAGTTTAATCATGAAAAAGTCGCCTTTAAAAAACACGTATATATAGCACTTAACAAACCAAAGGATTTTGTGTGTGCAAATAAGGATAATCTACACAAAACAGTTTTTGATATTGTTGATGTTTATAAACACAAAAACATGTTTGTTGTCGGAAGGTTAGATAAAGACACAACAGGACTTGTTATTTTAACTGATGATGGTAAATGAGCTCACGAACTAAAATCTCCAAAATCTAATACTGAGAAAGAGTATTTTGTGACATTAAAAAATGATGTTAAAGAAGAAGATGTTTTAGCTTTCAAGGGTCCGATGCACCTTGATGAAAAACTTTTAAAACCCGCACTGATCAAGGATGTTACAAAGAATGAATGTAATGTAATAATCTCAGAAGGGAAATTCCACCAAGTTAAACGTATGTTCCATAAAGTTAATAATGAAGTTTTAGAGCTGCATAGAACAAGAATCAAAGATATAAAATTAAGTGATTTTGAACTAAAAATAGGTGAATACACAGAGTTCGAGCCAAAACAATAGATAAAATGCGTTGTTATTAACGCTTAAAGCACCAAATAAGCACCTTTAAGGGTTTATTAAAGTCCTTAAAACTGAAAAAAATAAAAGAGCCTGAAATGCTCTTTTTTTAACTTGATTTTTGGGCCCATATGTTATAATTATATAGTATATATAATAGCGAAATGTGCGATTTTCAAAAGTGTATACGCCAAAATAAAAAGAGGAGGAATGATGGCAGAATATTCAGCAAGTAATATTCAGGTCTTAGAAGGTTTAGAAGCCGTTCGTAAAAGACCCGGAATGTACATTGGTTCCACAGGAAATAAAGGA
>NZ_PSZP01000069.1 GCF_004335995.1 Mycoplasma todarodis
AGCATAACTTGCAGAATGTCCAACTTCATGACCGAAGAATAATCCTGGAACTTGTTGAGCAATACCTCTAGCTGGGTTAATAGCAGCTGTACCACCAAGGATACCCATTCATACTGATAGAGAAATAATAAACATAATACCAAAGTCTCTATATTTATCTGAAATCATTCCTGAGAAGATTGGGAATAATAGAATTCCTGTCATTACTAATTCAACAAAGAAGATTCATGTTGCACCAGCAGCGATACTGTTTCCTAATCCAATTTTTCCTGTAAATGATTTTTTAGAAGCGCCTATAGCTGAAATAGCGTGGTTGGCAGCTGCTCCATTTCCTAATTTACCAAATCCATAAATGATTAAACCAGTTAATATACCAGCAACCATTTGGATAACAATTTTAAATATACCGTATCTTAAAGTATTTGTTCCTTTTAATAATCTAGTAATTGTAACAGCTGGGTTTAAATCACATGATCATCTTAAGAAAATAAATAGTACTGCACCAACAGCAATAAACCCTGCATAGAATCCAACTAGAACTGGGTGTAAGAAATACAGTTCTGCGGGTTTGTCTGTACCAGCAACTATTGTTGATAAACCTGCCAAACTTAATGATAAAAGAATTGTTCCAAAGAATTCAGAGAAACCATGTTTCATTCATGTTAATTTATCTTTTGGTTCTTCAGCATTAAATCTGTCTTGCTTTTTAAATTTAAAAAACTTAAAAATTTTCATAATTTTCCTTTCGATTTTATTTTTAAATATTAATTTAATAGATTAATTATACAAAAAAATAAAAAATAAATACAAAGGATTAATAGACAATAACAATCTATTAAAATTTATTTTTATTTATAGGAAAATCACAAAGTTTATTTTTGTTTTACTCACCCAAATATTTGTTTTTTATAAAATGTAAAAATACTTTGTTATTGCTTGTTATTTTAATTCTCAACTTATTTTTTTGATAAAAAACAGTAAGAAAAAATCCCATAAGGGATTATCCGTTAGTTACTCTTCCATCTTCTTGAAGAATAAGTCTTGTTTGACCATCTTCTCCTTTGATTGCAAGTTCAACATTATTCATTGTAGTTCCAGCAATTTGAGCTAGAGCTAAGTCTGTGAAGAATGCTTGAGCTCTTAATCTTGTTAGAAGTGCATCTGACATTACTTCGTTTGATTTATCGAAGAAGAATACACCTGCTTCGTTTTCATAAACGTCAAGTCCTGCTCCTCTTAGTTTTCCAGCGTCTAATGCGTCCAGTAGATCTTCAGTATTAATTAAAGGTCCACGTGCAGTATTAATAATAACTGCTGATGGTTTCATTAGTGCTAATGTTTCTTTATTAACAATGTATTTTGTTGATGGTAATAAAGGTGCATGTAATGAAAGGAAGTCTGATTTAGAGAAAACTTCTTCTTTTGTTACATAAGTAAATCCTAGGTTTTTAGCTGTATCTGGGAAGTTCTTTTCTGCATATTCATCGAAAACGATAACATTTGCTCCAAGTCCTTTAGCTATTTTAATGAA
>NZ_PSZP01000070.1 GCF_004335995.1 Mycoplasma todarodis
AAAGCTAACGGAGATTCAATAGATAAAATTCTAGACGCTATTAAAAACGCTACAGGTGTTGATTTAGCTTCTGGACATAAAGGTACAAAAATTACTGATGTTGATTTAAAAGCTGATCCTAAAACAGGTGATATTGCCGTTTCTGTTAAAACAACTACAAAAGGTGCTGTACCAGCTGATGGTACTGTAACTGGTACAATGAAAGGTCACAACGATACAGTTGTTTCCAATTCAAAAGCTAGAGATTCTCATGCCGGGGATATTCAGAAAAAAATTGATGGTGTAGATATTAAAACTGCTCAAGGTAAGAAAACACCTAAAGAAGTTGTTGATACTATTAAGAAAGCTATCAAGGCTGCAACTAAACCTGATGGTACAGTTGACGTTAAGGCGGTAATTGATGCCGTTAAAAAAGCAACAGGTGTTGACTTAGGTACAGGTAACTTTGGTACAAACCCCGTTACAAAAGTTACAGGTGTTGATGTGTCTGTTGGAAAACCAGATGGAACAATTAATATTTCAGTTAAAACACATACTAAGGGAGCTTCTCCTGAAGATAAAACGGTTACAGGTACACTTAAAGGTAACCCAACAAATGTTGTTAATGCTAATAAAGCACAACCTACAAATACTGCAGCTATTAGTGCATCATTTAAAAATGCTACATTAATAAAACAAGGTACAAGAACAATTGCGGAAGTTATTAAAGATATCCTAAAAGGTAAAAACCCAGCAGGAATTCTTGCTAACATTAAAACTGAAACAGGTGTTGATGTTGCTGTAACTTCAAACGGAACAACTATTACAAAAGTTTCTCTTGCTGTAAATGCTGCTGGTGACGGTATTGATGTAACTATCGAAACAAATACACCAAACGCAACAACTCCAGCTCAACCAGTTAAAGTGGTAGTTAAAGGTGAAACAGATGCTCAAATCGCAACAAAAATTGCTTCTAATTTAAGAGATGCAAACATTGCTAAGATTAAAGCTGAAATCAAAAAACACTTAGATATTAAAACTAAACAAGGAAGCAAAACAATCAAAGAAATTATTGATGAAATCAATGCTGGTAAAGGTGCTGGTGTAGATACAGTTATTGCTAACTTAAAAAGAATTCTAGGTATACGGTAAAAAAGGTATCCACAATGGTACTGACGTTACAGGTGTTAAATTAACTGATGATGGTAAAGGTAACATCGAAATTGAAGTTGTTACAAAAACTCCAGGAGCAAATCCTGCTGACGCTTCAGTAAAAGATACGCTAAATGGTAATACTGATGCTACAGCTGCTACAAAGAAAAAAATCGATGCAGCAAATAAAGCAAAACCAACAAACATCACTAACCTAAAAAGACAATTCACAAATCTTGGGCTAAAACACCAAGGTGGAAGAACATTAGCGGAAGTTATTGCTGACATTATGAAAGTTGGTCCCACT
>NZ_PSZP01000010.1 GCF_004335995.1 Mycoplasma todarodis
TCTCTTAAGAACAAGTCTTCCACCTACAGAAGACATTCTAGCTCTAAAACCGTGTGTCTTAGCGTGCTTACGTTTATTTGGTTGGTAAGTTCTTTTCATTGCTACTCCTTTTTACATTTTATTGGTTGTCATCACTCGTGCTCTTGTGAGTTAAGTAATGGAATTATACATTATTTTTCTAATTTTTTTCTAAATTCATATTCAGTTTTAATCATAACTTCTAAAGGTTGCTCAGTTTTTCATTTTAGAGTTTGAGCTGCATTAGAAACGTCAGCTAATAATTTAGCTGGGTCTCCAGCTCTTCTATCTCCTAATTCACTAGGTATTTTGAATCCAAGTGTATTATTTGCCGCTTCTAATACTTCAAGAACTGAATATCCTGATCCTGAACCAAGGTTGAATATTCCTGATTCTTTGTTTTCAATTGATCATTCAAGACCTTTGATGTGAGCCGCTACTAAATCATTAACATGAATGAAGTCACGAACACATGAACCATCTTTAGTTGGGTAATCTGTTCCCATTGCAACGAATTTTTCTCTAACACCTATTGCTGCTTCAATAACACTTGGTAACAAGTGAGTAAGACCTCTACCTCTTATCCCAATTTTTCCTGAAGGGTGTGTTCCAGCTACGTTGAAGTATCTGAAAATAACGTGATTCTTACCTCTGGCTTTTGTTCAACCTCTAATCAGCGCTTCAGCCGCTAATTTTGATTCACCATATGGGTTTACTGGTTCTTTAACATCCCCTTCTTTAATAGGAACTACTTTTGGTTCTCCGTATACTGCTGCAGTAGATGAGAATACAATATTATTTATATTTGCATGATCTGCTGCCTCTAATAATTTTTCTACTGAGTAAACATTATTATTGAAGTACATTAATGGTTTTTCTACTGATTCTGGAACAACAATGTATCCAGCAAAGTGCATAATCCCATCAATTTTTCCTTCTTTATCAAAAATTTCTTTAATAACTTCAACATCTCTCAAGTCAGCTTCGTAAAATTTAGCTTCTGGGTGTATGTTTGCTTTATACCCTCTTGAAAGGTTATCAATTATAACAACCTCATGTCCTTTTTCTATTAACGCATATACGGCATGAGAACCGATATATCCTGCTCCACCTGTAACAACTACTTTCATATTGCCTCCAATTTTTAATCGTTAACATTATATAACTTTTTATTTTATTTTTTACACTTCCCCCTACATATTCTCATTCAATCATCTTTTACACACCTCCAAACCCTTTTTCCACCCAACCTTTTGTGGAAAACTTCTAAAAACCTTTATTAGTGGGGTTTCTTTATGTGGATAACTATGTGTATTTCTTGAAAAAAATCATTATTTTAACTTTATTTATCCACATAGTTTTGAGTAAGTAATACAATTAGGTTATATGAAATCAGATGCTAGAAAAATAAACAACAAATCAAATACACAACTCTTAATAGACTACTTAGAATCAGCGATATCAGATGAGATGATTTTCAACTCATTTATAAAAGAAATAAATATTATTGAAGATTACAAGGGTGTTGTTGTAATAGAAACTCCCTCCGAACCTGTTAGATTAATACTCGAAAGAGATTATGAGCACATGTTCCAAACAGCAGTTAAAGAAGTTTTAGAAAGAAGTGTTGATGTTAAATTAGTTCTCAAAGGAACTTATATAAGTCAAATAGAAACAGAAACTTCTGAGAAAGTTGTTAAAAAAGCGCCATTAACAATAATTGCAGAGTCAAATATAATCGAAAAATATAATTTCGGCAATTATGTTAATTGTAAATTTAACAAGAAAGCTTTAAGAGGTGCTCGCGCCATTATTGAAGAGCAAGGTATATTCTCACCTTTATTTATATATTCTTCATCCGGTTTGGGAAAAACTCACTTGTTGCATGCTATCGGTAATGAGGTTATTAAAAAGGGAAAGACCGCATTATTTGTTAACCCAGATAGATTAACTTATAAATTAACTGAAGCCATGAAACAAAGTCAAGATCAAGTTAATAAGATAATAGATGATATCACTTCATTCGATTATATTATGTTTGATGATATCCAAAACTTAGGAAGTCGAACTAAAACCCTTTCTGTATTATTCAATATCATTAATTTTGCTTTAGAAAAAGGAATACAAATTATTTTCGCAGCTGATAAAACACCTAATGAACTTGGCGGTTTCGAAGATAGATTCATCACAAGGTTTGAAAAAGGGTTAACTTTGGAAATAGAAACCCCTAATATAAATGACTTAATAGCAATCTTGAGACAAAAACTTGATTTAGAAGGTTTGAACTCTTCCGAATGAGAAGAACAAGCTCTCTCATTTATTGCTAGAAATTACTCTAATTCAATCAGATCTGTTGAAGGAGCTGTTAAAAGAGTTAAATTCTTCACAATGGATAACCAATCAATCAAATATACTCATGCAGTTGTTTCAAAAATATTCGACCAACTGAAAATAAACAAAGAAGAATTAACACCTGAACGAATTGTTTCAACCGTATCACACTACTACAAAATACCTAAAGCCGATATTTACGGTAAAACAAGAAAACAAAATGTTGTTCAAGCTAGGCATATTGCTATGTGGCTAGTAAGATCTATAAAACAATTATCTTTCGCTCAAATCGGAGAGATATTCGGAGGGCGTGACCACTCAACTACAATGTCCGCCATAAACAAAATAGAAACCTCTATGAGGATCAACTCAGCCGTCAAAATGGCTATAAAACAAATTGAATCAAAAATTACAAAAGTTAGTTAATCACAAGTTACCCACATAATTGCAAATCCGTATAAAGCAGTTATAGAAAGGGTTTTAAGGGTTTTCCCCTAAATCAACACAACTAATACTAATAATTAAACAAAAACTAACTAAGGAGATTAAACATGAATATCAAAATAGAAAAGTCTTTATTTGAAAAACATTTAAAAAACATAAGTAAGGCATTATCAAACAATCCTGCACTGACATCCCTAAATGGAATTTTATTTAAAGTAACAAACGAAAAAATAGAATTACTAGCATCAGATGGAGTTCTATCGATAAAAGAAACTATATTAATAAGTGAGGATGTAACTGTATTAAAAGAGGGGATTAGTCTTATCCCAGGGAAGATGTTTATAGAGATAATCAAAAAACAAGCCAAAGAGATCGAACTGCAAACTAATGAATCGACTCTCAACATATATTCATCAGGTTCAAGTTTTAAACTTAACTTAATGGATCCTGAAGATTACCCTATGATTGATTTTGATTTAGTAGGGAGTGAGTTAATTCTTGATTCAGCAGCTTTCAAAAGCACAATTAGAGATGTTGCTTTCGCAGCAGCTGAAAATAACAGAAGGATAATTTTGAATGGTATTAATATAATTGCTAAAGAAGGACACTTGAGAATTTCTGCAACAGATTCATATCGTTTAGCAACTTCAAGAATGGATACAGCATCAGTTAACAATTTCAACATCACTATTTTAGCTAAGAACATAAAAGACTTCATTCCGGCATCAATTAAAGGTGAAGTTAAAATAAAAGTTGACGATTCTAAGATAAATATAGAACACGATTCTTCGATAATACAATCAAGATTGATAGATGGTATATATCCAGAATTATCAAGGTTGATTCCAAAAGAATATAACTACAAATTAGAAATCGACTCAAAAGAGTTAAGTAATTTAATAGATAAAGCGATTGTTGTATCTTCAGGGGATGCGAAAACAGTTAAATTAGAAATCAAAGAAGGAAAACTTCAAATAGAATCAAAACAAGAAGAAGTTGGTAATTCTCATGTTGAAACAGAAAACTTCAAATGAGAGGGTAATACAATGTTCTCTATAGCGTTTGATTCGAAATTCATGAAAGACGCTCTAAGGACCTTTAAAGGTAATGTTGTGATTAGATTCATAGGTGAGTTAAAACCATTCGTTATTATGGGTGAGTCAAATAAGGCGTTAGTACAATTAGTCCTACCACACAGAGGATATTAAGGAGATAATATGAAAATAGAAATCATTGGAGAATACATAAAACTTGGACAATTACTTAAAAAGTTGAGATTCACACATTCAGGTGGAGCAGCAAAAGTATTTATCGAAAGAAATAAAATTACTATTAATGGTAAAGAACCAGAGGGAAGAGGATCCAAAATAAGACCCGGCGACACTCTTTGAATAAATGATCAAGTATATTTGATTAAACTTAAAAAAGAAGATTAATCATAAAAACAAAAAAGAACTAATACCTTGAATAATTCAAGTTAGTTCATTTTTATTACTATTTTTCATCCATTGCTAAAAACAATGATAGAATACTATGGTTAAACTAAAAATAAGGAGGCTTTTTAATGGCTACTAAGAAAGAAACTAAATCATCTAACTCTTCTGCACAAAGAGACCAATGATGAAAATGAGCGATCTACGCTGCGATCGCATGAGTGATTGGGATAACATTATTTATATTCTCAGGTTCAATCGCTTCAATCGGGGGACATACAGCTGACGTAATTGCTAGAATTATCGCTATTACTGGTGGTATCATCTGCTTTATCGCGTGAGTTGTTGTGATTATATTTGGTATTTTCACAATTGTTTATTCACTAACATTCAGTGATGCAACAGAAAAAATCGTAGGTATCATTACAGGTATTTTATGTATTTTAATTCCAGTTGTTGGAGTTATCATGGCTTGAATTCTGTATTACTCTAAAAAAGGATCAAAAGCTGGAGATAAATCTTCAAGAGATCAATGATGAAAATGAGCAATTCGTGCAACAATCATTTGAGTAATTGGGCTTATCTTAATGATTGTGGCTGGAGCAATCAATGTTAGAGTTGCTTCACCAATCATGGGTGGACTTGGTGCAATTATGTTATTCACAGCATGAATCATCGTAGTTGTATTTGGTATTTTCACAATTTTCTATTCAATCACAATGAAAGACAATGACAAAATTCTTGGAATTATATGTGGTATCCTATGTATCATCTTCCCAATTGTCGGAGTTATCATGGCTTGAATCTTATACTACTCAAAGAAATAATTTTCTAGAAATAAGACTTATGTCTTATTTTTTTATAACTATTTCAGAAAAATAAGTAAGGTATAATATATTAAACGGAGGTATGGAAAATGGAATCAAGAGCATATATTAATGGAGAGTTTGTCAATGGTAAAAAAAGATACCCTATAATCTCACCGATAAATTTAAAGGAATTTAGTAGTGCGGTGGCATTAACTAAAAAAGAAATTGACGTTGCTTTCGCAGCGGCAAGGGAATCTCAAAAACTCTGAAAAAAATACTCGAGAGAAGAAAGAATAGAATTTGTAAGTGAGTTTGCAAACAAACTTTCAGAAAAAAAAGAGGAAATTGCAGAGGTGATGCTTTACGAAATTGGTAAACCACTTGAAGATTCAATTGTTGAAATACAAAGAACGGTTGAATTAATCTCTGAAACTATCTACTCATACCACAACCAACTTATTGAACATGTATCTGGTAGTACAATTGGTGCTCAGGATAAGATGATCACGATTATTAGAGAACCATTAGGAGTTGTTTTGGCTATTTCGCCGTTTAACTACCCTGTGAATCTGGCGCTTGCGAAAATAATACCTGCGATAATATCAGGTAACTCTGTTGTTTTCAAACCAGCAACAAACGGTTCTTTAACTGCTTATCTAATAGCACAAATTTTTGACGAAATAAAATTACCGAAAGGTGTATTCAACCTTGTAACTGGTAAAGGGAGCGAAATTGGAGATTACCTAACGCAACACAAAGAACCTGATGCAATAACTTATACTGGTTCAACAAAAATTGGATTAGCAATTTCTAAAAATTCGATGTTGCAAAGTGTAATTCTAGAAATGGGTGGCAAGGACGCCGCATTACTTCTTGAAGATGTTGTTGTTTCAGAAGTTGTTTCAGGGATTATTAAGGGTGCATTCTCGTTCTCTGGACAAAGGTGTACTGCAATCAAAAGGGTGTTTGTGCCTAAAGCGATAAAGAAAGAATTCGAATTGGAAATGAAGCGAGCAGTGGCGGAAATACCTATTGGAGACCCAGTTGTTAACAAAGTTGTTGTCGGGCCTGTAATCGACCTTAGAACAGCCAAATTCCAAAAGAAACTTATTGATGACGCAACAACAAAGGGTGCAAAAATTCTTATAGGGGGTAAAATCAACAAAAATATGGTTGAACCAACTGTTTTAGTTAACGTAACCCCAGAGATGAAGATAGCAAAAGAGGAACAGTTCGGACCTGTGCTGCCAATCATTTACTACACTTCACTAGAAGAAGCCATCGAGGAAATTAATGATTCTGAATATGGTCTACAAGCTTCAATCTACACAAGAGATTATGAGAAAGCTCTTAAGATATCAGAAGAAATAGAAGTGGGTTCAGTCAATATCAATTGTCCCCCTTCAAGAGGACCGGATCAACTACCATTCACCGGAGTTAAACATTCAGGTTTTGGAGTGCAAGGTATTAAATATTCTATAGAATCAATGACTAGACCAAAAAACTTAGTTATATTCAAAAAGAAAAACAGTTCTTTATTTAAGAAGAAAAAATAAGGCGAAGACCTTATTTTTTATAATTACAATAAGAAAAGTTTTGATATATAATTCAAACATGAAAATAATGATCACAAAAGAGTTTGCTGAATATGTAAGAATAAACAAAATAATTATTGCGTCATTTTTGATTGCGTCACTATTAATAACTTCTTTAATCATAGGAGCGGTTCCTCAAATCCCAATATGAGTACTATTAATCACAATTCCTATTTGTCTTATTTCTATCATTCTTTTTTACTTAACTTCATATTCATTTGGTAAACAAAAATGAATAATCTGCAACAAACACAAATCGAACGCAACATTCTCTAAGAAGAAATATCTTAAGTATGTGTACACTTCCTTATTTATGTTGATTCCAGCATTTAATTGAATCGTTATCAAAGTGATAAAGAAGATAGAAATGAAGAAAATTAACGAGGAATACATAACTTGTCACGAGGAACACCTTGAGACAAGGAGTAATTCCATTAAAACAAAACATGATTCACTAGAGAAGAAAAGGATCAAAGAATTTAACAAGGATTTTTAAAAGGTGTACCACCTTTTTTTATTTGCTGGTGCAATCAAAAAAAACTAAAAAATTATTTTTTTCAAGGATTGCTGATAATTGTCCATATAATATATACAGAACAAAATGGGTGAATTCAATTTTTTTATCCCAATTTTCAAGTAGTAAAAATAAAAGGGGTGTGTATTATGGTGAAAGTTAAAAAGAATATGGTGACATTGGGTGTGGTTGCATTGGCGGTTGCGACCCCAATTGTTACAGTTGTATCGTGTGGAAGTAAAAAAGAACAAGAAGATAAAGCTACAAAAATAAGTGGTTCAAATCAAGCTAAAAAAGATTCAGAGGAATTAATTAAAACCTTGAAAAATAAATTAAAGGATTTGGAAGCTACAATGGAAGCTACAATAAAAAATCTTTCTGATTCAAAAACAAAAACAGAAAAAGAAATTTCTAAGATAAAAGAAGAAAAAGAAGCGTTGAATAAAAAAATTGAAGCTCAAAAGAAAGAGTTAGGAAAGCTTTCAACTAAAATTAACGAGGATTATAAAGAAAAATCAAGAGAAGAACAAATCAAAAATAAGATCAATGGCCTACTTCAAGAAATCAGTGTTTTAAAAAGTAAGATGAGATCAAACATCTCAGCAAAAGAAAAATCAGAAATTAAAAAACAAATTGAAGAAAAATCAAAAGAGCTTATGCATCTTGGTGAGAGTTTTTCTGGGATACAAAGTAAGGCAAAACCAGAAACTAAAAAGAAAACAACTCCAGCTAAGAAGTTGTATTAAAAAGTAGGTGTGAAAACACTGCTTTTTTATTTATTAGAATTAAATATTAAAAAGAAATAGAGGATGTGGGTCCTAGCAATATATAATATATACATGAATTTAATAACAATAATATCAAAAGAATTAAATCTAAACGAAAAACAAGTGGAGACAGTTCTTTCATTACTAAATGAAGGTGCAACAATTCCGTTTATAGCTCGTTATAGAAAAGAAATTACAGGTGGTTTAGACGAAAATCAAATTAAGGATATTGAAACATACCACGCAAAACAAAAAACACTAGAAGAGAGACGTGAAGCAGTTCTTCGTTTAATCGAAGAAAAAGGAATGCTTACAGATAAAATCAAAGAACAAATTTTAAAAGCCAAAACTTTAAAAGATGTTGAGGATATCTACTTGCCGTTTAAAGAGAAGAAAAAAACAAAAGCTACAGAAGCTATTGCAAAAGGATTGGAACCACTTGCAAAAATGATTCTTGCAGCACAACAACAAATGGATGTGGAACGAAGAGCGCAAGAATTCATCAACGACAAAGTACTTACTACCGAAGAAGCAATCCAAGGTGCTCAATTTATAATTGCAGAATATGCATCAGATAGAACATACTTTAGAAAATGAGTTCGTTCATTTATTTGACAAAACGCGAAATTAAAAACGAAGTTAAAAAAATCTGCTGAAGATGAAAAAGAGGTTTACAAAACTTATTATGAGTTTGAAAAAGATTTAAGGTGAATAGCTAATTATCAAGTTCTGGCTATCAATAGAGCGGAGAAAGCCAAGGTTATTTCTGTTTCATTTGATTATGCTCAAAAACAAGTTACAGACTTCTTGATTAAAAACATGAATAGATATAACAACGACTCAACTTTACCTTACATTGAAGCGGCAGTTAAAGATGGGTTTAAACGTCTTATCAAACCATCTATAGAACGTGAAATTCGTTCTGACTTAACAGAGAAAGCTGGAGCAGGTGCGATAGATATCTTTGCAACTAATTTAGAGCAATTATTACTAACACCAGCCATAAAAGGGAAAACAGTCCTTGGAATAGACCCTGGATTTAGGACTGGGTGTAAAACCGCAGTTATAGATCAAACGGGAGCACCGAAGACAATAGGGGTTATTTACGTATTCAAAGAAAGAGATGCTTATGCAACTCTTGATGACACGTTCAAAAACTTTAATATAGATGTAATCGTTATTGGTAACGGTACTGCATCTAGAGAAACTATGGAGTTAATTGCTAATTACCAAAAGTCTAGAGGGATGAAAATACCATTTACAATCATCTCCGAAGCTGGTGCATCTGTATATTCGGCATCCAAAATAGCACAAAAAGAATTTCCTAAATTGCAAGTTGAACAACGTTCAGCCATATCGATTGCTAGACGTTATCAAGATGCCCTTAATGAATTGGTTAAAATCGAACCCAAAGCAATTGGTGTCGGTCAATATCAACATGATGTTAACCAAAAACAACTCGATGCTCAACTAGGGTTTGTTGTAGAGAAAATTGTTAACCGTGTGGGTGTTGATATTAACACAGCTAGTGCTGAAGTGCTGCGTTACATCTCAGGTCTTTCTGCTAAAGTTGCGAATAACATTATCGACCACAGGGTTGAAAATGGAGTCTTTAAAGACCGGAAAGAAATCAAGAAAGTTAAAGGGCTTGGAGCTAAAACATATGAACAAGCTATTGGTTTCTTGAGAATTGTTGATGGGGTTAACCAATTAGACTCAACTTCAATCCACCCCGAGTCATACAAGATCGCAAAAGCTATCATGAAAGACAATAAAATTTCTTTAGATGAAATCGGTAAAGCTAATGAGTTGCAAAAATTAGATGTTCAAGAATTAGCTACTAAATATGAATCAGATAAATATACAATAGAAGATATTGTGGCTGGTATTTCTAGTCCACAACGTGATATTCGTGATTCATATGATGCGCCGATGTTGAAGACTGAGATTCTTTCAATTGATAATATGGCTGTAGGTCAAGTTATGGAGGGAAGAGTTCAAAACATTACTGAATTTGGTGCATTTGTTGATCTTGGTATTAAAACTGCCGGACTAATCCACAAGTCAAATATGGGAAAAGGATTTGTTTCTAATCCGATGGATGTTGTATCAGTTGGACAAATTGTAGAGGTTGAAATAATAAGCCTCGAAAAAGAAAGAAAAAGAATTGGACTTAAGTTATTAACAAAATAAAAAAACACCAAATGAGGTGTTTTTTTTACTAACTTATCAAGGTATGCCATATCAATGAGTGTGCGGGGTAAGTGAGGGGTGTGGTGACATGCTAAAATAATGTCCAAAGTGCACTTTTGCTCTTTTTAATTCTCGCCCATCCCTATGTTTAAACACCTTTCTATGTTAAAGTTAGTTAATGTTCTATAATTAATAGGAGACAAGAAGGAGGAAAGATGACAAATAATTTAGCACACAGGGGGATGTCAGGTATTGCGCCAGAAAACACATGATTAGCTTTTTTGAACGCTGCTAATTTTGGGTTTGATGGTGTTGAGCTTGATGTGCAACTTACAAAAGACAAGAAGTTAGTGATTATACATGATGAAAAGATTAATAGAACTGCCAATGGTAGAGGTTATGTAAAGGATAAGACTTTAAGAGAATTAAAAGAATATAATTTCGCAAAAAAATTCGAAGGAATAAAAAAAGCTGAAATATTAACTCTCCCAAAATTTCTTGAAGAGTTTGCTAGCCAATTTAAAATAATTAATATTGAATTAAAAACTGATGTTTTTGAGTACGAAGGCATTGAAGAAAAAGTCCTGAAGGCAATAAAAAGATACAAAAACACAGAATTCATTCTCTCTTCTTTCAATTTTGATACATTAAAAAGACTTAGAGAATTAGATAGTGAAGTTAAACTTGGGTTTTTATGAAGTAAACACAAAGAATTCTTGAAGATTGGTAAAGAACAAATTAAAGAAACTTGCGATTTCCTACACCCTTCTGTAAAGTTATATAAGAATATTGCACATGCAACAAAATATAAATCAATGGGCATGAAATTCAACGTGTGAACTCTAAAGAATAGAGCCACATACAAAAGATTAGCTAAAAAAGAATGAATGCATTCATTGATAACTAATCATTTATTCAAAGTTAAGAAAACTCAAATAAAGATCAAATAGAATTTAGTATTCTATTTTTATTTGCGTTTCATTTATACTTTATATATAACAAAGGAGTGTTAAATGTACAGAGCAATAGTTGTCACTGTTGGGGTCTTGGTTGTATTTGTCATGGTATTGGCAATCACAATGATGGTAAGAAAAAAACAAGTTAGCAATAATTTCAACCCCTATTTAGAAGAGTTCGAATCTTATCAAGAAGATATGATGAAAAATGGGTATGACATTTCTTATGAGAGTCAACCAGCAACTATGAATGATACAGAAGATTTAATTTATCAACTAAGGTCAAAAATATCTGATGTTGATTTTAATCTAGAGGCACCAGAGACAAAACCGGAACCTTGCACACTTTGAATAACTAATGAAAGACTTATCGCTGAAAGAAGAGGAGTTTCTAAACAAAGTTACGCTTTTGAATTCGAAGAAATCAAGGAGTTTGAATTTGAGTTAGAAAAAAACAAGCACGCTTTTATATTTGAATATAAAAAGCAATTGTTTAAGTTTGAAGTGAAAGATATTTACGCATTGGCGTTAATAGAGCTAAAAACAAGAATTAAAAGAAAGTAAAATATAAACATATATTTTAGTAAAATTAAATTCATAAGATTAAAGGGGAGAAGGATGTCATTTTTTAAAAGAAAAAAGAAAAACAAACTAAATAACGACAATACAACGGAATTGATATTGGCTCAAATGGATCATTTAATCACATCAAACGACTTAACCAAAAATGATGATTTGGAGGTTTCTATTGTAACTTCAGAAGTGCATGGAGTTTTTACAGTTGAAATCAAGACGATAAAAGGAAATAACCCTAGAACACTTCTGGGTGAATTTAGAGGTAAGGATATCGAAAGAAAGATTGAGGATTGATTGAGAGAAAACAAGATGTTAAAATTCAAAAAACAAGTTTTAAACTCAATAACAATCAAGGTATCGGATACCCAGCACATCAAACACCATAAATAGGGTGTTTTTTTTAATTAAAAAAAAGAGTAAAAAAAACTGACTTGTGGAAAGTCTGTTTCTCGCTTTGAAGAAACATGAATTAACAGTGGTTCCCTCGATGCGGCTCATCGCATTACTATTATATGCTATTTTTGCTCTTTTAGATCAATAACTTGTGTTTCTATTTGTTCTATCTCTTTTTTAAGAGAGTTAACTGTAGCTTTTGGATTCTCTGATAGACACTTAACAGTGGTTGCGTACATACGCTTTTTATTATTTAAAGCTTGTATTGTTTTGTTAATTCTTCTGTGTCTTTCTGATATTTCTTTAACTTCCTCAAGATTTTCTTCTAAATAAATTAACCTTAGAACATCATCAACTGAATATGTTTTCATAATTTGAGTGATGGTGGCGATTTCTAATTCTGTAAATTTAACTTTCTTAAATTTGTCTCTATATACAGGATCTTGTAACATGAAAGAACCAAACATACCTACGAATGCTCCATCACCAATCAAGTTCAATCTTCTAACCTTATTTTCCGGTAAGTGATTTAAAAATCTTCCGTAATAATCGTCAAAGTAAGTCTTTGTTTCTCCGTATCCAACTGTTAGTGAATTTAAACTCCCGTGTAGTGATTTACCTAAATCAACAATAGTGATATCAGGACCAAATCAACCTTTAAGTATTGATGATTCTAATTGTGCGCCAAAAGCAACGAATTCAACATCAGTCATCTTTATGTTTGATTGACCAGTGATTTTACGTATGCAAATCATTAGTCTAGCCTTCATGAAGTCTGAACTTCATTCTTTGTCAAAATCATTGATAAATGTTTTGGCTCTAACTTTCTTCTTTTTGCCATTTATTGTTGCTACAGAAAAAGCAAATGGTTGTGCGTTTCTAACTCCGAGGAAATTAAAGGCCTCGAAATCTATATATACTCTTTTTTTCATATTTCTCTTTTCTAAATCAAACAGTGTGAAGTTTAATTAACTATATTATATAGTACCTACCTATGATTACAATGTTAAAATACATATATGTATAGAACTAAAAATGTAAATGGCAAAGAAGTGAGATACTTCGAAAAAAATAACAATTCAAAGTGAACTGTAATTTTTGTTCATGGTTTTAATTCTAGCTCTAACTTTGCAAGCCACTTATTTACATTAAAAAATGATTACAACATAATTGCTGTTGATATGGTTGATATGAACACCGCGGACGAAGTTGAGTTTGATGAAATGGTTAAAATAATAGATTTTTTCATTAAGAAAGCAAGGACTAGAAGGGTAGTGTTGTTGGGTCACTCTCTTGCTGGTGGCGTTGTGTCTAAAGTGGGGATTCACCCTAAAGTAAAAAGAATCATATATATGTCAACAATAACTCCTGAAATCCAAAAAACAAAAGCCTATAAATTACTAAAAAAACACCACGAAACAAAAGGTAAGATTCCCTTATTGATTTCTAACAAAATAATAGAAATGACTAGAGGGAAATACATATGAGCTCACGCGTTTCTTGATCGTGACTCTAAATGAACAGGAATTCTAAATAATACTGTTCTTGATGATAGGTTTATGAAAAGGTTAGACACTCGCTACAAACTCACTAAATATAAAGCTGAATTTGTAGTTAGCAAGGATGATGGAATCATAAGTACAAGAGCATTTGTGAAATATGCAAATTCATTAAATAAAGATGTGACTTTCATTGGAAAAAGACACAACCCAATAAAAACAGCTCCACACGAATTCAATCAATACTTGAATGCAATAACAGAGGGTAAGAAAAGATTTTTCAAAAAAGGCGTCATTAGATAATGATTCTTTTTTATTTTTTAAAGGAGCACATATGATAGAAAAACAAATCGCCAGAAAAAACATCAATGCATCATTAAGGAAAATTACGAGCCGTCAAATTGATTTAGCTAGTAAGGTAATTGTAAATAAGTGCAAGCAACTCCCTATAACCAAAAATGCAAACACGATTGCAATATTTTCTTCTATGGAGAAAGAAGTACAAACAAAAGAATTAATTGAATATTTACTGAAACAAAACAAGCGAGTTGTTCTTCCGTATGTTATCGATGAAGAGATGGTGATGCTTGAAATAAAGTCCTCGTCATTCAAAAGCGGCGAACAATACAAAACTATAAAACAACCTTCGTTAGATCATAAAATTGTGTCCGCAAAAGAAATAGAGTTGATTTTTGTGCCTTGTGTTGGATTTGATTCAAATGGAAATAGATTGGGTAGAGGCAAGGGTTTTTATGATCGGTTTTTAAAAAGAACAAGTGCAAAAAAGGTCCTATTAGCATTAGAAGTGCAAAGACTGGAAAATTTTAAAGTTGAAAAACACGATGTAAATATGGATGTAGTGATAACTGAGCAAAAATAAATCGAAGAAGGGTATCTTGGATATCTTTCTTTTTTAAACTATAATTTATGTAATATGAGAATAGATAAAATAACAATTGATTGACTATTATTGCCAAAAGCATTGCCAAGCAGCACACACTATAAAAACCCCAGAGTATGAATGGGTAAAGAAAAATGAGATGTAATCAGGAAAGAAGTTTATAAAAGAGCAAAATACGTTTGCGAGGTGTGTGGCGGAAAAGGTAGGAGACATCCAGTTGAGGCTCACGAATTATGAGCGTTCAATCTTGAGAAAAAAGAACAAATCTTAATCAGGTTTGTTGCTTTGTGTCCGTTATGTCACAGATTACAACACATGGGTTTGGCTGGAATTCATGACAAAAACAACCTATTAAAAGGTTCTGATTTAGCTAGGCATTACAATAAGTTAACTGGTTCAAAATTTAGCTTTGATGAATTATATGAAATGGGTATGGCTATTTACGAAAAAATAAGTGTTGGGAAATATGAGGTTGTTTTAGACAAACATGATGAGAAGCTTTTGAAGCTTTGAGATCAATCACAAGAATAATAATTAAAATAAAAGTAATAAAAGGTTCGTTTAATGAGATGATTTAAAAAAGAAAGCAGGAAAGATAGATGGTAGAAAACAAAAATTGGGAACTAACACCCACAAAAAACCCACTTAATTGAAAGGATGGGGAGCCAACAGATATATGTAATTCATGATATATGGTTTGGTATCAAGCACCATGAAAATTTGGTTATTTCAATGCATTGAAATCTAATAAAGAAATGCAGCATACAAAAGACTTAAAAGAAAATTTTATAGACTTATTAAAATGAAGAGTTGACTTACTAAAAAAAACAGGGCAAAACCCAGTTATAGTTCTCCCTCCAAGGAAGAGCACTTGAAATCAAACAATGTTATTCGCTGTTGAAGCACTTGAAGATGTTGAGTTCATTAAAATCAAATCCCCAGACTATAGAGGTGTTCACTTTTTAGTTGACAGAGATGAGAGAGAAAGAACAATTCAATCAGTTTACCCTAAATGAAAGGTCAAGTTTAATCCAACTGTGCTTGAACTTAAAAACGTTCACTATATATTTATTGATGATTACTACACAACTGGAGTTACGACAAAAGCTGTGTTAAATATCATCCAAGAAAATGTGAGGTTACCAGAGACAAATCTTGAGAATGGTGAGTTTACAAATTTTGAAGCAATTTATATTTCAAGAACACAAAACAAAAGAAATGCAAAAAGTAAAAATATGTGAGTTGTTGACCCATCATTATCTGAAAAAGTTAACAAATATGCAAAGGAAACTAAGTTCACATCATCAATGAGAGATAGTAGCTTTTATAAAAAACAATAATTAAAAAAGGGAGGCCCCCTTTTTTTATTGTTGTTTTTTGATATGTTCAGCATTTACAACTTCGTGTTTTAAGGTGTTGCTGATACACAATTTTGCAATTAATACGCCAATACGATATTGATCTACGAATATCCACTCAACCTTATTGCTGTATTTAATTGGTTCTGTATAAGAAATCAGTATTGAATCAGCTGGTTTTGAAAAACTTATTTTTGTGTATAGATGTTTACTTTGGTAAAAATTAATTTCTTCTGAAGAGATATCCTTCGAAAGGTTTAATTTTATTCCGGTGTTCTCTAAGGAATTTATTCTATTTTTAAAGGTTGCGATATCATCAACATCATCATAAACAAAGTTAATTCTTTTGTATTTTAAGGATAAACTTTTGATTGCATCTTCATATGATGTTGTTACACAAGATGCGTGGATAGTGTTGTAGTTATATACGACAACCTTTGAATATTTAGAGGCTTTTTTAATTGCGTTATCAAATTTGCTAGTGGCATTAGTGGGCGCAAAAACAATTAAGTATTTTGGTGCATCAGTTATAGCGACCTCGATACTCTTTATTACTTGCTCTTCCGTTGAACCTCCGTACTTCACCATAACATCATTGGAAATGTTTTCAATAATTCCTGAAATTATAGTGTCTAATGCATTTGAACTAACAACAGTTCTCAAAATTATTAATTGGTTATTTTCTCCCCTTACTCTTGCAGCAGCGGAATTTTTAACGAATTCATATTTATCTATATTGTTTTGAATGATTTTTCTATTTTTTGCTGAAACAGAACCATTATTAAAGAAACGAGATAATGTACCGATGGAAACTCCAGATAGATTTGCTAGCTCCTTGAATGTTATTTTGTTTTTCATATCAACATTATATATTTTTTTATTATTTTTCAAAAAACTAGTATAATATATTTGTGGAAACGTTTCCAAAAAGGAGAAAAATGGCAAACAAAACAAACAAATATGCTGCAGAAATAACAGAATTAATTACCTTGCTTGGGGGTAGGGATAATGTTTCTTCTGCGATGCATTGTGTATCAAGATTAAGATTGGTGGTTAATGATATGACATTAGTGGATGATGGAGCAATATCAAAACTAGCATCTTCTCGCGGTACTATAAAATTACAAAACAACCAATATCATGTAATTATTGGTGCAGATATACCAACTTACTTTAAAGAATTTTCAAAACAAACAAACATTTCAGCATCCACAAAAGCTGAATTAAAAAATGATGCGGCATCAAATGGAACTTTTTTACAAAGAATGATGCAACATTTCTCAGAAATATTTATTCCTTTAATTCCGGCATTGGTTGCTGGTGGACTTATTTTAGGGTTTAGAAATATTTTAGAAGCAAACTTCAATGGGTTCGTTATCGTTAATGAATCCGCATTTATGAAAGGTGTGAATGATTTCCTATGAATACCAGCTCAAGCAGTGTTCTGATATCTTCCAGTAACTCTTTCATGATCAATATTTAAAAAGATGGGAGGCTCACAAGTCTTGGGTATCATTATTGGGCTATCAATGTTACTACCACCACTTATTAATACTTACGGTGTTTCAGGAGGAGGAAAAGGGGTTCAATGAATTTGAGATATGGACTTAAATAAATTTGGATTTAATTTCGGAAGTTTTAAATTCCCTTGAAAAATTTCTTATACTGCTCAAGTAATACCCGCTATCGGTGTTGCCTTTGCTGGGGTATATATCGAAAGAGGGCTAAATAGAATAGTTACACCTATTCTAAAACAAATAATTGTTCCTCTAGGTGTAATATTAGGAGCTTACATACTGGCTATGGTTATTATCGGGCCAATCGGTTGAACAATTGGGACAGCTATTTCATTTGCAGTTAAATGAGCATTAACCAACCCGATTGCAAAATTTATATTTGCGCCTATATTTGGTTTATTATATGCGCCACTTGTTGTGACTGGTATGCACCATATGTTAAATGCAGTAATGATCCAAAACACAGCAACAATTGGGGGTTCACTATTCTTCCCAATCTTAGCGATTTCTAATATTGCGCAGGGTGCAGCGGCATTAGCATTTACTCTAGCACACAAAAAATCAGAAAAAATGAAACAAGTTGGATACTCAGCAACAACTGCTGCATGACTTGGTGTAACGGAACCAGCGATGTACGGAATAAATATAAGGTATATAGCTCCATTTATTGCTGGTATTATCGGATCAAGTGTTGGGGCGTTATTCGTAACAATTGCAGGTGTATCTTCAGCAGGTATTGGTAACGGAGCTTGATTAGGTACTCTATCAATGCAAGCGCAATCAGGAATTTCAGGAGTTCACACATGAGCAGGAACAGGATACCTATGATTCCTAATTGCTGCTTCAATGGCAGCAGCAATATCTATCTTTGTAACGCTAACCCTTAGAAAACATCCAAGATTCAAAAAAATTGAAGCTAGAGTAGGAATTTTATAATGAAGAAAATTGTGTATGAGATTTACCCATTATCTTTTAAGGATACAACCGGAAATGGTAGGGGTGACTTGCGTGGTGTAATTAGTAAATTAAAGTACCTTGAAGATTTGGGGGTTGATTATTTATGGTTAACGCCAGTGTTCAAAACACCCTTCAAAGACAATGGGTATGATATATCTGATTATTATCAAGTTGATAAAAACTTTGGTACAAATGAAGATTTAAAAGAATTGATTGAAAAAGCTGATGCGCACAACTTAAAAATAATGTTGGATATGGTATTTAATCACACCTCAACAGAACACATGTGATTTAAAGAATGAGTAAAGGGAAATCCCGATTATAAAGACTTTTATATTTCAAGATATTCTGAGGGTAAACCGCCAACAAACTGAGTTTCAAAATTTGGTGGCAGTGCATGAAAAGAGTATAAACCTAACAATTGATATTTACACTTATTTGATGAGACACAAGCGGATTTGAACTGAGATAATCCAAAAGTGAGAAAACAAATATTCGAAATTGTTGACCACTTTATTAATATGGGTGTAAAAGGATTTAGGTTTGATGTTATTAACTTAATATCAAAAAGTGAATTCAAAGATGATTATGAAGGCGATGGTAGAAAATACTATACTGACGGAAAGAACGCACACAAATATATCCAAGAATTAAGTTCGAAATTTCCCGATGATGTCGATTTTCTAACTGTTGGTGAACTTTCTTCCACAACGGTTGATGACACAATACAATACGCAAATAAAAATAGAACTGAATTAGATTCTGTATTTACCTTTCATCATTTAAAGGTTGATTACGATGGGTTGAACAAATTTGTTGATATGAAACCGAACATAAAAAAACTTAACGATATTATGAAGGGGTGGTTTGAAAGTGTTGATGGAGCTGGATCGAAAATGGCGACATTCTTAAACAATCATGATCAACCAAGATCGGTTTCTAGATTTATAGAAAAAAAATATAGGGTTCCGGGAGCAAAGATGTTATTTGCTTTTACGGCTTCATTGCCAGGAATTCCATATATTTATCAAGGTGAAGAGATAGGAATGGAAAACGTTGATTTTCAACACCAAGAAGATTTTAAAGATGTTGAAACATTAAATTACTTTAGAAACAATAAAATCAAAGGTATACCAAATGGGGTTTATCAGAAATCGAGAGATAATTCAAGAACGCCAATGCAATGAGACTCGAGTGAAAATGCAGGATTTTCAAAAGGGGAACCTTGAATTGGTGTGAATCGAAACTTCAAAACTATTAATGTGGAACAAGAATTGAATGACGATGATTCTATCTTAAACTTTTACAAAGAATATATTAAATTCATTAAGAGTGATGCAATTCAAATTAATGGGAGTGTGGAATTTCACGAATTTAAAAATGATGTAATTTCATATTCAAGAATACACGAAGGAAAAAAACAAAAGTGCTTATTCTCATTTTCTTCCGAAATACAAAAAGCACAAACAAATGGCAAGGTTTTATGAAACAATTATCATAATGTAATTGAGGGTAAGATGTTGCCATACCAAATGTTAATAATGGAGGTTTAATATTATGAAGATATTAGCAAAAACATTTAAATGGGTTAGGAATAGGTTTGATAATGTTTGGACCGAAACATACCCATGATACTGACACATAGCAAACATACTTGGTGGAATCATTTGTGCCTTGGTATTTGTACTAACACAAAAAAATTATTCTACTGGAACGCTAGTTGGATTGTTCTTTGCTATAACTGCAATAGGATATGTAATTATGTTTGCATTTACTTATGGGGTTGTCAGATCAAGGAATGCTTGAACTAAGAAACGAAAATAATATTAATAACAAAAGTGGGTCAATGCCCTCTTTTTTTAATTTCAACTTACTCTTCATGATACATATCTTATTTTCCTTATGTGTGCGTACGCGTCTTTTTTAATATGTTTGTTTAATTCAGATTTCACATGTATTGGAATTGAATTTTCTTCAAATAAAAGTTGATTAATATATCGGTTGTTTAATGTTGCCTTAATTAATGTGTAATCAAATTGAGGTGGTAAATAATCTTGGATTTTTCTTTTGGTGATATTTGCGATTAAGATTGATGCTAAAAAAGTTAAAAAGTATGAAAAAAATAACAAAACTTTGATATACTTGTAAGGCAACACATATTAGACTGTTTGAAAAAGCTATCTTAAATGTTGCTGATAGATCTTTGAAAACTAGATACAAGAAACCATGAACCCGGAATCAATTTATGAGAGTTTGATCCTGGCTCAGGATGAACGCTGGC
>NZ_PSZP01000071.1 GCF_004335995.1 Mycoplasma todarodis
AGAAAAGCAAAAAGTAACTTAGAATCAATTCAAGAATATTACACTTCAGTGTATGAAACATTCCAAAAACTATTGAACAATGTTTCAGATGTTAAAAAATTATTCCCACAAGATGCGAAGGAATCAACATTGCATATCGTTATCACATCAGACCTTGGTCTATGTGGAGGATATAACTCAAATGTTCTAAAACTATTGAAATCAGATCTTAAACCATCAGATAAAATTATTGTTTTAGGAAATAAAGGTGTTTCACACCTTGGAGCGGTTGGAATCCCTACTTTTAAAGAATATTCAAGTGTTGGTGATGAACCTAACTATGAATATGCATCAGGTATTGGGCAAGAAGCAATTGCGCAATATTTATCAGGTGAAGTGAATAAAGTTAAGTTAATTCATACAAATTTTATTAACTCAGTTACATTTGAAGCAGAAAGTACTCAATTACTTCCAATTGAGAAACCACAAAGTAGCGAAACAGAAGAAGTTAAAACAGTTAAAGTAATGACTGAATTTGAACCTTCTCCAGAAATTGTTCTTAAAAGATCAATCCCTCTATACGTTTCAGCTATGATCTTCGGTTCAATGGTGGAATCAAAAGTTTCTGAAATGTCATCGCGTCGTACAGCAATGGAAAACGCAACAGACAATAAATCTTGAATACAATAGAGCCAGACAAGCAGCAATCACTCAAGAAATTTCAGAGATTGTTGGTGGATCTGAAGCTCAATAATTAAAGGAGACATTATGGCAAAAAATAAAAACATAGGTAAAGTAGTCCAAGTTCTTGGGCCCGTAATTGACGTTAGATTTGATAACGATAAATTACCAAATCTACTTAATGCTCTAGTAATTACAAAAGGTAAAGAAACATTCGTTGTTGAAGTAGCGCAACACATTGGTGATGATACAGTTCGTACAATCGCTATGGGTGCAACTACAGGTCTTGTTAGAGGATTAGATGTTGAAGATACAGGAGCACCAATCTCAGTTCCTGTTGGTAAAGAAGTTCTAGGACGTATGTTCAACGTTCTTGGAGAACCAATTGATGAAAAACCTGCTCCTAAAGCAGTTACATCTCCAATTCACCGTGAAGCACCTTCATATGAAGAACAAAGATCATCAGCTGAAGTACTTGAAACAGGTATTAAAGTTGTAGACTTACTAGTTCCATATGCAAAAGGTGGAAAAATCGGTCTATTTGGTGGTGCTGGTGTTGGTAAAACAGTTCTTGTTCAAGAATTAATTAACAACATTGCCACACAACATGGTGGACTTTCAGTATTCGCTGGTGTTGGAGAAAGAACTCGTGAAGGTAATGACCTTTATCACGAAATGAAAGCTGCTGGTGTTTTAGATAAAACAGCACTAGTGTTCGGTCAAATGAACGAACCTCCCGGGGCTCGTATGCGTGTTGCCTTAACAGGACTAACAATGGCTGAATATTTCCGTGATAAATTCGGACAAGATGTTCTACTATTTGTTGATAACATCTTTAGATTTACTCAAGCTGGTTCAGAGGTATCTGCCCTGTTGGTTACCAACCAACACTTGCAACAGAAATGGGAGCTCTACAAGAGCGTATCACTTCTACTAAGAAAGGGTCAATTACATCAGTTCAAGCCGTTTATGTGCCTGCCGATGACCTTACTGACCCCGCACCAGCAACAACATTTACTCACCTAGATGCTAAAACAGTTCTAGATCGTAATATTGCTGCGTTAGGTATTTATCCTGCTGTTGATCCTTTAGGTTCAGCATCAAGAATGCTTGACCCAGAAGTTGTTGGACAAGAACACTATGACGTTGCGCGTAACGTTCAAAAAATCTTACAAAGATTTAGAGAACTGCAAGATATCATTGCTATTCTTGGTATGGATGAACTTTCAGAAGAAGATAAGAAAGTTGTT
>NZ_PSZP01000072.1 GCF_004335995.1 Mycoplasma todarodis
TATCTAAGTCACTGATTGTTTTAGTGTTAGCGTCAAGTTTAGCTTGTGCAGCTTTTGTTGTTGCTTTAGCAGTATTAAGAGCTGTTGTAGCTGATTTGTTTGCTTTATCTAAGTCACTGATTGTTTTAGTGTTAGCATCAAGTTTAGCTTGTGCAGCTTTTGTTGTTGCTTTAGCAGTATTAAGAGCTGTTGTAGCTGATTTGTTTGCTTTATCTAAGTCGCTGATTGTTTTAGTATTAGCGTCAAGTTTAGCTTGTGCAGCTTTTGTTGTTGCTTTAGCAGTATTAAGAGCTGTTGTTGCTGATTTGTTTGCTTTATCTAAGTTGCTGATTGTTTTAGCGTTAGCGTCAAGTTTAGCTTGTGCAGCTTTTAATGCAGCTTTGATTTTATTTAGTTTAGCTTGTGCAGCTTTTAATGCGGCATCATTTTTAATCGCAGTTCTTATATCATCTCTATTTTTTATAGCGTCATTAAGTTTCTTTTGCGCCTCTCTTTTAGCTTTTGCTTCTTTCGGTAATTTATTATTGAATATTTTTTTGTACTCTTCTAGTTTTTTTACTCAATATTCATGTTCTGATTCATGTCCTTCTTTACGTTTTTTTAAAGCAGCCACCGAAGCTTTTGTTTTAATCATTGATTTTGCTCAATCTTCATCTCATTTCAATTGCTCTTTAAAGAATTTTTCTTGTTTTTCAGCTTCAACTAAACTATCAAGATCGTTTTTTGATAATTTAACTTTTTTGGCAGCATCAAATTTAGCATTAGCAGCGGCAACGGCTGTTTTAGCTTTATCAACATTTTTTCTTGCTTTCTTTAATGATTTATTATTATTTCTATTAATTTTTCTAAGTTCTTCTTCAGCTTTTGCTTGTGCGGCTTTTAAATCTTCCACTTTTTTGTTTAGATCAGCTGTTTTAGCTTTTTCATCCGCTAGAGCTTGAGTTGCTTTATCTGAATTAGATTTAGCTGTTGCTTCTGCTGTTTTAGCATC
>NZ_PSZP01000073.1 GCF_004335995.1 Mycoplasma todarodis
ACTAACCTAAAAAGACAATTCACAAATCTTGGGCTAAAACACCAAGGTGGAAGAACATTAGCGGAAGTTATTGCTGACATTATGAAAGTTGGTCCCACTGACGTAGCTGGAATTCTTGCAGGAATTAATAAAGAAACTGATTCAAAAATCAAAATTACAGATAATGGTACAACTATTACAAAAATTGATCTTGCTGTAAATGCTGCTGGTGATGGTATCGATGTTACTATCGAAACAACAACTAACCTAGCTACACAACCAATTGAAACAGTTAAAGTTTCAATTTCAGGTAAGAATGATGCTCAAATTGCAATAATTAATGCAACAAAATTAAAAGCAACAAATATTGCTAATATTGAAAGAATGCTGAAAGATGTTGATATTAAAGCTGGACAAGGTACAGATACAATTGCAGAAGTTATTGCAAAAATGAAGAAAAAAGGCGCATCAGTTGCTGACATCATCGCTGCAATAAGAGCGATTGCTGGTGTTGATTTATCTACTGGTCACAAAGGTACAGATATTACAGGAATTGATTTAACTAGAGATCCTAAAAATCCTAACCAAATTAAAATCGTAGTTCACACAAGAACTAAAGGAGCTGCTCCTGAAGCTGGTGATGCGAATGGTAATTTCATTGGTAATAATGACAATATAGCTAATGCTTCAAAAGCAAGAGATAAACACGCTGGAGATATCAAGAAAAAAATTGATGGTGTAGATATTAAAATACCTCAAGGTAAAACAAAAATTTCTGACATCGTTAAAGATATTAAGAAAGCTATCAAAGCTGCAACTAAACCTGATGGTACAGTTGATATCAAGAAAGTAATTGCTGCCGTTAAGAGAACAACTGGTGTTGATCTAGGTACTGGACAAATGGGTAAAAAACCAAATGTTACAGATATCACAAGTATTGATGTTAAAGGTAACCCAGATGGAACAATCG
>NZ_PSZP01000011.1 GCF_004335995.1 Mycoplasma todarodis
GATAACGCTGGTATCTTACTACGTGGTATCGCTAGAGATGATATTGAACGTGGACAAGTTCTTGCTAAACCAGGATCAGTTACACCTCATACAACATTCAAAGCGCAAATCTATGCACTTAAAAAAGAAGAAGGTGGAAGACATACTCCTTTCTTCAAAAACTACAAACCACAATTCTACTTCAGAACAACAGACGTTACAGGTGGAATCGAACTTCCAGCTGGAACAGAAATGGTTATGCCAGGAGACAGTATTGAACTTACTGTTAAACTAATTAACCCAGTTGCTGTTGAAGAAGGAACAAAATTCTCAATTAGAGAAGGTGGACGTACAGTTGGTGCTGGTTCAGTTGTTACAATTACTGAGTAATTAAACCAAAATTAACTTACAAAAAAAGATAATCCTTTATGGGTTATTTTTTTTAAACTAAAAAAAGTTAACCTTTTATAAATAATTATTTTTTATAGGTCTTTTTTCTTTATAATTTATATATGACTAACTTAGCAAATGAAATAAGACCTGAAACACTAAAAGATGTTGTGGGACAAAAACACTTAATGCCATTATTAGAAAATGTAATTTCTAAAAAAGTAATGACATCATTTTTGTTTTACGGTAAACCAGGTATTGGTAAAACAACTTTAGCATCAATTTTAGCTAAAGAATTAAACAGACCTTATGGTATTTTCAACGCTTCTAAAGATTCGAAAGCAACCTTAGTAGATCTTATATCATCAAAAGAAATAATAATTATTGATGAAATACATAGATTAAACAAAGACAAGCAAGATATATTATTATCATATATGGAACATGGGGAAGTTATTGTTTACGGAACAACTACAGAAAATCCATACTTTATAGTTAATCCTGCCGTAAGAAGTAGGTTACATATTTTGGAATTAAACCCTTTGGAAACAAAAGATGTTATAAGCGGCTTAAGTCACATGATTAAAAAACATGAATTAGATATCAAATTAGATGATAAAACCCTTGAAATGATTGCTTTACGCTCATCAGGGGACTTTAGAACGGCTTTGAACACACTGGATTTAATAACTCAAATATATCCCGGAGAAGAAATAACAGAAGAGAAATTAATAAGTATAGCTCCCTCTGTAAAATTTTATTCTGATAAAACCGGTGATGGACATTATGATTTTCTATCAGCTTTCCATAAATCACTAAGAGGTTCTGATGTAGATGCAGTTCTGTATTATGCAGCTGTTATCGTTAAAACAGGAGATATTCAAGGTCTTTATAGAAGAATGCTTGCATTCACTTATGAGGATATAGGTATGGCTAATTCTCAAATGGGTTTAAAGGTTGATGCGGCAATTAATGCAATGGAAAGATTAGGTTTCCCTGAAGCCTACCAACCGCTAGGAGCTATATTGACTGAATTAGCACTTTCACCAAAATCAAATTCATCATATGTTGCAATGCACATGGCTAAGAATATAGTTGAAAAAGGTATGGTTTTTAATCCACCTTCACACTTAAAAGATGCGCATTATGCTTCGGCAAAAAAACTTAATAAAGGTCAAAATTATAAATATCCGCATAATTTTAAAAATAATTGAGTTGAACAAGAATATATGCCAAAAGAATTAAAAGGTCATCAAATATTCGAGTATGGAAATAATGCGAATGAACGTAGAATAAAAGAATATTGAGAAGCTATAAAAAATAATAAAAAATAAACATGCATTATCGCAAGTTTATTTTTTATTATTAATTTTTTAAGCTACTTTTTTTGGGTAAGCAGATATGGCAAGAGAACCAATACCAGCTTGAATCCCTATTGCACTTGAAATCATTTCTATTTGAACGTTCTCAAACCCTGCTTCATGGAGTTTTGTCAGCATTATTTCTTTAGTTGATTCCTTAGAATACATCAATACAATATTGAAATCATTCATTTTATCTTTAATTGAATCTTTCATCCTTGAAACAATTGTAGATGCCGCTTTAGCAAAACCACGTCTAACACCTTTAACTTCAATTTCTTGATTTTTATAATTGATCAAAGGAACTATTTTGAATTTTGATAATAATAAAGCTGCTCCTTTTTTTGCACGACCATTTCTTTTGATAGCATCAAGCCTTTCGGGTATCATTCAAGTTATCAGATTATTTGAGAAGGTATCGAAAGCTTTTTTAGCATCTTCTACTGACATACCTTCTTCATTAACGGCGTTTGAAATTCATTTAGCTGCTTCAATATATGAAGGACCAACAAGAGTATTATCTCAAACCTCTACTTGACCATTGAAATCAGCTGCAATAGCATTTGCTGTTGAGAATGCTGATGACATACCTGAAGCTAAACAAAGATAAACAACTTTTTCATACTTCTTAGTCATCTCTTTGAAGATATTCTCAATATCTCCAGCGTTAGGTTGTGATGTTTTTGCATCAGTTGCTTCATCAATCAATTTCATTGATTCTGTAAAATCTAATTTTTCTCCATCTTTATATAATTTACCGTCAAGAACTACCTGTAATGAAAGGTAACCAAAACCTAGCTCTTCAATTTCTGTTTTTGTTCTAGAGCAAAATGAATCTAGAATTATTCCTATATTTTTCATGTAATTATTATACATTATTACTATAAAAGTTGACTTTCAACTCATGTTTTTCATATGTTTTAGATAATTTTAGGTAAGAAATAATAAATTTAGTTTTTTTATTTTTTAGCAAACATACTAAAAGAGTGCTAATTATGATAAAATAAACATTATGAATAAAAAAGATTATTATGAAGTACTAGGAGTTGCAAAATCCGCAACACCACAAGAAATTAAAAAAGCATTCAGAAAGCTTGCTATGAAATATCACCCAGATAGAAATAAAGCTGCTGATGCAGAAGATAAATTTAAGGAGATAAACGAAGCTTATGAAATCCTTTCTGATGAAGAGAAGAGATCACAATACGATCAATTTGGTCATGCCGCATTTGAACAAGGTGGAATGGGTTCAGGAGCAGGATTCGGTGGATTCGGTGGATTTGGCGACATTTTTGGTGACATTTTTGGTGGAGGTTCTTCAAGAAGAAGGGGTCCTTCAAAAGGTGAAAACTATCAAGCGTCAGTTTCAATTGATTTTATGGATTCTATTTTAGGTTCAACAATCGAAAGAACATTACCAAAATATGAACAATGTTCTGAATGTAATGCAACAGGTGCTGCTTCAGCTTCTGATATAGTTACATGTAGTGATTGTCATGGTTCTGGTTCAACAGCAAGAATAGTTAATACTCCATTTGGGAGAATGCAATCACAAGGGGTTTGTGAAAGGTGTTCTGGTCAAGGAAAAATTATCAAAAATAAATGTAAAAAATGTCACGGTAATAAAATTACAGCCATTAAAAAGAATGTTGAAATTTCAATTCCGGCAGGTATTCAAGATGGTCAAACAATCATCGTTGAAGGATATGGTGCAGCAGGTAAAATGGGTGGACCATCAGGAGATCTATATTTAAATATTCAAGTAAAATCTCACAAACATTACAAGAGAGATGGGAATAATCTTTATATGAGAGTTCCGGTTTCGATGCTTGATATAATTTCTTCAAATAAAATCATGATTCCTACTCCATATGGAGAACATGCATTCAAACTCTCTTCAAAATACGCTTCAGGCGATAAATTCACTATTTCCAAAGCTGGTGTGCCAAGTGTTAGAACAGGTAGAAAAGGTGATTTAATAATTGAATTAAGTATTTATATACCTAAATTATCAGCAAAAGAAAAAGAAAAAGTTGTTAAAGCAATGGCAAAAGTCAAAGATGAGAAATTTAACAAATGACAAAAAGATTTTAAATAAGTACCTAATTAATGGGTATTTTTTTAATGCAAATAATTATATTTTTATAAAAAACAATACATATATTAATGAAGATTAAAAAATCTTTAAAGGAGGGGAAAATGTTATATAAAATTGGGAAGATAGTTTCTATAGGGAAGAATTATATTATTTTAGAAAGTAATTATAGGGGCGAAATAGTTTATGTTCCAAGACCTAGTGATTTTGTAGCTGATAAAATAATTAAAGTTTTTATTTATGAATATAAATACGAGAATATTTCTTCTTTATATGGGTTTAAAACTTTTAAAGAAAGAATTTTGTTTGAAGATTTACTTGGTGTTCCAGGCATCGGTCCAAAAACAGGAATACAAATAATGAAAGAAAAAATAAAAACAATATTAGGGTTTTTATTGAGTGGTGATGCAGAAGCACTGGCGCACTTGCCTGGGTTAGGAGTTAAATCCGCTAAACAAATGATTTTTGAATTGCAAGATAAATATATAAAACTCACTGCAAATAAAGAACGAAATAATAGTAAAAACAAAGAAGGGCTCCACATCGTTAGTGAAATCATTCCTACACTCAAAACTTTAGGGTTCAATAAAAAGCAAATAAACTCGAGCATACATTTGGTGAAGCCAAATAAAAACATAGAAGTGATGGTTGAAGAAGCCATAAAACTTATTTCTAATGCAAAGCAAAAAGTCGCTTAGACCACAAAATTTTGAGGAGTTTATTGGCCAAAGGAGATTGGTTCATACATTAAAAATAATGATCGATTCAGCTATAAAAAGAAAAGTTATGTGTGATCATATTCTATTACATGGAAAACCAGGAATAGGTAAAACATCACTAGCGCTATTGATTGCTAAAGAAATGAATACAGGTATTAAATTTGCGCAAGGATCTTTAATGGAGAAGAAAGCAGATATATTGTCACTATTCGCAACAATACAGAAGAATGATGTCATTTTTATTGACGAATTTCATGGAATAAACAAGCAAGTGGAAGAACTAATATACTCAGCATTGGAAGATGGTGTTATTGATATACCCATAGGAATTGATGGGGAGTCAAAAATTGTAAGAATGAAATTACCACCCTTCACTATGATTGGAGCAACAACAAAATTCAACAAAATTTCATTACCTTTAAGGGAAAGGTTTGGTTTGATTGGTAAGTTAATCGACTACGAAAAAGAAGAATTGATATCCATCATTAATATAACTTCAAAGAAACTAAAGATTAAGGGAACAAAAGAAGCAAAAGAATTAATAGCTTCATACTCTAATTTCATTCCAAGAACAGCAAACAATCTTTTAAAAAGATGTCGTGATTTTTCACTATCGGAAGATAAGAAACAAATTGATAAGGAAATGGTTTTGAAAACATTTAGATTTATTGGTTTATATAAATATGGCTTAAATGATATGCATATTGAATACATAAAAGTATTAGGTAATGTATTTAATGGTGGGTGGACTTCCTTGGAGGCTATTTCTGGAGTTATTTGTGAGTCTAAAGAAAATATCGAACAGGATATTGAGCCGATTTTACTTAAAAGAAGTTTATTAAAGAAATCCTCTAGAGGTAGGATGCTTACTACAAAAGGAATTAACTATTTGACAACCTATAATTTGTAACTTATATTTGTAAAATAATATATAATATAAATACTTATGAAATTCTTTAAATGACTTAAAAACAAATGAGTTCGTATCGCCATCTTAACAACTACATTGATAGGAGCCATTCTAACTATCACTCTTGGGAGTGCACTTTATACTAGTAAGAACACAAAAACTTCAATAGATTATGGTGGTGGTGCTTCTGTAACTGTTCAAGTTATTGAAAGTAATGGAGAGGCCGCTAACAAAGAAAAAACACAACAAGTTTTCGATAACATTGTTAAACGTGTTGATCCTTTAGGTATTAATGGGGTTGCTCAAGCATCTACTATTGGTAAAAATGGATACATAACAATATCAAAGGCAGCTATTAAAACTGATGAAGAAATGCAAGAATTTGAAGATCTAATAAAAACAAAGCCAACTTTATCTATATACAACTTACAAGACAAATCACTTTTTAAAAATGGTTTATTTGTTCCTGGTGGAGTTAGTCCAACAGAGATTTCCGGTGGTAAAACAATTGTACATGGGACAGATAATGACTATAAAGTTCCATTTAAAGAAAATAAAGCGAAAGCAGTTCAGCAAAATGGTAGTTGAGTTGTTTCTATTGAGTTAAAGAATGATCAAGCTGCTAGAGAATGAGGAAAAGCAACTACATGAATGTCTAAACAAAAAGATAAACGTATGGTTGTGTGAATGAATCACCAAGGTCTACTAGATAAAATTTTAAACGATATGCCAACAAGCGGGATAATTCGTCAAAAATTTGAACAAGCAAATCAAAATCTATTCAGAACCATTTCAATTCCTAATTCAAAAGGTGCAATGTGAAATAAATTATTCGTCAATGAAGGGTTGCAACCTGCAAATACATATGCAGTTTCTGTTGCTTCGGTAAACAAACCTTTATTTGGTAATTCATTTGTTATTACTGGTAACTTTAATGCTGATTCAGCTAGAAAATTAGCTGCAAGTATTAATTATGGATCTGCTAATTATGATTTACAACCTAAATCTACACACTTCTTAACAGCTGACTATGGACAATCAGCATTTAGGAAAGCTTTAATAGCAGGTATTATAGTATTTGCATTGATTGCAATATTCATGATGGTTAACTATGGTCTACTGGGGGCATTGTCAACAATCTCGATTGCTCTATACATGTTTTTAACACTAACAATGTTTACAGTTATGCGTGGGGAATATTCTCCAGAAACAATCGCTGCCCTTATTATAGGTATCGGTATGTCGGTTGATGCGAACATAATTACCTTTGAACGACTCAAGAGTGAGGTGTTGGATGGCGCCACGCCAAACAAAGCGCACTCAATAGCTAATAAGCTTTCATTATCAACAATATTCGATGCTAACGTAACAACGTTAATTGTTGGATTTGTATTATTCTACTTTGGTACAGCTTCAGTTAAAGGATTCTCAATTATGTTAATTCTTTCAATTGTATTTACACTGTTTGTTATGTTGTTATTTACAAGATTAATTTCAACATTATTAGTAAAATTAAAACTCTTTGATAATAGAACTTACTTATTAGGCGTTAGAAAAAAACGAATCAAAGCAATTGCTAATCCAAAAACTGAAAAGTTACGTAACTTTGATTATATGAAACACTCTAAATGATTCGTTGTTGGTTCTTCATTAGTTGTTGGAGCATCAGTTATAATATTCGCTGTTATAGCGGGTATTGCTGGAAGTATGTCTAGAGGGATAAATTCTTCTATAGAATTCTCAGGTGGAACAATAATGAGTATTTCTGCTAATAGGGAAAATACAAAAAATGGTAAGTATTTATCATCAAGCGATGCTAAATTAATGAAAGAAGCGCTTGTTAAAGAAAATATTATTTCTACAGATGACGCGGAAGTTTTATATAAAGATCAAGCAAAAGAACAAGCTATTTTACAAATTAAATCAAAAAACGCAATCCCTAATGATCAAAAATTTAGAGATGCAATAACAAATTACTTTAAAAATAAAACAAATAAATTAGATCCTAAAAACTATAGTTTTGAAGGTCAATCAGTAACATCTGATGTTGCTAATGCATTAGTCAAGGATGCTATGATCGCAATCGCAATCGCAATGTTGGCAATAGTTCTATATACATTAGTTAGATTTAAATGAACATACTCAATTTCAGCTATTTTAGCCCTTGTGCATGATGGGTTAATAGTAACAGCGGTATTTGTCATTACGAGAGTTGAGATTTCACCTGTATTTATTGCTGGGTTACTCTCAGTTCTCGGATATTCAATAAATGATACTATTGTTACATTTGACCGTGTGCGTGAAAAAATGAAACAAAATGTTGGGGAACTAACAAAACAAAAATTAAGATCGATAGCAAATGAAGCTATTAAAGATACAATTAAACGTTCTCTATTAACTTCATTTACAACAATAGTTGCTGTTATTGTTCTTATGTCATTTGGTAATGCTACAAAAATGGCATTTAATGTTGCAATGCTTGCTGGGCTTGTGTCAGGTACTTATTCTTCAATATTTATCGCTACATATGCATGAGTTCACTTGGAAGCTTATTCGCAAAAACGTTCAAAAGCAAGACAACAAAAGAATTTCTGAAAATTGAATGGTCATGAGGAACAAACAGTTGACGGAATCAATGATTTTAGAAGTTAATTAATAATTATCAAAATAGAGCAAATTGCTCTATTTTTGTTATATAATATCTATAAATAGATACGTCATTGAAAAGATTAGGCATCTTGGAGACAGTAGGTAACTCTACCGCAAAGTCAGCGTTAAAGACTTAAGAGTCCGTTCATGGGGTGGCACGTTGGCCCTCATGTAGGACTTTTTTGTATCTTAAATATATAAAAGGAGTAGTTATGTTTAAAAGACCAAAAGGAACAAAAGATATATACGGACAAAGACAAGAACACAGAACACTTGTATTAAAAACATTAGAAGGGGTTGCTTCATTCTATAATTTCAAAGAAATTGAAACACCTATATTTGAATCAGTTGATTTATTCAAAAGATCAGTTGGAGAAACTTCAGACATTGTAACGAAAGAGATGTATGAATTCAAGGATAAAAAAGGTAGAGAATTTGTTCTTAGACCTGAAGGAACAGCAGGAACTATAAGAGCTTTTGTTGAAAATAAAATGTATGCTCAATCTCAGCCGACAAAATTATTCTATAACGGTCCAATCTTTAGGTACGAAAGACCACAAAAAGGAAGACAAAGACAATTTACACAATTTGGTATTGAACTTATAGGTGCAAAATCACCTGCAGCAGATGCGGAAGCTATTATGATGGCACACCAAATGTTAATGACTTTAAAAATCAAGAATGTTAAATTATTGATCAATTCAATTGGTGATGCGAACACAAGAAATAATTATTCAGATGCGTTAAGAAAATACTTTGAGGATTATAAAGAACAACTTACTGAATTATCAATTAGCAGATTAGAAAAAAATCCTTTAAGAATATTAGATGATAAAATCGACGGAGAAAAAGATTTTGTTAAGAATGCACCAAAAATCAGTGAATTTTACACAAATGAATCTAAAGAGTATTTTGAAAAAGTTAAAAAGCTATTAGATGGCGTAATGATTCCTTATGAAGTATCTGATAAATTGGTTAGAGGGCTTGATTATTATTCAGAAACTATATTTGAATTTGTTTCTGGTTCAGAAGCGGCTGGATCTCAATCAACAATTATCGGAGGTGGTAGATACGATAATCTCGTTGAACAATTTGGAGGACCTTCAATATCAGGTGTTGGGTTTGGACTTGGAGTTGAAAGGCTTGTAAATGAAGTTGAAATGGTACATGGAGAAATTAAACCAACCGTAGATGCTTTTGTGGTTAATATGGATGATGAAACCACTATCGCAACAAGTTCACTTACTTATATGTTAAGAACAGCAGGTTTCGTAGTTGAATATAACTTAAAACCAATGAAATTAAATAAAGCATTTGATAAATCAAAAACAGTAGGTGCTAAATTTGTTATTATATTTGGTAAAAATGAATTAAAAAATGGAAAAGTAGTTGTTAAAAACCAAAGTAATGGTGAACAAGAAGCGGTAGATCTTATGGAATTGGTAGATTACCTTGATGAAAGAACGGAGCAATAATGAAAAAAATAAATAATGGACAATTAAGAAAAAATGATGCGGGTAAAACAGTAACGCTAAAGGGTTGAATAGCGAATAGACGTAAGATGGGTTCTTTAACTTTTATTGACTTAAGAGATAGATGAGGAATTACTCAAATAGTTGTAGAAGGTGGAACACCTCAAGATGCCACTAAAGAATCAGTTATTGAAGTTACTGGAAAAGTAGCAATTAGAAAAGATATCAACCCTGATATGCCAACAGGAGAGATAGAAATTATTTCTGAAGAGTTAAAGGTATTGGCTACTTCTGAAGTTCCTCCTTTTGTTATTAGAGACGATATTGAAATCAAAGAGGATAATAGATTAAAACATAGGTTTATGGATTTAAGAAGAACGAGAATGACACAAAATCTTATTCTTAGACATAAATTAATTAAAGCTGTTAGAGATTACCTTGATGAAAGAGATTTCTTGGAAGTTGAAACACCATATTTATCAAAGTCAACACCAGAAGGAGCGCGTGATTATTTAGTTCCTACAAGAGCGCATGGTAAATTCTTTGCTTTACCTCAATCACCACAACTTTATAAACAATTATTAATGGCTTCAGGAATAGAAAAATATTTCCAAGTTGCTAGATGTTTTAGAGATGAAGATTTAAGAGCGGATAGACAGCCTGAATTTACACAATTAGATATGGAAATGTCATTTACTACTCAGAAAGACATAATGGAACTGATTGAAGGTATGTATACTGAAGTTTTTAAAAAACTAGGATTTAACGATAAATTAGAATTCCCTATTATGGAATATGATACAGCTATGGATTTATATGGTTGTGATAAACCAGATTTAAGATATGAATACAAATTAATTGAGGTTACCGAAAAATTTAAGAATACAACATTCAATGCTTTTAAAACAGCACCAACAATTAAAATGATTGCATTTGATAAAGTGTTATCAAAAAAACAAATCAAAAAACTTGAAGAAGTTGCTAAAAAGAATAAAGCAAAAGGTCTTGCTTGAGCAAGTTTTGATGGTGAAGAAAAAACTGGACCTGGTTACAAATTCTTTGAAGCTGAAATTAACTCGATTGCAAAAGAAGTTGAATGAAACACAGGTACACTATTATTTGTAGCTGATAAGTATGATAATGCAGTTCAAGCTTTAGGTGCGGTTCGTGTTGAATTAAATAGAATGTTTAAATTAGCAAGTGATGGCTTTAAGTTTACTTGAATTGTAAATTGACCAATGTTTGAATATAACGAAGAGGCAGATAGATATATAGCTGCCCATCACCCATTTACAAGTCCAACTGATGAAACTCTGGATTTCTTTGATACTAAACCTTTAGAGGCTAGAGCAAAAGCATACGATCTAGTTCTAAATGGATTTGAAATTGGTGGGGGTTCAATTAGGATTAATAATCCAGAAACACAAAGAAGAATGTTTTCCGCAATTGGGATGACACAAGAAACAGCAGAATCTCAATTTGGTTTCTTTTTAGAAGCATTTAAATATGGATTACCGCCTCATGGTGGTATTGCATTTGGTGTAGATAGATTAGCAACTATTTTAGTGGGTGAGGAATCAATAAGAGAAGTTATTGCCTTTCCTAAGAATGCAAAAGGTATCGATCCAATGTCTCAATCACCTTCAGATGTAACTACAGAACAGTTAGAAGAATATAACCTAATTCTTAAAGAGGAATAGGTTTTTTCTTTATATAATAATTTTATGAAAATCACAAATGAAAAAAAACACGGTGAAAAAAACGAAGTAACAAATAAAAAAATAAAGGAAGAAACAAAAAACAAAAGTGTTTCAGAAGAACAAACTAAAAAAAGATATCAAGGATACAATAAAAATAACACAATATTGCAAATAACTATCTCTGGAATGTTAGTAGCTTTAGCGGTTTTAGTTGGTGTTTATGGTCATTTCACTCTTGGGGGAGGTGGAGTTTATTTATTAGCAGCAGTTGTTTTCTTATTTCCTCTATTCCTTAGGTTGCCCTTTGTTGTTTTAACAACAGCAATATCTTGTGTAGTTACGGATTGAGCTACAGGGTGAATTGCTTTCACTTGGATTACATTGATTGCATATGGTGGAGCTGTTATGGTTGTATGACTATTCCAATTAACTAACAAAAGATACTCATACTTTATTGGGACTTTATTAGGTTCTGTTTATCTTGTGTTGGTTTACATGTTGATAGAGATGGTTGTTCCGGCTTATGGAGTTGCTCTTGCATTGAAAGATGCTATAGCAACAACTGTACAAATGGCTATATGTGTTCCGATAGTTTGAATATTATATTTCCCTATGAAAACGGTTGCACAAACAATAAAAATATAACCAATGGTTATGTATTTATTTTGTGTGTTATGATAATAATATGTTAGAAAAAATTAAACTATATTTTCCGAAAAACGGGAAACAATGAAAGATATTTTTGCAATTAGCAATGCCAGTTATTGGTGGTTCATTACTTTTTGCAATGAACTCTTTTGTAGATAACTTCATGGTTGGTAGTATTAAGGGAGCTACAGCCGGTTTATTTGCAGCAAATTCATGAACAAGTATAATCATGGGTATTTTTGCTGGTTCAGCAGCGACTGGTTCAATATTGGTTGCTCAATATTACTACTCAGGTAATCATGAAAAGGTTAGAGAGATTGCAAAGATAAGGTGAATGATAACTTTATCGGTAGCTGCAATTTTTACAATTTTTGCATGGATAATGCCTGAAGAGATGATCGCTGTATTTTTACAAAAATCTAAAGCAGGTGGAGGAGAGTATAAAGATCAACTTCAACAAGGTGTAAGTTATATTAAATGAATTTCATTGATGTGAATGCTTATTGCCTTTACGTTTAACCTTGGGAATATGTACAGAGAGACAGGGTGAGGTAAAGTTCCATTCTATACTGGTATTGTAGGATTAATTGCCAACGTTATTTTAAATTATTTAACAATGCATACAAATACCTTCCAAGTGGGAGGAATGGATGCTAGTGGAGCTGCTTTCGCGTCTATAGCGGCAAGAATTTGTGTGTTAACATCATTGGTTGCTTATGCAATGATTAAAAAACTTCCAGTCATCTTTAAGCCTTGAACAATCTTTAAGATATCAAAGATTATCCATAAACAATTTTGAACAAGAGGATTAATATTCTTATTCACAGCTTCTTCAATGATTTTCATCACTGTAAGAAATAAATTATATGTAGCTGGTTACCCTGATGGGTCGATTGAATCAACGATTGGTTCTGCAGCTTTCTTGGGATTAACTGGTTCGTTATTTGGAGTATTCTCCGTAGTGTTCAATGCTATTAACGTTGTTGTTTCTAAATTTGTTGGTGGAGAACTTGGTAAAGATAATATCGAATTAGCTAAAGAAAATTCAAAACGATTACATGGATTTAATACTACATTAGCAATATTCTTCTCAGTTATCTTATTTGCATTTTCATTTTTAGTTGTGAAAATGACTTTCTTACAAAATACAGCTGCAAAAATACAAGATCATAATAGTCTCGCTTGGACAAATGCAATCAAACATGATGAATTAGTTCTCAAATGAACAAAATATTCGTTATGACCATTAGCGTTATTTTTCCCATGATGAATTTGATTTGTAACTTCCAAATCATCCGCTGTTTCTGGGGGAAGGGTTAATTTAGTGTCAAGTATTGATGTTATAACAGCTGGACCACTCCAAATAGGGTGATTAGCAATTGTTATGCTGGTAATCGTTCCACATACACACGTTAACTTTGCTGTTGCGTATGGAATATTCTTCTTATCAGATATTCCTCGTGGTATTGCCTTTATGCTTGTTTACTATAAATCTAATTGAGCAAGAAACATTACACATGAAAAAGCGCAAGCAAAACAATTTGCTGCACTTGATGATATTCAAAGAGAAGGAGTAGGTAAAGAATAGCCTACTTTTTTTTATTGCCTTAAATAAAAGACGGGGTATTCAAAGGAACTTTACTATTTTCTTGTATAATTCTTTTATTATGTATAAACACAAAGAAATAGAAACAAAATGACAGAAGTATTGAGAAGAAAATCAAGTATTTAAGACAACTGAAAAATCAGATAAGAAATTCTATGCATTGGATATGTTCCCGTATCCTTCAGGTGCTGGATTACATGTTGGGCATCCAGAAGGATATACTGCCACTGATATTGTTGCAAGATATAAAAGATTAAATGGTTTTGATGTATTACATCCAATTGGGTGAGATGCATTTGGACTCCCTGCAGAACAATATGCTATAAAAACAGGTAACCATCCTAAATACTTTACTCAAGAAAATATAGACAACTTTAGAAGACAAATTAAATCTTTAGGATTTTCATATGATTATGACAAAGAAGTTAATACAACTGACCCAAAATACTACAAGCAAACTCAGTGAATTTTTGCACAAATGTATAAAAAAGGATTAGCTGAAATTAAAGATATTGAAGTAAACTGATGTGAAGAGTTAGGGACAGTGTTGGCTAATGAGGAAGTTTTAACTGCAGAAGATGGTTCAAAAATTTCAGAACGTGGAGATTTCCCAGTTATTAAAAAACCTATGAAGCAATGAGTTCTTAAAATTACAGACTATGCAGATAAATTACTTGAGGGATTAGAAGAAGTAGAATGACCAAATTCCTTAATTGCACTTCAAAGAAATTGAATTGGTAAAGAAACTAAAGATGGAAAAACTACATATCATCTTAGAGATTGAATTTTTGCAAGACAAAGATATTGAGGTGAACCATTCCCAATTGCATTTGATGAAGATAACAACGTTCTTTTGATTGAAGAATTAGTTGAACTTCCAGAAATGGATGAAATCAAACCATCAGGAACTGGAGAATCTCCACTTGCGAATAATACTGATTGAGTTAATTATGAACAAGATGGAAAAAAATATAGAAGAGATACCAATACAATGCCTCAATGAGCAGGGTCATCATGATATTACTTAGCATATATCCTAAAGAATGCGGATGGTACATACGAAGATCTTGATAGTGAAGAAGCTAAAAGAAGATTTGAAAAATGATTGCCAGTTGATTTATATATCGGAGGTCAAGAACACGCTGTTTTACACCTTTTATATGCTAGATTTTGACATAAAGTATTATTTGACCTTGGTGTAGTTCCGACGTCTGAACCATTCCATAAAATTGTTAATCAAGGAATGATACTGGGTACAGATGGTACAAAAATGTCTAAGTCAAAAGGTAATGTAATTAATCCTGATGATATTGTTGAAAGTATGGGTGCAGATACATTAAGAGTTTATGAAATGTTCATGGGACCTCTTATTGATACAAAACCTTGATCAACAGAATCAATAGAAGGAATAAGAAAATGACTTGATAGAGTTGAGAGAATGTTCTCATTACCACAAAGTGGAAAGTCAAAAACTGTTTCTGATTACAACAAGATGGTTAAAGAAATTACAAAAGATATTGATGAATTAAAATTCAATACAGCTATTTCTAAAATGATGGTTTATGTAAATGCTAATTATAAAAATGGTGAAGTTAATAAAGAAGAACTTAAGGGATTTGCCGTTGTTCTATCTATATTTGCCCCTCACTTAGCAGAAGAGATGTTGGAAAATCTTGGTGAAACACCGATACATACACAAACATGACCAACATTTAACGAAGAATTAATTCAAAGTTCAAATTTAATTATTGCTGTTCAGGTTTCTGGTAAATTAAGAGCGAAAATCGAATTTGATACAAAACCAGAAAAAGAAGAAGTTATGAAACTAGCATTAGCACACGAAAATGTTCAGAAATTCATTAACGATAAAACAATAATAAAAGAAATTTATGTTCCAGGTAAAATTTTAAACTTAGTTGTTAAATAATGCTAATAGCATTATTTTTTTATCCTTTATATAGGGATAAAAATGCAAGTGTTTTATTGTGTGGTAAGTTAAAAATATTGTTTATACTAAAAATTAATTAATGTTGTATAATTATTTAACTATGGCAAAAGTAATAATCGGAATGTCAGGTGGAGTTGATTCATCTGTAGCAGCATATTTATTAAAAGAACAAGGGCATGAAGTCGTTGCGGCTTTTATGCGTAATTGAGATTCGGTCGCTAATAATGATATTTTAGGTAATAAGAATGCAGGAACTCAAGAACAATGTCCTGAAGAAAGAGATTGAGCAGATGCACAAGAAGTTGCTGAAAAATTAGGGATTGAGATTCATAGAGTGGATTTTGTTAAAGAATATTGAGATAACGTCTTTGAATACTTTATAAAGGAATATAAAATGGGGAGAACACCTAATCCCGATATTTTATGTAATAAATACATTAAATTCGATAGTTTTATGAACTATGCATTAAACGAATTAGGTGGGGATTATATAGCAATGGGTCATTATGCAAAACAAGAGAATGGTGAGCTTTTTAGAGCAAAAGATTCAAATAAAGATCAAACATATTTCTTAGCACAACTTTCAAAAGAACAAATATCAAAAACTTTATTCCCGCTTGCTGATTTAGAGAAATCAGAAATTAGAAGAATAGCAGAAGAACAAGGATTAGTAACTGCACAAAAACCAGATTCTACAGGTATTTGTTTTATTGGAGAAAGAAATTTCACTCAATTCTTACAAAACTATATAGCAACTCAACCTGGTGAAATTAGAGATATAACTACAAATGAAGTGATTGGTAAGCATATTGGTGTTATGTACTACACAATAGGACAAAGAAAAGGTCTTAACTTAGGTGGTATGAAGGAACCTTATTATGTTGCAGGTCATGATTTGGATAAAAAAATAATTTGAGCAGCACCTTCATCAAGATCAGAATTCTTACTTTCTGATGAATTAATTGCTGGTGATGTTAATCTAAATACTGAAGATTTTGACATAAATAATATAAGTGTTAAATTTAGATATAGACAAAAAGATGTTAAAGCTGAATTAGAAATTTTAGAAAATACCATTAAACTAAAATACGAACCATTCGAAGCTGTAACTCCAGGGCAACAAGTTGTCTTATATGATGGGGAAAAATGTATCGGTGGAGCAACAATTGAAACATTATTTAAAAATGGTGAAAAAATAGACTATGTTTAGTCTATTTTTTGTATCTCGTTCATTTATCTTATACAATTAAAGTATGAAAAATAAAATTGAGAATAAAATTAAAAAATATGAATTAGAGATGAAAAAAACGTTAAAGGATTTAATTAGAATAAATTCTACTGAAGATTTAGAATCAGCTTCTGAGAATAAACCATTTGGTGAAGGTGTAAGAGAAGCAATGGATTATGTTATTGAAATGTCTAAAAAAGATTCGATGAAGTATAAAGATTTTGGGGGATATGCAATTGATATAAGAACTGATGATAGAGGTGGTGAGTATATAGCTGTAATTTGTCATATTGATACGGTTCCAGCTAACCCTGAGAAATGAGTTCAAAATCCATGAGATCCACTTGAAAAAGATGGCTTTATATTTGGTAGAGGAACACAAGATGATAAGGGTCCTTTAGTTGCTGTTTATTATGCGCTTAAAATAATTAAAGAATTAGGAATAGAGTTAGAAAAACCAGTTAGATTAATAATTGGTGGTAACGAAGAATCTGGATATGGTGGTATGACTAAATACTTTGAGTTAAATGAACAACCTGTCGCTGCTTTTACTGCAGATAATGCATTTCCAGGTATTAACAATGAAAAAGGTGGTGCTAGAGGGGATTTAGTATTTGATTTTCAAAACAAAACAATAATTTCCTTCAATGGTGGAGCAACTATTAATATAGTCCCTGATATAGCAGAAGCGGAAATAAAAACAGATCTTATGGAAGCTTCTATACCATTTTTCGAATATCTTGAAAAGAACGGTCTAGAGGGGTCGATTGATGCTCAAGGTGAAAATACCTTGGTATCAATCAAAGGTACGCCTGCACATGGTTCAACACCTGAAAATGGTGTTAACGCAATAACGCACCTAGCAAAATTCTTGTATGAATTAACTAATGATGAATTAATGAAATTAATAGTAGATAATTTTCACAATGAATTCGACGGTAAGGTAATTGGTATCAATCCTGAAACCGAAGAATTTGGAACAACTACAATCAACACAGGTATTGTTAGAACCAAAGGAAACAAATTAACGTTAAGCATTGATGTTAGATTCCCATATAAACTAACTTCCGCAATCATCGGTAAAATTATTTCATCAAAATTTAATGATGCGGAATTCTCATGATATAAAATAAACGAACCTTTATACTACTCTCCTGATTCTCAATTGGTATCTGCGTTATATTCAACATACCAAGAGTTTACAGGTGATTATGATTCACAACTAATAACTTCAGGTGGTGGAACATATGCCAAAATAACAAATAATTGTATTGCTTTTGGTGGATTATTCCCTGGATCAGAATGAAGGATGCATGCAATTGATGAAAGAGTTGTTTGAGCAGAGATTCTTAAGCAAACTGAAATCTATATCCACGCAATTATTAAGTTGGCTAAGATTAAGTGAAAATAAAAAAACACACTTTTGTGTTTTTTTATTTAGCTTTTATTTGTTTGGCATTTGTGCTTAAAAAATCATTTATATCAAAAGGGCAATTTGGTTTTTTTAAGAATTCTCCTCATTCCAAACTATAAATGGTTCGAGTCCCTAAATAACGATAACAAACAGTTGAACTAATTTCATTGGTTGAAAAAGGTTTGTTTTCAAAAAGGTTGATTAGTGTTTTTCTTAAATCTTTAATTGTGCTGTTTGTAGCCCCACGCATTAATTGTTTGAAATCTTCTCTAAATGAAGATTCTTCATTCATAACCATAGCTCTATGAGCAAATTCGGTATGTCAATTATAGTGTTTTGCTACATTGTAAGAGTGTGCAGAGAAATTCCTTATACGCTTTACGGCAAGCAAGAACAAACAAAAATCATCAATGCTATCAAAGTGTGATTCAACAGCATTCTCAAAGTGCTTCATAATTCTTAATTTATGTTTTTGATCCAAAGTTCGTTTGTTTAAAAATTCAATCTTTGAACCAAAAGATTTCGATCTATCAATATCAAATATCCCATCTGTTTCAGTAATCATCGCAACTTTTAAACATCTCTCGATTTTTTGACAAATAATTAAAAGATTATTTTTAATGGTGAAGTCCATATAGTACATGTTGAATAAATCGTAAACCTTAGTATCTTTCATAAAAAGATTGCTTTTATCATTTAGTAATAAAACTCCAATATACGAACAGATGTATTTTAGTTCATGTTTATTGGCAACCCAATTCCAAAATTCACTTTTTAAAGCCTTTCTTCTTATTAATTTTTTAACTTGTTTTGGTGATAAATTTTCAATAGGGAAATTCTCTTGTATATATTTTTTATTCATATATTAATGATAACACTTATACAAAGGTGAAAAAGCAGTATGAAAGTTTTTGGTTGAAATTCTTTTATTTTTAACTTATTAGTAGTATAATTACCTATGTATTTACAAAACAAAACGAAAGAGGTATTACAATGGATAACTTATCAAGCAATATGGGAAAAGTACAATTAGGACTAGGGAGAAGATTTTTAGCTGGGCTAATTAACGTAATATTAGCATTTACTATTATCGTTCCAATTCTTAACCTATACTTCATGTTTACAAAAAACTGATCAATCGGTACAAAACTAATGGGTTACGAATTCCAAGTTAAAGAAGATCAAAAAATAATGTACATTTTATTTGCAACATTATCAGTAGCATTCTTCTGACCAATTATGCTAATTGTTCAAATCGTATTCTTACTATCTGATTCAAAATTAGCAACTGAAAAATTCTCAGATGTAAAATTTGTTGAAACTAAATAGTTAAAACAAGTCAAATAATAAAATCCTACGGGATTTTTATTTTTTTATTTTGAGTTTTATATTATAATAAAGATACATTTCAAGATATGTCTAAGAAAAGGGTTGTGCAAACCTTGGAGACACTAATAATTAGCGAATAACTCACGTTACGAGAAAAGTCAGGGCTTTTTTATTTTGAAATTAAATACAAGGAGAAATAATATGAAAAAATTAACATCAAAAGAATTAAGAGAAGAATGACTGAAATTCTTCGAATCAAAAGGACATCTAAGGGTTGAATCTAAATCACTTATTCCAGTGAATGATCCATCACTACTTTGAATCAACTCAGGAGTTGCAACTCTAAAAGATTTCTTTTCTGGAAAAAAACAACCTCCAAGAAATAGAATTACAAACTCACAA
>NZ_PSZP01000074.1 GCF_004335995.1 Mycoplasma todarodis
TAGACAATCATACGTATCAGAAAGATGATTAGGTGGTATCTTAACTAACAACAGAACAATCTTCCAAAGAGTTAGAAGAATGCAAGAACTTGAAAGACTACAAGAAGGTGGTTTTGCAGGTTACACTAAAAAAGAAGGTGTTCTATTCACTAAAGAATTAGAAAAACTACAAAGAAACCTTAACGGTATCAGAAACATGAAAGGTAGACCACACGTAATGATCGTGGTAGACCCACAACACGATTTAAACGCTGTTAAAGAAGCAAGAAGATTAGGAATGAAAATCGTTGGTATTACAGATACTAACTGTGATCCTTCACTAGTTGATATTGCTATCCCAGCTAACGATGATTCAGCTAAATCAGTAACATTAATCCTTACAATCCTTGCAGATGCTATTGCAGCAGCTAAAGGTGGAAAAGAATTATTCGCTTACAAATCAGATGAAGAAATCGTTCTTCCAGAAGAACCTAAGAGAGAAAGAAAATTCCCTCAAAGAGGACCAAGAAGATTTAACGACAACAGAAGACCAGCATTCAACAGAAATGAAAGAACTGCATCAAACGCAGCTCCTAAAGCTGTAGAAGCTAAAAAAGAAGAAGTTAAAAAACCAGCAGCTAAAGTTGAAAAAACAGGTTTAGAAGCACATACAGTAGCAGAATTAAGAGAAATGGCTAAAGCTAAAGAACTTAAAGGTTACTCAACACTAAAAAAAGCTGAGCTTATCGAAGCTCTACAAGCGTAAGGAGATATAATGGCAGTTACAGCACTACAAGTTAAAGAACTTAGACAAAGAACAGGAGCAGGAATCTTAGATTCTAAAAAAGCTCTTGAAGCTACAGACGGAGACGTTGATAAAGCTATCGAATGACTACAAGAAAGAGGAGCAAGTAGAATTGCAGCTGAAGGTTTAGTAGCTACAGCACAAAACGAAACAGCAGCAGTTATGGTTGAAATCAACTCAGAAACTGACTTCGTTGCTAAAAACGCTCAATTCCAAGAATTAGTTAAAACAATCGCAAACGGACTTCTAGCAGTAGAATTCGCATCAGACGAAGAAGCAGCAAACGCTATCATTAACGGTAAAACAGTTACTGAACTATGTGTAGAAGCTACTTCAACAATCGGTGAAAAAATCTCATTCCGTAGAGCAACAAAAGTTGTTAAAGCTGATAACCAATCAATTGGTTCATATACACACGCTAATGGACAAATTGCTTCATTAGTTGTAATTGAAGGTGGAAATGAAGAAGCAGCTAAAAACGTTTCAATGCACGTTGCAGCTATGAACCCAGAATTCTTAGATGCAGATTCAATGCCTCAAGAAACAATCGCTTCACATAAAGCTGAAATCATGGAAGAGTTAAAAGATGTTAACAAACCAGAAAAAATTAAAGAAATGATGGCTGAAGGAAAACTAAGAAAAATCCTTTCTGACCTAACACTT
>NZ_PSZP01000075.1 GCF_004335995.1 Mycoplasma todarodis
ACAAACCAAGGTACTAAGAAAGCTTCGGATATTGCTAAAGAAATTAATGGTGCAAAATCAGTTAAAGATAAATTAGATATTCTTAGGTGCCACGGTATTGATATACCAGAATCAAAAGATGGAACAACGGTTACCGATGTTACTATAACTACAAAACCAAACGGAATATTTACAGTTAATGTAAAGACAAACACTCCTAATACAGCACAACCAAATCAAGAAGTTTCTGGTATTGCGTTTGCCAAATCAGATGCAACAATTAATCAACCAGGAAACCTTGATGCTATTAAAAGAATAATCGATGGTCATACAATCACCAACCAAGGTAAACAAAAAGTATCTGATATAGGTGATAAAATTACACGTTCTAGCGATATTAAAGCTAAATTAGCAATACTTAGAAAACACGGTATATTTTTACCTGATCACATTAATGAAACAAAAATAACAGATGTTGAAGTTATCACATATCCTGATGGAACTATGAAAATAACAGTATCAACTCACACACCATTTTCTTACCAACCAAATAAAAAAGTGGATGGTAAATTAAGCGGTAAATCAGATGCAACAATTAATCAACCTGGAAACCTTGATGCTATTAAAAAAGCAATTGATGGTCACACAATCACAAATCAAGGTAAGAAGAAAGTATCTGATATTGCAAAAGATATTAATAAAGCAACAACAGTTAAAGATAAATTAGATATCCTTAAAAACCATGGTATTGATATACCAGAATCAAAAGATGGAACAACAGTTACTGGTGTTAAAGTAACCGCAAAACCTGATGGAACATTAAAAGTTGAAGTGGCAACAAACACTCCGAATGCCTCACAAGCAAATAAATCTACTTCAGGAACTGCAAATGGTAAGTCAGATGCAACATTAGATCAACCAGGAAATCTTGATGCTATTAAAAAAGCGATCCATGGTCGTACAATTACAAACCAAGGTACTAAGAAAGCTTCGGATATTGCTAAAGAAATTAATGGTGCAAAATCAGTTAAAGATAAATTAGATATTCTTAGGTGCCACGGTATT
>NZ_PSZP01000076.1 GCF_004335995.1 Mycoplasma todarodis
AAGTAACGAGAATCGAACTCGCACAGTCAGCTTGGAAGGCTGAAGTTCTACCATTAAACTATACTTGCATGTTTGTCTTGGTGCTAAATTATTATAACATCATTTTAAAAAACTTCTTCACAAAAAAATCAAAAAAATGTTAAAAGTTATTTTTATATTGAAAAATGTTGTGAAATTACACTTTTTTTGATTAAAAAAATTATTTCACATTAAAGAGTGTTTAAATTTTTATAAAAAAAATGACACCAGAATGCATGTGTCATATTAAATTTATTATTCATATTACTTTTAAGATTATCTTAGTGGTTTTTACATTTGCGACAATAAAATATTCACCTTAAAATAGAATTCTTCTTAAACAGCCTATTTTTAACTAAAATGAGTAAAAAAATAATAGGGACTACCTATTATTATTTTTATTAATTATTTATCGTGTTTTTCGTTAAATGCTTTAACAAGTGCTTCAACATCTGTTTGAGTTTCTGACACAACTGCTTTAGCTGCTAGAGCTTGAGCTTCTGTTAAGTTCATTTCTGAAATTTGTCTTCTTGCTTTAAGTACTGAAGTAGCTGACATTGAGAATTCGTCAAGTCCTAGTCCAACTAGAACAGGAATTGCATTATGATCTCCAGCCATTTCTCCACACATACCTACTCATTTACCTTGTGCATGTGCACCGTCAATTGTCATTTTAATTAAGTTAAGAATTGATGGGTTAAGTGGTTGATATAGGTAAGAAACTTTTTCTGACATTCTATCAGCAGCCATTGTGTATTGCATTAAGTCGTTTGTACCGATTGAGAAGAAATCT
>NZ_PSZP01000002.1 GCF_004335995.1 Mycoplasma todarodis
AATGAAGATATAAGCCAGACAGTGCATATATATACGTATATATCCACCGAGGTACAAGATCAAGAACTAGTACGCTAGGTCTTGGTTTTTTATTTATTCGTTTTAGAAGGTAGATAAAACTATGGCGTTAACAACAATTTAACATAGAGAAAATGATATAAATAAGTTATAGAAGAACTATATAAGGCAATACCAAAACTTAGGAAAGTAATAACTAATGCATCTTTAATAACGATAAATTTCTTGTTGCATATTGCTTTACCAGTCATACTTTATTTTATATTGACAGCAAACATGCAAAAACAAAGTGAGTTATTTATTGCCTTTGGTGTTTGGATGGGAATAGGTGCTTTAGATTTATGTCGTATATTTATTGCATCTAGTTATAAAGGGGTATATGAAGATTACATGATACCTTTATATAAATCTGAAAAAAAGAAATTATTATTAGAAGTAATGAGAACAGGGACTCCACTTCTATATGTTGATGATATTAATTTTCAAAACCTAGTTTAAAAGATTATATTGCTTTATCTATAGGTTATCTAATAAAATAGATATTGATGATTAGTCTTCTTTCCCTTAGTATCTGGTTTTAATTTAAATTACTATTTAGGATGTTATTTCAATACAATAAGAATTCAAACTCGAATGAACAATATATATAATGTTGTGTCTTACAATAGATATTGAATACCTGATGATATAAAAGATTTAGCCGATAGTGCTATAAGAAAAGAAGGATGATTAAACTCTTAAAAGCATAAACAAAACAAGGATATAAGAATGTTAGTATTAACCAGTATTCTTATATCCTTGTTTTTAATAATTCTAATTCTCATCCTTGTCATCATCTTTATCTCTAAAAGGATTCTTGGGATCTTCGAAGAATCATCATAAACCCGAACAAAAGAAACACAAATGAAAGAATAGGAAGACAAATGTGACTATTGGAAAGAAGGGATAATAAGGAAATGATCTGTCTTTACCTTTAAAAATAAATCTTATAAAGAATAAATCTCACACTTCGTTGCTTAACTCTCATATTAAGACTCAAGAACTACCAAAGATTATGGTGTTTTGTTTTAAGGTTATTCCGATAATAAAAGGTATGAATCCAATCAGTAATATTAATATTCATCTTAATATACAGCTTAAAGAATTGCTCTTGATTAAATAAATATTCATTATTTTAAAAACGGTTATTGATATCGGGAAAAAGAAAACTCAAAATCATTTTTGTTGCCCCTCTGCAATTAAGGGTAGTGTTAAATAGAAAAATATTGTTATAAAGGATATGTTGAAGAATATAAAAGTATTCTTTAATCAAGGTTTATAGTTTCACTTCAATTTAGTGAAATAAGCAAAGATCAACGTTGGAATAAGTAAAATCGCACCAGTTACTATTGTTAAAATAAGTCTTAGTGTAAAGTAATTACTATTCCACTCTATTATGTAATCTTGAAGGAAGTAAGAACCAATAGAAAAGATAGTTGCTATTAAATATATAAAACAAGTTAATAGCTTGGAATCTCTTACTTGTTTATTTTTATTTTGATCCGGTTGTATTAACACATCGTAGTCTTCTTCAAACTCTTGCAAATCATTTTCAGTGAAATATGTTTTTTTCATTAGTCCTCCTCCTCCTCCTTGGTTAATCATTTATTTTATACCACTATGCAAAACGATTGATTGTAATTGATAATCATTTTTAGCATATAAAAAGTGAACTCATTTATAAGGTTCACTTTGTTACCCATTCATACAAATTCTTAGTTAGATTCGCTTGCTTCATCATCTTTAGAGACTTCTTCATTTTTCTTAACTCATTCATATAGTTCTTTAACGGAAAATCGTGCGCCCTCTTCTGTAAAGTCTCAGGCAACGTGTTCCCTTACACTGTATCCTTTTATGTTTGCATTAAGTTCACGTATGAGAAATAACAAATAACCATATATAGAAGCTATTTGATTATTAGTTACATAATCAGGAGCTATGGAATCTAGTTCGTTTATAAAAGAATCTAATTCATTAAATGTGTTTAATAAAAGTTTAGAACTATAGTGTTTTAATTTTTTAATTTTTCGTTTGCCATTTACCATTTTGACTTCAACTAGCTCAGAAGTTAGAATTTTAGTTTCTCATAAATATGCTATTTTACTATAATCAATTCTTCCATTGGCTTGAATATCAAATATCTGTTTGTTTGCTATTTTTCTTAATTCTTCTAACTTATCGTTGTTTGTATGATTCCTTTCGTTAATTAGTCTTTCAATTTCTTTAAGCACAGTGCTATAATCTTGAACAACCTCAACTAAATTAGAAAATTTTTCTACTAAAATATCGCTGTAATTAGTTAATTGAATCTGGAAATGAGATTTCCTTTTTACTTTATTTTTTAATCGTCACCCTAACAAAAATACCAACAGCGAAATAATTGCTGCTGCCAAGGAACCTAAAAATGATTGTCAAAATAAATTCATAAATAAATGGTATCAATAATTGCTGTGGAAATAACATCAGCATTATTGGATTTGCTTTTCCAAATAATTATTTTATAAAATTTAGGGTTAGATTATCTATTGGAAAGAATAAAAATATAACTCGAATAAAATTAAACTTTACTACCAACCATAGTTGGTGGTAAAAAAGAACTATGGTTGTGATAATTAATACATGAAAAAAGAAAATACAAATACAGATATAAACGAAGCAGTAATGTTGGAAGAAATCAGGTCTTTACTGGGTTTAACGATAGAAGATTTTGTTTACCAAATGGAATGGCCTAACTCTAAATACTATGATTACATTAAAAACGGAAGGCGTAGACCTGGTGAAACAGAAAGAAAAAAAACTCACCCTACAATCCATAAAATTTTCACGGGAATTAATAAAGCCGTTAACACTTATCCTCTTTGAGAAGAAAACTCAATTGCAATAACCGCTATAGTAGTTAAACACTTAATGAAATGAGAACAAAAAAACTAGTTGAATATTTCATCTAGTTTTTGTTTGTCGTATTTGACATATTTTATATTTAATTGTTCTAATAGACCCTCTTGTATAGAGTCTAATGTTTCAACACCTACATAGATCTTTTTATATTCAAGATTCTCAGCAGTATGGATTACCTTTTTAAACTTATGTTCATAATGAAGTAATTGCCCGATTGCTAAATACAATGCTGGGTAAGATTTTATTTCAATTATTTTAAAAGTTTGTTCTTCTTCATTGAAAGAAGTTAAATCAGCATGAGAATTTTCTTTTCTTAATTGGATCTCATGAGTTCTTGCGTAGGCACCTATTGCGTTCATCATTAATGTGTGATTGTAACCTTTATTTGTATTGGTTGATATTGTAGATTTTTTTGATTCTTTAGGTGGTTTGAATTCTTCTTCTTTTGAAGATTCTTTTTTTGCTTTTCCCAATTCAAAAGATTTTGGTTTATGATTTCTTCTTATTTCTGGTATTTCATTTGTTTCCACAAATTTCTTTCAGGCTTTTATTGCACTTCTACGTCTTTTGATTACATCTTCAGAACTTTCCTTGTCAATTCTCTTTTCTTCTTTTTCAAGGAATTTAATGGTTGCTATTTTTTTGAATTTTTCTTTAGCTTCTTCAACGTTATAAACATAGAATTCTTCTTTTATTTTATACTCGCCAGATCTTGAAGTTTTTCTAAAATCAGCAACACCCAAAGATTGAAGTGCTTGATTATAATATTGCCCTTGCCTTGAAACATATCCTATTGTGTTTGCCGTATCTTTATTTGTGAATCATTCTTCATTAGAATAAGTTACCCAAACTTTGAATAAAATATTTAGATTATTTGCTTGGATTGTAGTGTTATTCATAATTCCTCACAATCACTTCTTCAACTTTTCCTCGACCACCACCATTTGAATTAATGCTTCTTCTAGCCTTAACTATATTTACTTCAAATTCTTCATATAGATTTCTTATAAATCTTGTATTGTTATTTGAAAGCATAAACTTAACACCCATGTCATCAAGTTTTTTACATAACTTAGCCAATTTAATTTGACCTTTACGTCCGAACCCACCTTTTTGATATGCATCAAATCCATTGACACCTTCTTCATAATCATAGGGAGGATCAAAGTATACAAAATCACCGGGTTGAATATCATGTAAGGCTTTAGCGAAATCAGTATTTCTTATTTTTACTAGTTTCTTATTACCTTCTTTTCTACTTAAGTAATTAGATACTTTTTCAATATTAGGATATTCATATGTTTTAACCTTGTCTTTCTTACCAGATGGTACATTGTAGTATCCAGATGAATTAACTCTGTACATACCGTTAAAACCCGCTTTATTAAGATATATAAACCTTGCCGCACGTAATTGTTCTGAAAAATTATTAAAAATCATTCCTCGACCAGTTTCTTCTGATAATCTATCTAAACTTCTTATGTCTTTAAAGAACTCTTCATTATGTGCAGTTTCCATTAGTATTAATAACTCTAATAGTCTAAAGTACTTCTTATGACTATTAAGCATCTTATATGCATGGATCAATTCCTTATTCATATCGTTGATAACAGCTTTACGTGGTTGAAAATCAAATAATAAAGCTCCCCCTCCAATGAAGGGTTCGTAATATGTGCCAATTTCTTCACGTTTTGGCATTAGTTTTCTTAGCTCGGGAAGTAGTTGTCTTTTACCTCCAGCTCATTTAATAAAAGGAACCATGGTTCTATTATATACCAACTATGGTTGGGTAAGAAAAGTAAGTGTTGATTGATCAATAAAAAAAACAAACGTAATCACATTTGTTTAAAAATAGTTTTTGGGATTTAGTATAGAATTTTTTTGTAAAAATTTAACTATAGAATCTGTTCTTTTACCAATCATTTCTATATTTCATATTTGTGGAATGGATTCGAAAGCATCTAACATTTGCTCTTTAAAAAGTTTTGAATCATTAAGTGAATGGGTTTTCTTTTTTGAAAAACTTAAATAGTCTTCACTGTTTAATTTGTCTAAGTAAGATTTGTTAGAAATACCTTTATTTATGGAACCACTAATAATAAAAATATTCCCTATTTTCTTGTTATGTTTTTGTAATAACTCATCATCGCATTCTTTTGTGATTCAATATTGAGTATCTTTTGGCAATAAGTGTTCAACATCTATATTTCCATCTTCTATTAACTCAGTGCTTTCTCTGAATGTATTTTGAGTTTTGAAATTATTGATTAATTTATATAATTGCAAGATGTGTTGACGTTTATCAAAGTCGGTGTTTGTGAGTGGTGAATAAAGTTCTTCTATTTTACCTTGAACATTCCTTAAAGTTCACGACATCAATCTTTTATCTAATGTTTTAAAGATGTTTTCTATATTCAAAGCATTGTTTTCTATGTGATTATTAATATCAAAGATTATCCTTGGTATTTCCCTATCGATCTCTTTTGAAGGTAAATTATTAATGGTGAAGTGTAAAAATGCTTGTTTTTCTAAGTAATTAATGACTTTTGCAAAGACATCTTCATTTACTAGTTCTCTTTTAAATAAATCAGCAAATAATAAAAATAAGGGTTTGTAAATCATTGGTGAAGTAAGAAAAGCTCTTTCTACATCGTGTTTGATTTTTATTTCTTCATAAGTCGCTGTCTTTTGAATGAAATATTCTTTATAGGTGTTGGCATAACTAGAAAGCATATCTAATAATGATTTAGCTTCTAAACCTTCCTTTATTTTTGTTGAATATTCATTGAATAATTCTTTCTTTTTGATGTAGGACTTTTTGTCAATCATCATAACTCACCTGAAAAAATTTGTAATTGTGGCTGAATTTATTTTCTCACCCTCTTTAATATCATCTATGATCGAGTCTCATAAAGCCTCTTTGTTAGAAGTGTTTGATTTAGATAATTCTTTTAAAAATAAATTCTTAATCAAATCTGATTGAGATAATGCCATACCTCTAGAATTTAATTTTTCAAACAAATCAAACGCCATAGATTCATCATCAACTAATACAACACCCAATTCGATTGTCAATAAACCATATAAGGTATAAATTTTATCTGTATTTGTCAATTCATTCACTTCTTTTATTATTTTTTGATAAGTCTTAAAATATCTGGAATTATTATTAATTTTTTGTTCAAATTCTTCAGTAGTTTTAGATTCATGAAGAGCCTCTAGAGCTTCTTTATCCAGTTTGTTGAGCGAACGTATTGAAGGAGATATTTCACCAGTTGTTCCATCAAAAGTTAACGTTCTAGAAAGTAAATTTCAAATTGTTTTGAAGGGGGCTCCTTTTAGAATGTTGGCATCAACATCATTATTAATTATTTCTTGTTGGATATGTTGGAATACTTTTAAAAATATATAAATAGTAGTTAGACGTTGTTGACCATCTATTATTTGAAAAGGTTCATCATTTTGTGTTTTTGTTATTACTATATTACCCAAATAAATACCCGATCTCTGTTGTTCAAGACTATTTTTAGAAAATAAATTAATGTTTCCTCCATTCGCAAGCATATATTGATAGTCATGTTTAAAATTACTAATGAAATCTTTAAGTTCTTCGAAGATAAAATCAATATTTTTGTCCTTCCATTCGTAACGCCTTTGGTAGGTTGGCACTTCTAATTGTCCGAGATTAACTTCCAGTCGTTTATCAGAGTTATTATTTTTACTGTTGAATTCAAAAAGCATCCTTTTATGTATGTCTAATTTTGTCATTTTTATCCCCTATTCTTATTTATTTTAGAAATTAGATCATACATTGTTGATTACACAAAGGATCCATGGTTGAAAAATAATATAAGAAGCATATAATTTGATGAATAAAGAGTAATTCAAGGAGAGTAATAATGAATAAATTGAAAAAAGAAAGGGTTGAATTAAATGGTGAGAATTTTCTTTCTGATTTATGAGGTGTAAATCACGAAGAGATGGAAAAATTTGGAATTTTTAATAGAGATATTATTTTTGATGAACCAAAATATATTAATATTTATAATTTGAAGAAAGGCGAAAATCGTTTCTTCAAGGAATCCTGAGAAAAGTTCGTTCTTAAATTAGCTAAATTATTCAAGAATGCAAAAGAAGGTAAAACACATTGAGCTATCAATTATTTTGAGAATTGCAAGGAAGCAAAAGAGTTGGGGTTGGGTATTGGTTTTTTTGCAAAGGATGGAAAAGGAATAGGTAAAAAAATAGCTAAGCAATTAGTGGGAACTGTTTTAGAATATTTAGAACTTAAGGAAGAAGAATTTAATGATGAAGAAATTTTTTGAATTTTAGGGTGTTTAACCAATAACATAGGGAATGATAGGATGACCGATATAATTTTCCACATTATTAGAGATGAGATTGTTGCATATAACATCTATGCATATAATACTTTAACTGGTAATAATATAGAAGATGAAAATGGGTTACCTGAAAATATACATGGAATAAAACAAATGAGTTTGCCGATCGAGATGCTTTCGGATATCCCTGTTTTTAAGAATTTTCAAGATTTTATTCAGAATATCGGAGTTCTTATGGAAGAAAAGATTCAAGTGGAAACAGAAATCAAAGAAAGTGTTATGAACATCATTGAAATTCAGAAACGAAAAGATGAATTAAATAAACAAAAGAATAAAAATAATGAAAATAGGGAAATTATTAAAATGAAACAAAGTGAAAAGATTGAAATTGCAAAATCAATCAATGAAAAGGTTTTAAGTGAAGCATTATTGTTGCAATCTGAAATTCAACGAGACAATATCGCGAAAAACGAACCTAGACATTTATTAAAGGTTCAAAAAATCCCTAAAAATATTAGTATGAATAATATTATTTCAACAATTGAAAATATTATAGAATCACACACTAATTACAATACTATAGATCAATTTTATAAAAATGAAAAATCATTAAAAAAAGAAGTGCTCATTGCAAAAGAAATAGCAAGAGAGTTACAAAACCACTTTCAATCCTTGGAAGCTAAAATTTATTTGGAACCAGAAATAGGCAGAAACAGGTTTGATCTTATTATTAATTACAATAATAAGGAGTATTTAATTGAGTTCAAAACAATACACAATCAAAAACTTAAAGAAGGTTGGAATAAACAAATGAATCAATATAAAAGAGTTAAAAAACCTTGTGAAGTAGGGTATGTAATTTTTTCTGTTGATTATGATAACCGGTCACAATCAATAATTAATAAAGAAGGAGAAGTAGCAACGCACATTTTGGATAACCCCATTGATGATGCTCATTTTAAAATCATCAATTTTAATAAGTCGAAACCAGCTTCCAAATAATAAAGTTAAGTGAAGACATATCAAATTTAAATATTAAAAAAATATCTAGAAACAAAACTGAGGTGCAATATTTAAAAATACTTATTTGTTCTATTTATGACTACTTTTATTATCAAAATAACATTAGTTTTTTTTGGATATATAAATTAAAGATACATATTCAGAAAGGAGGCGCAATGACATCAGTCACTAATACACCTTCTTTCCTTAACAAAGCTTGCTAAAACAAGTCCTAATTTGAGGAATAAGCCAGACAGTGCATATATATACGTATATATCCACCGAGGTACAAGATCAAGAACTAGTACGCTAGGTCTTGGTTTTTTTATTTATTCGTTTTAAAAGTATTGAACTCCTGCTTGAATCAAACTAGATATATTTATTACCTTGTATCAAAAACATCTTAAAACAGCTTCAAAAGTAATTTTAGTTAGGGTTTAGTGTATTTATACAAGAGGTATATTTTTCTATGTTAAAAAAACAAAGAAAAAATAATGAATGAACTTAACGAATTCAATAAAGATATGAACTGGGGTAAGTCACATACTTCTGTGAACTTAGCGAAGTCAATCACTTTAGAGGATTCAGAAATCTTAGAATTATATCAATGAGGTGCGGAATGTACTGATAAAGAAAACCTAGCTGAAGAAATAGCTAACGTTGCTATATGCCTTCTATTGCTAGCTCAAAACAATGGCGTAGATATGAATGAATCTACCCTAGGTAAAATCAAAAAGAATGCTATTAAGTATCCAAACAAGAAATAAAAAAACGATAATCCGTTTTTTATTATGTTTTTTTAAATTATTAAAAAGGGTTATGTAAATTTCTTTATTGATTTAATACTCTTTTCAAATTCATTTTTGTCAATATTATTATTCCTTATTGAGAATTAAGTCTTTTATAAGAAGTGTGGCTGGCGTATTCTCTTTTTCATAAAGCATCCTTGTAGTCTGAAATAATCCTAACGGATGATAATTCTAAACTACTTTTAGAAGTTTTTATGTATTTTTTAATATTGGCAAAATCAATGGATGTTAATTTATTGTTGTTTAAGTTTATATGGATGGGATGCATATTTTTTATATGGGACATATCTAACTTACCAACAAACAAATTGTTTTTAAAAACTTATACTCGAAATCGTTGGATGTAGCATACTAAAGTGAACTTATCGAATTTATTATCTAAAATAAGGTTTATTTGTACATCTCGCCCTTCGTAGTCCATATATTTAAAAATCTCAGGAGAAAGATAATCCAAATCTAAAGATGATAAATCATAATAAATACCTGGCGCATTATAGCAAGTATATTTCCCGGTGATTATGCCTAACAAAGCATTACCAACTAAATCTAGAAAATCTTGAATGAATTCGGGAACCTCCAAAAGAGGTATTTCTTCTTTAGATTTTAACTCCTCAATCTTCGTGTTTCTAAAATGTATTAAATTATTTACAAAATCGGTAGTTAATTCATGTGAATTGGCACGGTAGGCATTACCTGAAAAAGAAAATTCTTTTTCACTTCTTCTTACCTCTCTTTTTTACCACAAGAAGCAACGGCTATCACTGGTGTAACAATTGTGGTTAATGATATTAAAGACTTAAAAATAAAGCTTCTTTTGAACACGCTATCTCCTTTAATGAATCTATACAAATTATAAATCTTTTATAGAAGAGGTTATGTTATTTAAAAATAGGATGAATAAAAAATAATTTTAGTTTAATAAAGAGATAAGTTAGAGTGAGGTGTGCGTTTTAATTTAAGAAAAAAACAAAAAAAGAATGCTATTAGTATCTAACCCAATTTCTTTCAACTTTTCTTTTTGAGGGTTTCTTAAGGAATTGGTGATTGCTTTTTTGAGATTATTAATATTCTTGATAAAACATTTTATTTATATTTTGTGAGTTCTTTGTTATAAATGGATCTTTTAATAACAAAAGCGTTAAAAAGGAGAGGAGAATAAAATAAATAAGAAAATTATTTTAGGAACTTCTCCACCATTAGCGGCAATAGCAATACCCATGACTGCGGTGATATCTTGTGGTAAAAAAGAAAGTAAGGATGAAGAAAAAGTTATAGTTTTGGATAAACAAGGTGAGAAAACATAGAAAGAATTTGATGGTTGAGTAGGGAAACACCTTAAAAATGATAAATCACAAGAAAAATTAACTCTTAAGTACAAGGGTAAAAAAGTAGTTATTGAAAAAGGTTCTACACTTAAAGAATTGCAACAAAAGTTGGGTAATTTAATTAAGAGTTAGCTACGAAGAAAATAAAAAAAGAGTTTAACAACTCTTTTTTATAAATGAACAATACTAAGATTACAAAAAATATAATAGAAACAGTTTCCTGTTCTTGTTATATTTTTTAAAGAATGAAATATTATTAAGCTTATTTGTTGATTTAACACTCTTCTCAAATCTAAGTTTATTAATATTGTTTTTTATTGATGGTTCGAGCCTCTTATGAGAAGTATGGCGATATCCCATCTACAAAATATCCTTATCGGTTATTTGTTTCAAAAGAAACATGTAGACTATATTTGAAATATTTGAAATCTTGCTATCGTCTGGTGTTGATGATGAAAAGAGGGTATGTTGAGTATCTAAAAATAATGGATACAACTTCTCTTCTTCGATATTGTATAAGCAAACAATCCTCATAAAGTTTTCTTTCCCGTTTCTTATTGGCGTTTTTAAAATTTTCACTTTATTATCATTGATAATATATGGTTCAATAACATCACCTTCATCAAAAGAATTTATAAACTCTATCCTTCTAAAATTTTCACCTTGAAACATATCTTTAATTATATATCTATCAGCAAGTCCATATTTGCGTAAAGTTCAATAAACTTTTTCAACATTAGAGTCAGAATCAATGAAATCCGCATTTCTATTGGAAGAAATATAATCTTCCAATTCTCCGAGTGTTTTTGAACCTAATAATTCAATGTGTTCAAAAATTAATTTTGCATATTTCTTAGCTTCTTCTTTATCTCCAGAAATGAAGTTTGAAAAAGAGATTTCTTCCTCTGAATGGAATGAAGCCCCCTTATCCATTTTAAAACGGATACTTTTAAAGTGAAAATTAAAAAAATCAATCATATTCAATAAAGTATAACATTATATTAAAAGTGAAGTGACCTTATCTTTTAATATAGAAAATGTATTTTCCAATAGGAAGAGATTATTCTTCATTATAAAAATTTTTTCTAGATACCTTTCGATCTCAAAATTATATGAGGAAAGACTTTTAATTATATTTTGCTTTGTGATCATTGGTATGGCCGATCCAGAAGAGTCGGATTTAATCATTTTTTCGATATTCTTTTTATTTGAAAAAATACCATCACCTCTTAAAATATAAATGTTATTTGTAGAATATCACCCTTTTGTTGCGATGTGTGTTGTGAGGGTGCCACGCGTAGTTACTATTAAGGCTGTACCTTCATTATTCTTTTGTTCGCAAAATGAAACAATCTTTGAATTATTGAAGTATCTGAACTTACCCTTATTTTTAGGCAATACCTTACCCTTAGAAGTTTGCAAAGTTATATTATGAGGTGTTTCCCCGGGTGCTGAAATTTTTGAAAGTGCATGTAGTTTACTTCTCATTTCTTTGATAATATTCATAACCCTTTCTATAGGTTCAATAATGTCTATTATTTTTTGTTGTTCTTGAATTGAAGGTAAAGAAACTTCAAATTCTCTTCAATCAGAGATTCTTGTTGCAGGTCTTGTAGAACCAGTGATAATTTTCCTTCACTCCGAATTGCTCTTTAAAAAATAAAAAAGATATTTTTTTATTACTTTTTTTTCATTCACATCTCCAACTAAAAAAGCGGTGTCAACATTTCAAATTGGTTGATCGTACCAAAACATTTCCATGGTACCTTTACGAGGAAGAGTGAATGATGATTTATTGTATTTTGAATTTTCTGTGCTCCCAAATATACCACCCGAACCAACAACAGGTACACTCCCGCTTTTTTCACTTAAAACTTTTGATCCAGATATTATTTTTATAATATTTCCTAGTTTATAAATTCCCATTATCACACCTTTCATTCAAAATTTAATTGTGGGTAACCACATTAATATAAATTATAAAGGAGTAACTATGGAAAAATACTTAAAATATCTAAATAAAAATAATTATTCAAAAGCAACAATCCAAACATATTCAAATGTCTTAAAACAATACGAAATATTTTGAGGTGATATAAGGAAAATTAAAAAAAAGCTTTTCACTTATTTGAAGAGCCCGAATACAATTTGAACGCATTACAATATACTTTGTGCCTTTATGCGCTTTAAAAATGATAAAAGACTCAATAATTTAAAGGAAATAAAATTACCGGCAATTCCCAAAATATATATGCCAGTATTTTCAAAAGAGTTTCTTATGGAAAAAACAAAGGATCAATCAAAATATAAAAACGTTGTTATTCGATTTCTCTTTGAAACTGGTATAAGAGCATCTGAATTACAAAGTATTATTAGAATTAAAGGGGATACCATACTCTTAAAGGGTAAAGGTGCGAAAATAAGGGAGATTTTTCACAATCCGAATACAACGAAGTTTTTTAAAGGATTTAATTTCACTTCAAAAACATTGCGTTTATGAGTTAAAGATGTTCTAGGAAGGGAATATACACCGCACTCTATTAGAAGATCTCACGCAACTCACATGTTACTTAAGGGAGCTAACCCAAAGATGGTAATGCTACAATTAGGACACTCAAAAATAGAGACTACATATCGGTATCTCCATATGTCCAAAAGTCAAAATAGAAAAATATATAACAAGTACTTTTAGTGCTTGGTTTTTTAATGGGAATTTATAAACTTAAAGATTTGGGGGAGTGATCAAGAGGAAGGGGAGTGGTTTCGGAAAATTTTGTTTCTACTGAAAATATGGACGGGCATTGTATTTCTAGTTGAAAAAGCGGCAAAGGAAAGCAATTTATAGAGGAAGATATATTGATGAGTAATATTAGGCCCTATTTTAACAAAGTTTGGTTCGCCACTAGAAAAGGGACCCATTCTGGGGATGTATTGAACTTTAAATTAGTGCGAAATGATTTAATCATTAAAAAATATTTATTCTTTATTATTGCTTCTCCTACTTTTAATGCTTTCTGAAATAATACGTCAAAAGGGACGAAGATGCCCCGTGGCGATAAACAAGCAATGCTAGAATATGAAGTTTCTTTACCTTCAATTCAAGAACAACAAAAAATAATAGACATTATTGAACCTATGGAGTTATTTTATCTTAATAATATAAAGTGCGTAAGCATAGATTCGGTAGAGCATGTGAAAAAAGATCTTAAAAATTTAATAGACATTATCAAACCTATTGAAACTCTTGAAAAGAAAGTTACAAGGATAATTAAATTAACTGATAAAATCCCCGTTAATTTAATGAATCTTTTTGGTGTAATTACAGATGAAAAATATACATATTATAAAGGCTCTCTTCCTTCTAAAGAAATTATAGATCCCAAAACATTGTTTTTAAATGTATCGGCAGCAAATGGTAAATTCAATAGATTTGTTGATAATGAAAAAAATATATTCGCTGGAGATGTCATGTTATCTCTTGATGGGAATACAGGTCTCGTCAATAATTCATTGGAAGGTTTTAATGGTTATTTATATAAAGTTAGTCATGATAGATACTTAAATTGTGAGGTATATTACTCTTTAAAAACCAAAATAAACCAAGATATTATTAAGGCGAATGAAACGGGGACTACCATAAAACATTCATCTAATTCAAAAAATGAAATTAAACACATAGAATATAAATGAGACTCCTTTAAAGGTTTTTATGACGTTAATATAGAAATGAAACAAACCTTGGCAAAACTCCGCAAACTAAAAGAAAAACTTTTAGTAATTTTGATGTAAAAAAAGCACTATTACTTTTTCAAGTTTAGTGCTTTTTGAATACTTTCTTTAACTGAAGGAAGTGTGTTATTGAATTCTTCAAGTAACTCATCTAATTCAATCGATATCTTCTCCACTTCTTTTTTTGCAGCTTCGATATCTATCACCACTTCTTCTACACCTACATATCTGCCAGGAACGAAAGAGTAATTATTTTGTTCTAATTCTTCTTTAGATATTGATTTAGAAAATTCTAAAATTTCTGACTTAATCCCTTTCTGATGTTTTTCATACTCAGAATTAATCTTGTTGATTTCTGGAGTTGTTAATTCCCTCAATTTCTTCGAAAGCATTTTACCAGTCATTTTTGATGCATCAACCATTAAAATATCTTTTGTTTTTTTATCATTATTAAAAATCCAAATACATGCTGGGATACTTACTGTATAGAATAATTTATCCGGTAGTGCAATAATAGCGTCAACCTTATTCTCATCGACAAGTTGTTTTCTTATATTTAATTCTTCTTTTCCAGAAGAAGATAAAGAACCGTTTGCTAATACAACACCTGCTTTACCCTTTGAAGATAATTTAGAAACTATGTGAGATAACCAACCATAGTTTGCATTACCTTTTGGTGGTGTTCCTCATTGTCATCTAGGGTCATCAAGTTTCCGTTCTCAATTCTTAAGATTAAATGGAGGGTTAGCCATGATGTAATCAAATTTTGAAATTGAATGTTGATCTACGGCAAAAGTGTCAGCTGATTTATTACCAAGTACTCCATCACCATTATTATCAATAAGTGGAAAACCGTTTAAAATAAGGTTTAATTTTGCTAATTTCCACGTTACATTATTATACTCTTGACCATACATGGAAACTTCATCTATGTTTCCATCGTGCTCCTCAATGAATCTTTTGGCTTGGATTAGCATCCCTCCTGTACCACAAGCTGGATCATAGATACTTCCCTTTAATGGCTTTATCAAGTTAACTATTAGTCCGACAATAGTTTTAGGAGTATAAAATTCCCCTCCTTTTTGTCCACGATCTTTAAAGAAATGGTTTAAGAAAAACTCATAAATTTTACCTATTATGTCTTCTCCTGAATGTGTGAAGTCTTCTCCTGAAAATATCTTTACAACTTCGCCAAGTCTATTTTGATCAATCCCTTCGCTGTTATAATTTTTATTAAAAATACCAGATAACATGGGATTATCTTTTTCCAACTCAATAAAAGCTTCATCCATTTTCTCTCCAACCTCATTATTTGAAGCAAACTTCATTATGTTGTTTCAATGAGATTTGCTAGAAACTTTAAAAGCATTATATTCTGCATAAAACATTTCTTGAGATAAGTCATTAATCGAAAAACCATCTTCATCCAATTTTTTAATTGCTACGTCATATTTATCTGAAATATATTTTAAGGATAAAATCCCAAGTATTACATGCATATACTCCTCGGCAGACATATTCCCTCTCAATTGATTTGCTGCACTCCATAATTTACTTTCTATTTGCTGTATGTTCATTTATATAATCTCCTTTTTATTTACAAAATAATTACTATTAAAAGAAATTATTTTGGATATTCTATCGATGAGGATTCCGGAAATTCCTTTAGCACCCTTTGGTGGATAGTTATATTTATCTTTCAAAATTTTCATTAATGAAAATTGAATTTTTAATTTTACCTTACTGTTTTTATAGAATTGATCGGTTATATTTTCTTTGACAACGCTCATCAAATCTTTTGCTATAGCTCTTAAAACCTCTGAATTTTGATGTGTTTGCAAGAATTCGTCATCGGAAAGTATGGTAAAAAAAGCTTGTAAATGAGGATCGTTGAATTCGGGAGTTTCTTCGAGTTTGTCAGTTATCTCCTTTGAAAGATTTAATAACATTTCTATAACTCTTTGTAATTTTTCATCTCTTTCTAACTTACTTAAGATATCCCTTAATTTATCTGATATTTTCTTTGCAAATATAGGTCTAAATTTCTTTACTATTGCTATCTTCCCGTTTATAGCGTCAACCAAAAGTTTCTTTGCAACATTTGGATTATTTGATATAAGTTGTTTAGCTTCATCTTCCAATAAAGAAGTTACTTTATTTATATCCTTAGAAATATTTGTTGATTTAATTCTTATTTCTGAAACATCAACATCAATGGATTTTTCTATTGCATCATTTATATTTTCTATAGTTATTTTTAAATCTTCATCATCTCGTGTATTATGGGTTGACATTAGTGAGTTTATTAGCGAAATACATTTAGCAATGGTTGATAAATCATTATTTATAATTGTAAAGGATATTTTTATTAATCTCGATATACCTCGTGCTTTTAAAATGAATTTGTTCTTTTCATCTTGATTCATGGCTAAGATATTTTCTAATGAATCCATTATAAAATGATATTGTTCTTTTTGATTTAATAACGGAAAATGATGGATGTTTTTGATGAATTTTTCATTAACAATATCAATTTCGTCAATTAATTTTATTTTAGCTTTTTTTAAATCATTGGGTATGATATCAACTTCGTCAGCATGTCTGCCAGCATATTGTATCAATGCATCGCTAAGATATTTTCAAATACCCAAGTAATCAACAATTAATCCGGAATTTTTTGAAACATTTCCATCCTCAAAAACCCTATTAACACGAGCGATTGCTTGCATTAAGTTGTGTCATTTGATGATTTTATCAATATATAACACATCTAAATCAGGCACATCAAAACCAGTTAATCATTTATCCACAACGATAGCTATTTTATACTTTGAATTCGCTTTTCTAAATTCAGATGCAACACCTTCTAAGTCGTGTTCTGGTACAACGCAATCATGATATTCTTTCGGGTCCTTGTTATTAATTGTCATAACCAAAATGGTTTCTTCTTCTCTTTTTGGCTCATGCTTTAAAATTTCTCTATAATAAATTAATGCTGCTTTCCTTGAGGAAGCTACAATCATTGCTTTGCCATGGAGTACTTTACCTCTTTTAGACAAATGTAAAAGTATATCCTTCGTTTTAGCGGTAATTACTTTGGGATCCTCTAATATTTTTTTAATTTGAATTGATTTTAAAAGAGTGTTCATTTTTTGTTCGGATTGTATATCATTATCAACTAATGTTTTAGCGTAATTTTGTTGTATATTATCCATCATCTCTACGTAATCTTCATTGAGTTTTAATTCAAGTCTTCTAGATTCATAGAAAATAGGTACGGTAGATTCATCTCTAATAGAATCTTGCATGGAGTATTTATGATTATAGCCACCAAAAACTTCAGTGGTAGCTTTATCGCCCATCAATGGTGTTCCTGTAAAACCAGTTAAAATAGCATTTGGGAAAGCATTTCTCATAAATTTAGCAAAACCAAACTTAACTATAAATTCTTGTGATTTGGTATCTAAGATTCTTGTCCCTTCAATATTATTTTGAGTTCTGTGAGCTTCATCGATTAATATAAAAATATCATCTCTTTTAGAAAGTTCGCCAGTATCTCCTGAGAATTTTTGCACAGTTGTAAAAAATATCCCGAAGTGCTTTTTATCATTCAATTTATTTATAAGATCATTTCTGGATTGTATTTCTTGTGGACTACTTAATAAATATCCTTGAGCATTATTGAATCTAGATAAAAGTTGTTTATTTAAAGAATTTCTATCGGTAATAATTAAGGTGGTGGCATAATTAAAATTTTGTATTATTGCTTTTGTAAGCATCAACATAGTGACTGACTTACCTGAACCTTGTGTATGTCAAACAACTCCCCCCTTATGATCTCCATATTTCATTTTTTTAATAGTATTTTGTACAGCTTCTATTTGATGTTGGGCAGCTATATATTTTACTTCTTTTTTATCATCATAAAATGAAAATATATTAATAAATTTCATTATTACTTCTAAATTAAAAATCTTTTTTAGAGGATTGCAAGTACTGCTCCACTTACCTAAATTAAAGTATCTTTTAAAAGTCGAAGTTAATGAACCATATTTTGAGTTTAGATTATTAGAAATAAAAGAAAAAATATGAAAGGCAAAAAGTTGAGGCGAATGTCATTTTAGTGACTCATTTTGTTGAAACGCTTCTTGTATTCCTTCTTGTGCATTGGGTGCTTTCAATTCACAAATTATTATAGGTAATCCATTTATAAAACAAACAACATCCGGAAATCGAGATTCCCCTTCCGTATTCATCACCTTGAATTGTCTTATAATTCCAAAATAATTCTCGTCTAATTTATCGGAAATAAGTTTAATTGTTATCGTTCTTTTTCTTTCGTTATCATAAATTTTAATACCATTAGAAATAAAATCAAAACCAATTATATTTTGTTCAATAGCTGCACCTGTAATTTTTTTTATTTCAAGAATAGCTTTGGTAGCAAGTTTGTCGTTTATTTTATTGATTGAGATGAGTTTATTTTTCAATAATTCAAAATCAATAACTTCCTTTTTGTTAATTCTTTTAAAATTATAGCTTGTATCTCAGTCTAGGGTGTGTAATTCATGTATTAAATTATCTTCAAATTGTTTTTCGGTCAGTAAGTTTTTCATAGAAATATTATACTTCAAATGTTTGATAATAGAATTAATACACTGTTAACAATTAATGATTAATCAACAAAATAAAAAAACACCTCATTAATATAGTGTTTTTACTTATTGTTTTATTTTTATAAATTAGTCTTTTTATCATCCGTAAGAGAATATCTTCTATCGCAATATAATTTTGGGATAAACCAATAGAGTTAAAACAAAAATACATAGAAGAAAAGATGAAAATAGAACTAGGAATAAAGGGTAATGTTAAAATGTTATTTTCTCATTTCTCAAGGTGAATCTTACAAAGTCTAAACGCATACTGCATTAATTAATTCCCGTATTAATATTCGAGGTTTTCTAAAAATTGTAATTAACTATACGTGTTTTTAATTTTGGACATATTTATAATCAAATAATTTCCACTTCCTTTTATCATTTACTTTATTACCATAAAAGCAATGGGGTTAGCAATAAAAGAAATCAAACACTTGACAACATAACTAAACAAGATATATCATAGAATTTAAAATATTAAATATAACATAATCACTCAAGATAAAAAGATGAATGCAGAAGGCGCTTTCTACACTTTAAAGAATAATAGAACAACACACGCCTTGAATAAGATGTTATTTTATTTCGTGATGCAATATTATCGGTCTAATCTCCAATTTCTAGGTAGGCATATCTTTATTGCATCAATTATTTTTTATAAAAGGTAATATTCCGAAATGAAGAAATATTTTCCTTATAATATTTGCAATATTAAAAATAATATAAAAAAGGAACCTAAAATGAAAAGATTTAATTTTATACAAATAAACGATGATGACTCAATTCAAGTTATTCAGCAAACGAAATCAAAAATACAAGCTGTTGAATTTAACTTAACTGAAATACATAATATGCCAGAAGAAATATTGGACTCAGGTACACCAGGAATTTATATCCTTCTTGGTAATGAAGATTCAAAACCTTATATAGGCGAATCAACCAATATAATCAAAAGGATTACTGGTGGACATATGAAAAACGAAGAAAAAATGGAGTGAATGGAAAGGGTTATAGCAATAACATCCACTGATTCATCTAACCCATTCAATAAAACGCAGATTCAATGAATAGAAAAAGAATTGATAGAGTTATTCAATGAGTCGGGTATTAAAACGTTCAACAAAACTGCTGGTTTTAAACATAATTTAAGCTACGTTGATGTATTAGAATTGAAAGATGATTTAGAAGATATCAAATCAGCCCTAAAGTTGCTTAAATGAGATCTTAACGCCATTAATGAAGAAACAATAACAAGGATTACCTCTAATAAAGAATCATTGGAGGTATATTACAAAACCGCTAATGCATTTGCGGAGGGTATTTATATCAATGGAGCTATCATTGTTAATGAGGGGTCATATGCAGATACAACTAAATTCAATAAAGAACATAAATATTCACAAAACATAATTAATAGACTTCTAGAAAATGATGTTATCGAAATAAAAGATAATATTTTAAAATTTTTGAAAGCGCATCAATTCAAAAATCCTTCTTCTGCAGCATGTATATTTAGAGGGAGTGCTACAAATGGGTGAGTTACATGAAGAATAAAAAAAGATGGAAAGTTATTAACTGAAATTAGGGAAGAAATTTTAAAAGATGTTCCAGAAGTTCCTTATGAAACTATAGTATTAAAAATTAATGATAATCCAGATATGAATTACCACTTAGGTTATTGAAGAATAAGTGAAGAGAGATTGCTTAAAGCTGAAGTTCTTGCTTTTGCCCCAATTGTAGAAGGTAAAAGAACAATAAACAAAGCGTATAAGATCAAGGGTTACACACACATGCCGGAACACAACAATAGAGTTATGTTCAAAGTGCATGAAGAAGACAAGGAATTATTGAAAGATTATGAAGGTCTAGATGTTTCTTATAATAAAGGGGCAAATCCTTGTTTCTTCATATCTAAGAAAGATGAGGATTAAACTATGGAGGTGAAAATAGGAGGGGAAATAAAAATAGTAATGAAATTTATACTTATCAAGCTACAGGTGGATATGGAGTTAATTTGATAATCTTTGGATGCTCAAAATTAAAAGTAGGCACTTCAATAGTTAAACTTTCCGCATCTCACACAGCACCTGGAGTACAGCAACAAAATACTGCAATATTCTTAAAAGTTAACGACCAAAAAGATATCCTTTAATAAGGTCTCTTTTTTATTTGAAATTTTAAATGTAGGACAAAATATTTTGTGCGGAAAATCATAACCTTCTATAAAAAACATCTTTCAAAACCGTAGAAATGTGTAATTCTGCAAAACTCTTTAAGATTTTCGGTTGGTGAATAACACAGGTATTAACAGTTATAAATTCCATGGTTTCAATTCTATTTATGAGTAAATATTCATTGCTTCATAAAACACATAATCCTTAGATGCTTGAATAACTTCAATGGAATAATATCTTTAGTTAATATATCTGTTTAATAAAGTTAAGTAGAAAAGTATAAAAATCAATCACAAAAGAATAATCCACACTTTTGTGATTGATTTTTTGTTATTTGGTCAACATAGATATTATATTTGTGTAAATATTTTTAACAATATCCTTAATGACATCACAAGTAGGCACTACATTATTATAATTATATTGAATAGCTCCATCATAAAAATAACCATATATTGTTGAACCGGTTTCTTTAGTTATCCAACTCCTACCCTTTCCCTTGCTGTAGATGTTAGGATGTATAATAATTTTTCTTATGTTTTTAATAAAGTGTAAATCAGTTGTATCTCATTCATTAAACTTAAGGAAATTATGAAATTGATAACTATTTGAAGAGAATTCGTGCTGTTTATCAAGGAGCTTCTTTATTGTTTCATAACACTCTACAACTATTCCTGCATTTGCATAAAATAAAATTGCGCCACTTTCATCCGAAAAAATCGTTGGGAACCTTGTATATTCAAAAAACTGAGCACGTTCAAATAAGCTATCCGCAATGGTACAAAATGTATTAAAATTTTTATTTTTTGATGTTACCTCTTGGAAAAGTAAGGTTCTTATAGTTTCTGAATCAGTAATCATATATTAATTATTGCACTTTTTTAGAGTTTGATAAAATCTATTTAATGTAATGAATTCATTCCTAAATATATGCACGCATAAAATACTTAATAATTTAACTAAACAAGATATAGAAATAGGAACTCAATTATTAAATAGAACTATTAAAGATAAAAGGATAAGTACAAGAGCTAGTTTCTGTTACTTCAATAAAAAAACATCAAATTAATTGATGTTTTTTTATATTCATATGATTCTACATATTGCAGTGAGGGTCTTTATTTCATCTGATTGTATTAAAGTTTGTTGTGATTTTTGGATAATGGATAGCAACTGAAGTTCTTAATATTGAAGATTTAAAATAATTAGCAACCAATCTAGAATTTCATTTAAACAATAGTGTTTCGGTTGCATTTATTGTTGGTGCTTGAACTATTTTTTGAATAAATAGTTTTATCCAATCACATCACACCCTTTCTAATATTTAAATTTCAATAAAGAGGTTTATTTAAACACAAAAAGGCGCCATTGTTATATTTTCATTTTTGTGATTAATCATTTGGGATGCTTATTTCTAATTTTTGACCCGGGTAGTCAATGTTTATTTTTTTAAAGATCTTAATAACACATTTAATCATTTCATCAATTTTGATTTTATCAGTACCAAGACCCTTTAAAATTTCATCTTTCGGTATGTCAGCAAGTTTTCCTTCGTGAACTCATGAATTACGATTTCGAATTCAAACATCAATAAAAAAGAGTTCTCTTGAAGTGTGATTTGAATAGTGATTCAATAATTTCTTTGCATTTTTATTATCTGAACGTTGGGATTTACTGTGCAATATAGAGTAGATATATATTAATGAATTGGAAATTAATTCGCCAATTAATGTTAAATATTTTGCGTCAACTACATCATAAATTTTTCTTAAGTTTTTGAATCTTTGCATATCTTTGATGAAGTCACCTTCTTCGACGAAATCAGTTGTGGAATATACTGAGATATTTGCAAGTCTGTTAGATTCTAATTTTGTTTCCATTATTCTCACTTGTTTTTCTTGGAAAATCAAAACATCATTTAAAACTTTCTTATACTCTTTTTGTAGGTTGAATTTCTTAATCATAATAAATTATACAATTAGAATCATAGGGGTTTGAAATATTTTTAAAGATGTTATTGCATTAGTTTTTTATATTGTTTAATCACTTTTTAATCTTTATGGCATCTCTAAAATTAATTCGATTTAAATGTTAAAACTTTTTAAAGTGTGTGCTCGGCAATATTGGAGCACGAAAAATAAAACATCTTAAAACAAATTGTGTATTTTTTAAAAAATAAAACATCAAAAATGATGTTTTATTGGTGTAAGGTGTTTTTTGTACTCGATTAAGCCTTTGAAGTGATTTTCGTTTTCGTTTAACCGCAAAAAGCTAATGCTAAAAGCATATAACTCTATAATTACACCTCTGAAATTTGAGAAAGCAATATTTCATTTAAAGTTCCAACCATTTCTCAAACGTCGTCCGGGGAATGTTGACCCTTAAACATTCTGGTTACTTTAAATTTTAAAGGTTCGTTCTTCATGAATTCTTGTCTTATTTCTAAAGAAATTGGACTGTTTGAATTAACAAATTTAGTATCTGAAATAAACTTTTTAATTGATTTTATTAAGTTGGTTATCTCAACAATTTCAGTTTTATTTGAAAGTATTCTTGATAAAAAGAGTGTTTTTAACTCTGCTTTCGTTTTTATTGAAGAACTATTTATAATCTCCTCTTTTTTACTTAGGATATCCTTAAAAAGGATATTGCACCTTCTAACAAAAAGGTTGGAAACTTCCGTTTCTTTGTTGGCGTAACTTATTATTCTTTTGTCGGGAGTGTTTAATCCCAATTTCTTGTTATAGATGCCATGGAACGCAATTAATAGTTTTTCTATTTCACTTCTTTTATTATTGAATGAAATAGCTTCGGAGAATTCTTTGATGGGCATTTCTCTAATGATTCTTACCAGTTTATTATTTGGTAGGGATCTTATAATTTCTCCTGCTTTCAACTTCTCTTGGTTTTGAACCTTTACAAAGTACCTTCTAACACTCTCGTATGTTGTGTGTGTAATGGTGGTTGTGGAAACTTGAAAAATATCAAACAAACTTTTTAAACCCAAAGGTAATTTGGAGTATTTTAGTCTAATGTTTTTATTGGAAAAGTATTTTTTTAGAATATCGTTTGCTTCTTTTGTATTTTCATTTTCAATGAATTGTATATTATCTTTTATTATCTCTCTAGAAATGGTATTGGGCAATATTAATAAATCGTTAACAAAAGCACTTATTGTACTCAAACGTTGCATCCCGTCAACAACCTCTTTTTCCAAAAGATTATCATAAATAATAATTGTTCCAATAGGAAAATTTTTAAAAATCGTTAATATCAACTCATGCTTATATTCATCCTTTCAAATAAAATCCCTTTGATACTCTTCATTGAAAAGAATTAAACCATTTTTATATTGATTTAAAAGCTGGAGTATTGACATCCCCATAATTGTTGTTTCAGCTCTTCTCATTATAAATCCCCCTTGTATGTTATTTTAAATTGATTAGAAGTTATGTTGTAAGTGATGTATTTTTGGTTTTCTTGAAATGTTTTGAAACCAATGCCCCTAGTTTCTGTCAATCTTAAACGTCTCAAAAGATTTACCAACGGTTGATTTAATGTTATGACGGGCAGTGCCCCTCTCTCTATTTGTGATTGCATCATTTGATTTATGTGGAAATTAATGCAAGTAAATTCAAATTCTTTAAATTTTATTCAAAGCACATTCTCTCCATTCATTAGTTTAAAACGACTGTGCGAAAATAAATTAGAAACCATTTCTCTTATTATTTCTGGCACATTTGGATTTTCTTCTATAATAGTTTTTCTGGTTGTTCGATCTTTTGAAATGTTTTTAATATTTGCGTTAGATAAAAGTTTTCTAATACATAACTCTATCAATTCAAAAATTGGACCAGTATGTTTAACTCCGTTGATGTCGACACTTAAATTAGAGTCATCCGAAACAAAATTTGCTAAGGTGGTTGTAATCTTATCTTTCTTTGTCATTACACATACAGAACCTTCTAAGAATTCAATAATTGATTCATCAATTCCTTTATTTGCTAAAAATTCTTCAAGTTTTGAGAAATTAGAAATATCGTATTTATTTTTAGTGGGTGTTAACAATTCTATCTCTTTATCAGTAATAATCTTTTTGTATTGCCCTTCTTTTATTATCGAAGTAGTTGAACCGCTTCTATTGTAAATTTTACCCTTATATAAAAGTAAGGTTTTATTTGATATGGCATTTATTGCAACGCCTCCATTGCTTAAGTTTTCTATGGAATGTTCAATGCCATTCTCTTGGAATATTGCGATAAATAAGTCCTGGATTTCCGAGGGGTCCTTTGGTTTATAATCATCATTTAAAGTACCATCATCATTTACCCCAATATATAAGGTTACTTCAGTTCCAAGTTCTGCACTATTCAACATTGCGAATAGTTCCTTTTTATATTGCGATTGAAAATCCCTTTTATATTCAATTGTTTGGCCTTCAGGTTTTTTAATTTTAATCATATTTAAATTATAGCATTTTTTGTTGAATCCACATTTTTAATAGCATTTTTCCTTATTTTTTGTTGAATCCACATTTTATATTCAGTTTTCAAATATTAAAACTAAAAAAAGATTTTTTTGTTGAATCCACATTTTTAATGGCATTTTTCCTTATTTTTTGTTGAATCCACATAAAAAAGTTTTTAAATCACATTTTATGACAATAAAACAATACCCAACTAAATAATGCATAAGGATCTCAATTATTAAATAGAACTTTTTAGGATAAAAAGATAATTACGAGAGTTGGTCTCTGTTATTTTAATTTAAAGTTATAAAGAAAAAACTTGCTTTAATCAATTACGTAAGGTAGATAAAACTAATCATGAACATTAAATAATTTAAAAATAAAACAATACCTCGATGGGTATTGTTTGGTTGTTCTAATTTTGAATTTTGGTTTTAATTAATCCATTAATTCCTAATCCGTCAATAGCAATGTAATTAACTGATGGAAAAGTATCGAACTTTTGATTTAATTCTTTATGTTTGGCATTACTTTATTTATAGGATTTATAAAATTCTCAAATAAATTTCCACTTGTGATTTTTGTTGCTTTTTTAGCCTTAAAGCTTTTTAATGTTCTTTTTAAATTAAGTTTAAGGAAATGAGAACCATAAAGAGCACTTGCATCATCTGCTAAATAACCAGATAAAGATGTCGCATTAGGAACGATGATGTGCTCAATGGGCATGCTTGAATAGTGATCAAATATATTGGTAAGTCCATATGTATAACGTTTTTCATTGGTTCTTGTTAATTCATGAAGGTTTCAGTTTCCTTCGTATTCATCTATGAAAGTTTTTGTTTTCTTGTCGTATCAAACTTCATAGGTATCACCTATACGCTCATATCCGTTGTGAATCATTTCCTTCTCATGAGCCCTATTTTCAGCTTGTTTCTTTTCAGCTTCAGCTCTTCGTTGATTATCTCACTCAACATTCTTTTTGACTTCGGCATCACTAATGTGTTGAATTGTTAATTTTATAGATTTTGAAGTTGGGTTAGTGGCACCTTTTGTAACTAATGTTATTTCTATAGTGATTAAACCAGTAGAATCTCCTGTGGTGATAAGTGATATTGTCATAAATGAAGCATCGAAGTCATCATTTAATGATCATTGAACATTAATTTTTTCTTCTAAATCAATTAAGGAATCGATCTTGATTTCTGATGCTTTTTTCAAGGTATCCAGTTCAATATTTTTATTTGGATCGTTTATAAAATCTTCAACTTTCTTTTTAAGGTTCTTATAGACTGAATCTTGTAAATAATCTCTTTCTTCTGCTAAGTTTGCTTTTTCTTTTGCAATACGTTCTTTTTCAGCTTTTTGTTCAGCTTCCTTGGCTTTTCTTTCTTTTTCTTCTTTGATTTTTCTTAGTTCAGCAGCATGCTTTTTATTTTCTTGTCTTTGCTTTTCTCGTTTTAATTGTTCTTTTTCCGATGAGTTATTGTCACCACATGATATAGCGATCATAGGTGTTGCTACAACAACTGATGCAAGTACTCCCATAGAAATTTTTTTGGCTTTTTTCATTCTTCTCCCTTGGATTCTCTTTCGAATCTTTATTAACAAAATTTTATCACACAATGGAGCACGATTAATTCTTTGGGGTAATTGAAGGTTGGGTGAACATTGTGAAAAACAAAAAACGGGATTCCCGTTTTTAATTATCTAAATTTATATTCAGCTTCTTTTTTCATGTTTGCATTATTTTGTTTATCTTTATCAATGTCAAAGATATCTTTGATCATAGAAGTTGCATCAACATTCTCTTCTTTGGCTTTGGTTTTAAAAATATCTAATTTAGCAAAACCAAGGTGAGATTGAATCATGTCTTCTCTTACTTTAATTAGTTTCATTCATGCATCTTTTGCTTTTGCTTTTTCTAATACTTGATAAGAGTCTTCTATTTCTTGATAAGTTTCACTTAAGTCATAACGATCTGAATTTTCAACTGTTCATAAAGATTGGTCAATATCTCTCTTTATGTTATCCAGTTCCGCTTTTCGTATGTTCATTTTAGTTGCATATGTTACGTATTGTGTAAACTCTAAACGACTCTTGAACTCCTTGGTAACATCTATTTTTTGTTTTATAGTTGTTCCATCTTTCTTTTTGAAAGTTAATTCATATTTAAAAGAATTAATAGAGTTAAATAGATTTGGCATAATATCTTCAACTAATTGCCTAACAGATAATCCAAGGTTATCTAAATTATCTAGATCATTTTTATACTCTTCAATTAACTTTGCTCCTTCGGAAGGATTGTCCAATATAATGAATGCATTCTTAAGGGTGGTTGTCTCTAATTTGTTGTAAATGAAATCGTATTCATTTGTACCGTAGTCCATCATGATTTTTTCATTCTTTTGATTTAAGTTAATTGGAATAACTACATCTCCCTTTTTATTTGATGGGTGTTTTTCAATTTTGGCATTTCAAAACAAACCTTTAATTAATTTGTGTGTAGAATTCTTGATGTTTGTTTCAACTTTCTTTGTTTTATCTTCATTGCTATCACCACAAGAAACAACAGTTACTAATGGTGCAACCGTTGTTGTTAAAAGTGTTAAAGCTCCAAAACCAATCTTTTTTGTTATTTTCATTTGCTTCTCCTTTGAATTTATAAAATTATACCCTTCAATGTTGAAGGTTTAATGTTATGTTTCTGAATTAGTTGGAATAAACACATTGGTTGATTTGTTTTTTTAAATAATAATTTTATTGCATAGTATTAAAATGTATATAATTCTAAAATACGAAGTAATAGCATAAAAAAATAAAAGGTAAAAATACAAAGGTAAACATGAGAAAAAAAGATATTATTGAAAATTTGACTCAAGAAAATAACAAATTAAAGAATAAGTTGATTGAAGTCGAAGAAAAGAATAAAGCGCTACAAAGTATTGTTGAAAATACAAATAACGATATTTTGGAAGAAGAAAAACAAAGTATACTTTCAGAAATTCAAAATATGGAAGAAATTTTAGAGGTTAAAAGAAGGGAAATGTCATTCATTGAAGGAATCAGTGATGATGTTGAATTTGGTATTTATAATCCGAAAGTTGATTTCATTCATAACAACTATATAGAAGAATGAGATAAACAAAGGAAAGACTTAAGCGTATTGTCAAAATCACAAGAAATTATTGTAATTAATACACCTATGAAATTGGGTGGAAATGAACGTAAAGGTATTAAATTACAAAAAGATTTAACTAAGTTGGGTATTATCCATTTAAACAATATTGCAAATATACAATTCAAAAGTACAACACAAGGTAATTACGAAAAGCAGTTAATCAAATTTGATAAAGAATTCGACAAGGTTAATAAAATATTATCTCCATTAAATGTTGAAATCTCAGAAGAGTTTAAGCTTGAAATACTTAACTCATTTAAAATGGTTATAAAAATGAATCTTCAAAAAGAAAATGACAGAGAAGAAGCAAGACAAGAAAGAGAAAGAATTCAAGAAGAGAAGAAAGTTCAACGTGAAATTGAACGAGAAAAAGAAAAAATCAACAAGGAAGTTGAAAAATACGAGTTGAGAATTGCTGAAATTTATAAACAAAGCTCAAAAGAATCTTCTGATAAGGATGCGGAGATTGAAGCTCTAAAACAAAAAATAGCAGAATTAAATAATGAAGAAGAGGAATTACAAGAACGTTTAGCGCAGACTGGTGCTGGATATGTGTACATAATTTCAAATATAGGGTCATTTGGTGAAGAGGTTTATAAAATAGGTGTAACTAGACGTCTTGAACCTGAAGTAAGGATTAGGGAGCTTTCATCAGCATCAGTTCCTTTCCCATTTGATAAACATGCATTAATCTGATCGGAACAAGCGTTTAAACTAGAAACTGCATTACATAAATACTTTACAAACGAACGTGTTAATAAAGTTAATACAAGAAAAGAATTCTTTAGAACATCGCTTGAAGACATTAAAATAGCAACAAATAAAATTACTGATACTTCAGTGAAATGAATTGATGAACCTGAAGCTATACAATATAGATTAACACTTGAAGAGGAGGTTGAATAATGAACTTTTTTGTAATTGCAATAATTCTCATAGTTATTTTTATTATTTTGAGTGGTGGAGTTTTTGGTTATATGCAATATGCTAAATCAAAAAGAATAAAAGAAAACACAGAAAGAATCCAAAAGTTAATAAATAAAGTTTATAAAGAGTTGTCTGATGAAGGTGTGAGTTCAATTAAAAAAGATAGCCTGGCAGAATACTTTTTACCGAAAAATGAAATACTATATGATGAAACGATTTTAACTATAAAAAAACACAAAATATTAGCAAGCGGTAACACAAAAACAACAATAGAAGGAAGTGGTAGATTACTTGTTAGTGATAAAGCATTGACAATTGAAACACTAGATTTAAAAAGCGGAAAAAGAAGATATCTATATAAAAACATTATGGAATATTTACCAAATATATTTCCAAGTGAATACGGTAATAGACTTGAATTCAACTACAACCAAAAAAATAGAATTGTAATCGAAGTTGATGAACAACAATTAAAAGTTATTGTTAAAGCATTTTTCTTAAAAAATAATCCTATGAAAGAAGAAACTTCAATTTCGTTTTAATGAATTTTTTAAACATTGATAAAACACAAATCATTTTAGGGGTTTTGTTCTTTATATTTTTATTTGCTTTGGCAGCTGTTGGTATTTATTGGAATTATAAAAAACAACAAGAAAGAATTAGACTTCAAAATGAAGAGGAACAAAGAAGAAAATTGGCTCTTCAAAAAAGAAAAGAAGATTTCGAATTCTTGATACAAGAAACAAAAAAAGAAATTGATCAAGAAGGTATAAATACCATTCAAAAAGATAATTATGACTCATTATTCTTACCAAAAAATGAAACTCTTTTATTTAAAACCAAAGGAACTTTCATAAAGAGAAAAATATTGGCAAGCGGAAGAGAAAAAACAACATTAGAAGGTGAAGGCGTTGTGTGAGTTACTAATAAAGCAATAGTTGTTGAAACTAATAATTTAATAAGTGGTAAAAGAAGATATCTATATAAAAACTTTTTAACTACAAAAGTAGAAACATTCGTAGATGAAAATAGATGTTTTGTAATATTTGAATATAATAATGATGATATTTGAATTGATGCCATTGAGGCTGAAGTTTTAAAGGCGATTCTTTTAGCTAACTACGTTATTGAAAATCCTATTGAGAATTCAAGCGCAATAACATTCTAAAATACTCAAAAGAGTATTTTTTATTTTATTAGAGTTAATTAAGCGCTCAAAAATAAAACATCCAATAATTTAACTAAACAAGATATAGAAATGGAATCTTAATTATTAAATAGAACAGAACTATTAAAGATAAAAAGATAAGTACAAGAGCAGTTTCTGTTACTTTAACCAAAAATAGAACTTAGATTTGGTAGTATTTTATACTCCGACTATTCTGCGTATTCCAGTAAAAAACATCATTTAATTAAATGATAGATGTTGCATACCGAATGAATGGAAAAAAGTAGATACACAAAAGCACCAGTTAAAGTTGGTGCTTTTGTGTATCTACTTTTAAATTTATCGCATCATTTGAGTGGTGTTCTATTTTGGAGGATTATTTTTTAATTATTAATAATCGAGATTTTACTTTATGAGTTGCGCCCTCTCAATTAAAATTAATGACATATTCAACATTATCACTAGCAAAATAATCAGTAACTTTAGAATTTAATAAGTCAAATTGCGCTTTTAATTTTCAAGACTCTCAAGGATTCTCTTCATTGATGAGTATTAAGAAAAACCTATTAGAAGCATCAAATCTCCCCGCTCCTTGTTCTTCATATAATCATTGCATTAATTCACTAGGATCCATTGAAACTTCTTTTGCTAACTTTTCCCTAAAATTTAAGATATCATTCATAATTTCAGTTCTTTTCTGGTTATTGTCTGAAATTAAGATTTTATCCCAAATTAACTGAACTACTTGTAAGGATTTTAAATTAGTTATATCCACTAGATTATTATTGTGTTTATTCCATTTTCTTAAAATTGATTCTTCTGATTTTAAACCCTTTTCTCTTCTCTTTTCATTTACAAATTTGTTGGGCAGCATTGTAACCTTTAAATCATAAGGTGTTTTATCAACAAAAAAATCTATTGATTTTATACGACCTATTGCCGGAGTTATAATTGGCTGAGTATTGAATATATTCTCAATAAAAATTGTTGTTCAATTATTATATCAAGATGATATTGCATAATTTTTTGCTTTTTCCTGTATTTCGACGAAATGTGATTCAAATTTTGAGAAGCTAGAATCTTTTTTGACAAAATTATTAACGATGTCTTTATCTAAATTGTTATCGAAGATACCTGATCATTGATAACTTTCTAATCTTCCTAAATCTTCCTTAAGTTTCTCAAGAGTTCAATCATTTAAATCAATACCTTTGTTAAATTGTTTTTCTATAAAATCATCTATTTCATTTTGTGAAATATCTGAAGAAAAAATTAATTGAGCTAATTCTCTTTGTCTTATTCCTTTTTTAACCTCAATCCTTTTGATATTTTGTATTAATGCCATCAAGTTTTGTTTTCTACTAAAAGATCTTATTTTGAGTCACCTATGCCCCAACTCAGTCTCATTGATTTCATTGAGTTTACTCTTTTTAAATAAAGATTCATATTCTTCGTATTTTTGGTTATAATTTTTTTTCATTCTATACCTCCGGGAATTTTTTTGTTCATCCAGGTAATTTTTGGATATTGTCCGGCAATTCCTGTTTTGTTTTTGAGAAGAATAAAATATAATCATATTTCATAGCTCCACTCCTATTTCTTTGGACTAAAGAATTAGATGAATAAATACACTTGGCACTTCCTAAAAAAAAGAATTTATTATTTTTTAAAAAATCCCACTCATTTTTATTTTTTGAATTGTAAAAGATTGTCAATATACCTCTTTCGGATAATTTTTTATAAGAAATTTCCATAAATTCATGCATATCCAAGTTAAAATTAGCTATTGTTTTCAGTCGCTCTTTTGAGGATGAAACTACTATCTCTTTGTTGAAATTGGGTTTAAAACCTAATATTGAATTCCAAAAATCAGATAATTCCAGATAAGGTATCCTATTCCCATGGGGTGGATCTGTGATAATTAAGTCAAGTGTGTTAGAACCAAGCTTTTTCATTTCATCAAGACAAGAACCCAACTTTAAATTAAGGGTATTTTGTGAATTTGTTTCCTTTTTTGTTTTCAAAATTTTATATAATTTTTTAATTTTTTTATCAAAAAGCTTTAAAACATTTATTTCAAAATGTTTTTTAGGGACTCATAATCCAATTGCTCAAGAACCCACTTGTTCAGCAAAAGTTCCATCCCCCTTTTTCTTATTTAATACAAAAACCATTTTAGACATTTGTCCAGATGAAGAAGTTAAACATAATTTTAATGCGCGCTTAATCTCTGGGTCATCAATCATGTTTATCTTGTTTAATAATGTTTCAATATTAATGAGAGCTCTATCAGAAAAAAGATGTTGATTTTTAAAGTGGGATCTCACATTAATTTTATTGTTGTTAAAAAAAGTGAAGTCTCTTAATTCAATGTTTTTCGCGATGTATTTTGTTGATTTTATAACATCATCTTTTGTAGGTTTGAAAATTCTTTTGTTTTTTCCTATACCAACTCAATATCTTAATAATTTATCATTTTCCCAAATAAAATGAGTTGCTAAACCATGGGACATTGTATATGTTGCGTTAATTTCTTTTTCAACTTCTTGCAATACGTAATTGGAATATTCTAAAAATTTTTCTGCTGCTGGCAAATTATTTAAGAAAGTAGCATATTCTATAGAAAAAGGATTTATATCATAGCCTATAAAATTTCGCTTTAAATCAATTGCGGTTTTACTAATGAGTCCTGCGCCCAAAAATGGATCAATAACTAAGTCATTTTCTTTGGTTAAATTTTTGATAAGAAATTCATTTAAATCCCTGGGTTTCTTTCCTCAATATTTATGGAAAGCATTTAATTTTTTATATGTTTCAAGTTTAGTATTCATAAAATAAATTATACACAAATGTCTTTGTTTCTAACTAGAACTTAGCTTAGTTTTTTTAATAAATATGAATGAAGCAATATTTTTACAAGGCTTCAAAATTAAGGGAATCACATATGCCAACCTTCAAGTAAGATGTATATATTTTTAACTTTGTCAAAAAGTGCATAAATTAGAAAAACTAGGAGTAAGAAAGTATTGAATTAATGCCTATGGCAATACCTAATATACAAGAAAATGTTATACCTCCTACGTCAACTAAAAAAGATATAGAAATAAGACCCAAATTAATAAAAAGAATTATTGAAAATAAGGAGATAAGTGTAAGAACAAATTGTTTCTACTTCAATAAATATTTTTCGATATTGATATACTGATAACACCAAAAAAATGACCAATGAGAATAAAAAGTTATTTTATAAAGCTCTGCTATATAATTACTTCATGGAAAAATACAATGAAAACGAACATGCTCTAGTTGATATAGATAGAGTATTGGAAAATAAACCAGAATATAAAAAGATGTTAAACAACTTACTAGGTATAGGAACTAGGGATAATGCGACTTTTACTTCAAGCAGAACAAATAATTTTGATCTTGAATCACTATTGACTGAAAGTGATTATAAAAAGGTTTTTGAAGGTAAGACTTTTACAGTGGAAATCAAAAGCATTAAAGATAATTTAACCATTCAAGCATTAGAAAAAACAACGAACTCGGAAGAGTTTATTGAGGTTGCTGACTCTCAAGGTGAATTAATCTCAATAGCTAACAGGAAATTATTGGAAAAAAATTTTGAAACCAATAAAGAAAAGCTTATTCTCAAAATTAAAAAAGCGAAAAACAAAAAGGTTGCAAAATGAAAACTATTCAGAAATAAATATTTAGATAAACAAGTTCAAGAGAACTCTTGACCTCTATATGTTGGATCAATGTTTGTTAAAGTAAGGACTTATTCTTCAAAAAATTATGCACCATTATTATTGAAGAAGGTTTCAATAGAAATAACACCGACTAATAAAATTCAAATCAAAGCAATGGATGATTTTGTTTACATAAATCAAAAGTTACTTTTCTTACTACAAAATGAGTATAAGTTTAGTCTTCCCAAATTGGATGAAGAGACAAAATATTCTTTAAAGGAAGCAAGTGACATATATAAAGAATCATTGAAAGATATCATTGAGGAAACTATAGAATTTCCAGGTAAATTTGAATTTTGCGCAAAAGGTGATGTTGTAAATCAAGATCTACAATATGCGCCGGGAATCCTTTTATCTATCCTCTCTCCCGCTGGTGGTGGACTTAGGGATAAGCTTTTACAATTAATTGCTGACGATCAATTGGATGAAATTCTAGATATAGATGAGTTAAAAGATTTTAAAAGTGAAGTTATGCAAAAGTTAGAAGAAGGAGAATCAATTTTTAGGATTAATCAAACTGATTTTTCACAAGAGAAAGCTATTGTTGGTTCCTTAAAAGAAAATTCAATTATATGAGGACCTCCCGGAACTGGTAAATCTCAAGTTATTTCCAACATCGTTGCTAACATACTTGCTAAAGACGAAAGTGCTTTAATTACTTCAGAGAAAAAGGCGGCATTAGATGTTATTCAATCACGTATGGGTAAATTATCTAAATTTATGTTCTTTGGTCTAACTGATAAGAATACAAATAAAGAATTATTCTATAAACCTTTCAAAGAGTTTGCGACTATAACAAGACAAGCAACCTATGTTGATGAAAAAGACTCTTCAACACTAATGAACAATGAATCGTGAAAAATGCTAAAACTTAAAAATCACCTAAAAGATGAAGATATCACAAGTATAAGCAAGGTTTGAAACGAATTATCAATAGAACAAAAAGAACCTGAATTATTAATTAAAAATCAAGATTTGATTCATAACAATAAGGACATCTTAATTGCGCTTGAACAAGGTAAAGATATTGAAGAAAATTTAAATCAAATGAAAATTAAGAAAAAAGGATTACTTTTTAAAAGATATAGTAAAAATGTTCGTGGAATTATCAAACTTTATAAACAATATAACTACAACGCAAATATTTTAAATGCTATAGCTAATGTTCAAAATATTGAAATATTAAATAACATAGATGAATACAAAATCATTGAAAAAGGTTATCAAAACTCTAGGAGTAATTTTAAATCTGATGAAGATTACTTAGAAGCTTTACTAGCGTATAAATTTAGAGAAAAAATGTTGATTCTTGAAAAAGAAAGTCCGGAAAAGAAAAAGGCGGTTAAATCATTCTTGAGAGCATGTGATTCAGCATGGAGCAGACCTTATAGATTTGTTAATAAACATAAGAACATTATTCATGAAATTTATAATGTATTTGTTTCAACACCTCAAACATTAGCATCTATCATCGACATGGACAGAAGGTATCACTATGCTATTTTTGATGAAGCATCTCAAATGCATGTTGAAAAAGGGATTCCATATATTTCAATGGCGGATATTTCTATCATTGCTGGTGATAACCAACAAATGCGTCCAACTAGTTGAATGGTAACGAGGGATAATTCTATTCAAGAAGAGGAAACTGAAGTAGATGCAGAATCAATCCTTGATTTAGCATATAGAAAAGGTTTAACATCTAGGGAATATATGTTGACTAAGAATTATCGTTCAAAATCATCCGATCTAATGATGTTCTCATCAAAAGAGTTTTATAAAGGTGAACTTGATGTTATCGATAACAAAGACTTTATTAATGAAGAATCTATTGAAGTTTATGATGTCAATGGTAAATGGGAAACAAGAGCGAATGAACTCGAAGCTAAAAGTGCTTTAAATTATTTATTAGAAGTTCAAGATGAATACAAATCAATCATTTTATTAACATTAAACTCATCACAAAAACAATTTGTTGAATCAATGATTTATAACGTTCCTGAATATTCTGAAATACCAGAACTTTTAAAAGAAGGTAAAGTTTATTTAAGAAACTTAGAAAATATACAAGGTGATGAAGCAGATCTTGTTATTGTTTCTGTAGCATATGACAAACACGCTAGACTAGGATCAACATACGTCGCAAGACCGGAAGGTAAGAATGCTTTAAATGTAGCTATTTCAAGAGCTGTTGAGAAGATGGTGGTATTCAAGTCTATTAAACCCGAAGAAGTCAATCTAAGCGGCAACAATGACTCCATGAGAATATTCAAAGAGTGATTGGTATATCTTGAACTTCAAAAGTCAAACAGAAGAACATATTTATTGGATTCAAATAAAGAATCAGAACAATTTGACTCAGAGTTTGAAGAAGATGTTTATGATTACTTAATTAACAACTTAGAGATTCCAAAAAGTTGTTTCATAGAAACTCAATTTTCTATTGGTTCTTATAAAGTTGACATAGTTATTAAAGATAGTGAAACTGGCGAATTCAAATTAGGCATTGAGGTTGATGGATATAGGTATCATTCTGGATTTGAAAAAATGACAAAAGATATCGAAAGACAAAGATTTATTGAAGCTAAGGGATACCCTATATATAGAATTACAGAATTGAACTGAAAAACAAGTAAAGATATAGAAGTAGAAAATATCAAAACTATAATCGTTAATATTCACTAATTAATTTAAATTTAATCCACGTGGTTGGAAATTGAAGTATTTATAATTTTATGAAATATGCACCAAAATTAAATGTGAATCAGCACCCTTTAAAAAGAGTGTTATAATTTATATACGATAAGTAAATTGAGGAATAAGGTAAAAATGGTTGAAGATAACAAAAACGAACGAAAATATTCAGGGAATAAACCATCAATAACTGACGATAAATTCGGAAGAGGAACGAACACAAACTAATTTTCATACAAGGCTTTTTGTCTTGTATTTTTATTTTTCAATTATACAAAGGAGGAAAAAATGGAATGTAAAAAATGCGAGAATACTAAATGTAAATATGTGGGTAAGAAAACTGCCAAGAAACAAAGAAAGGAAATTTGAGATATCTTAAAACAATTAAATAAAAAACTTAAAGAAAATAACAGGAAGGGATTCATGTCAAGACTTGTAGGTAGTTCAAGAAGAAATATGGTGTTTCGTCATGGTAATTCAATGTATGATACCGATATTCAATTAGAATTTTTAAGTCCAACTGCCAAAAAATTAGAACCGGAATTTAAAGATGAGTTGAATGAGATGATAAAAGAAATAATCCCTGAAACGTGAACAACTAAAATATCAACATCAGTTATAACTATAAATAAGTGCGACGATGAAGGTAAACTGGTGCATTTCTTTGATTTGGCAATATTGAGAAAAAAAGATGATACAAGACAAATCCTCAGGGGTAAATCTTCAGATAAAACTAAAGAAGATTATTTCAAATGGGAAGCATTATCTAAATACAATAAAGCTTACGACAAGTTTAAAGAGGCTTCTAAAGATCAAATACAAGAAATCAAACAAAGATACCTTGAAAGGAAATGTGAGAATAGAGGTGTAAAAAAAGATGATCTCAATCATAGATCATCATCTCAATTCTTTGTGGAAGTCGTTAATGAGGTTATGGATTAACTATTTTAATAGGTGGGAAAGGATATTTTCAAAAATTGCATCAAACTTCAGTTTATCAACTGAGGTTTTATTTGAAAGCTTTTTATAAGAATATTCTTGGTAATTAATAATGTATTTTCTTAATTTTGTAGAGTATGAACCTAATGTAATTTTATCCAATGAATAAATTATAGTTTTAAGACTTAAAGATTTATTATTTAAAATGAGTTTCTTATCTGAAAATAGAACATTGTTGTGTGAGATGTAATTTCTCAAGCAAACCATCTCATTCAAAATATTGGTCAACTCTTTTTTTGTCATTGCAAATTCGTCATCAGAAAAAATAAGTTCTATACGTTTTGGATCCATTAAACAAATCAAACCAACGAGAGTTCCGAACGTCATCTCATCTATGGTTGAATCAAGTGGTGCGCCCTTCTTTCTTTTTAATTTCCCTTGCACAAAATTCAAACTATTTTCTTTATATGTATATATTGAAAAATCATCAATATCTTCATAAATTTCTTTGGTTAATAACTCTTTGATGCCAATATTGTTGAATGTAAAATAATACTTTACTCAGGAAGATATTTGAATCTCTATTGGTTTTAAAATTTCTGATAATTGACGCCTAATCACTACATCAGCTTTATATAACTGTTCAACAAGTTCACAAGAAGTGTCTAGGTTACGTGATTTTAATCACTTGATGATGGAAATATATCTTGAACTGTGTTTATTTGAAAGATGGTAATTACTTATGCAATTTTCTTTCATTATTAAACCTTCATTTTGCATTTTTCTTATCTCTTGTTTGTATTGTTCTTCGGTTAACTTCATACATTAATTATAACAAGAGAAACAAACACTGAGTAACTCGCTATCTCAAATGCAATACAATGAGCGAAGTATTTTTTTTCGGGATGAAAAAGTATTGAATAAATCGCTAAAATGATGATTATAAAGTAACTTGAGGTGAATGTTGATCACCACACTATTATTGAATGTGAAAAAAACAAATGAATGGAAAGGTGATTAAGATTTTTTTACTGGTGATGAAAAAATACACCTACTTAATAAATAAATTATGCAATGAATAAAAGCAAGATTTATACCCGCACCAAAATAAAAGATTAGATATTTTTTCGACATATAATAAAGAACTTTTTTAGTGACCCCCCCTTTTTATACACCTTATGAGGGTGTTGTTTTTATGGGGTGTTGACGCCCAATCCATTTTCATCAAAAAGAAAAGCAATGATTAAATATTTTTTTATATAATTTAATTATTGAGTAATCGTGAATAAAAAAGCAACAACAAGGAAGCCAAAATGAAAAATCATAGTAGAAAAAATGGTGAAGAAAGAAAAAGCCAGACGCTCAACAAAGAACAAACTTTAAGAGAGAAGTTGGCCATAAAAGTTCGCAGAGTTAAAGCATCTAAAAACAAAGATTCTAAAATAAAAACCCAGAAAAAAAATCATATTGGTGAAAATAAAGAACAAACACCAAATAAAGAACAAACTTTAAGTAAAAAAACAGAACAAAAAGCCCACAAGGGTAAAGCAATTGATAACAAGGAACGAAAAAAATCAACGAGAAATTTTAAAAGGGATAATAACGAAAAACAAGAAATTTCAAATGAAAACCCCTCAAAGTTAAAGGGTGCACTACATAATATTTTCACAAAGTTAAAGAATGTGCTGCTCAATATTTTTACGAGACTAAAAAGTATACTGCTTAATGTTTTTGAAAAATGCGCAAAACGTTTTAATGAATATAAGAATAATTTTAATAATCGTGAAAAAAATATCCAAGCAAACAGCAACGAGGAAGTTAAACACACCCTTGAATTAATAGATATAGAACAAACATTTAAAAAAAATAGAATATTAAAAAAATGTAATTTTAAAGTAAGTAAAGGATCGTTTCATGCTTTAATCGGTGAAAATGGTGCAGGGAAGACAACGCTGATTAAAACCATAATAGGCGGATATCCAAATTACAATGGAAAAATCTTATTTAATGAACAAGATATAAAGAAAAATATAACTCAAAAGGATATTTTATCGTATGTCCCTGAAGTGGCGCTTTTCCCGAATGGTATGAATACATTCAAGTACTTATTATGAATCGCCACACTCAAAGGGATTGAAAAAAATGAAGCGATCGAAAATATCGAAAGATTAATGGAAAGTTTTAACCTAACGGAGTTTGGCAATACAAACCCCAACAAGTTATCTTCAGGTCAAAAGAAAAGGATATTTTTAGTTAAGATAATCCTAGAAAAACCTGAATTAGTTATATTAGATGAGCCTGCTGCTAACTTAGATCCTACCGCACGTTATTTATTTTTTGAAGAATTAAAGCGTTTGAACGATGAAGGTGTAACTATTTTAATAACCTCTCATATAGTTGCGGAGATATCGAAATATGTAGATGAGGTAACTATGGTTAAAAAAGGTGAAATTGCTTATACTGGTCAAATAAAGAAAGGTCAACTTGAAGCCAAATTCAAGGAAATTATTCTTGATAGCCACAGTTTATTAAAAGGTGGGTGATAAGATGTCAAAAATTTATTTAAAAATGTATTTACATTCGCTGATTAGAAGTAAGTTAAACATAATATTATTTTCTGTAATAACGATTTCAGGAATAATATTAAATTCAATTATCGGTGGGAATCAATCGCTAAATTATTCATTTGTTTTTGCGTTACCAAGTTTTGTATGGATGATTTCTGCGTCTTTAATGTTTTCGGTTGAGTTTTATTTAAAAACAAAAGTTAATGGTACAGAACTAATTTTTGCAAGTAAATCAATAAAAAGAGAAAAAAATGTTATTTTAAGAACAGTGGTTATGTTTGTTGTTATATTTATTTCAAACTCATTGCTCTCGTTCGTTATTTTTATACCGGCAATGATTAGGACGCATGAAGTTGGGATGTACATGACCTTATGAATAATAATTGTATTTGCATCTATTTTGATTATTTTCTTTTGCATTACCTTCTTTTCACTTATTTGTTCTCATTTTTCAACCATAACAGCAATGTTGTTGGTTTCTATTTCAGCTATTGGTTTAATAGCTGGTTCGCTTGTAACAAGGATTTTAATGAATCCCGAAAACCACAACAAATTATACTGAGATAAAGATAACAAGATGAATTATGCAAAAATGTTGCGTGTTAATAAGAATGGTAAAGTAGAAAAAGAATATAAAGTCTTTTCCAAAGGAGAAAACAATTTCCATAATAAATTATTGGGTGACGATACTTTGAACAAAACCAATGAATTAAACTCTTGACTTAATCCCTCAGAGTGAATAATTAATCCGGTTTCATCGCTTTTTGGTAAATCTTACAAGATAAAGGATGAGAATTACACATTAGCATCGCAAGATAGTTATAAGTTTTCATTATTAAAGATTAAGAATAATTTAAAGGGTGATATAAGTCAAATACCGATAAATTCAAAAGATACATGAGCTTTTGTTAGTGAAGGTGATTTCAACCCATTCTTAGAAGAAAAGGCTGCGTTAATTAAGGAGTTAGCAAGAATTTCTAAAGAATTTTTAAAAGAATTCAATGAAAATTCTTTATCAAAAGGGGACACTTTAACAGTGTGGTTGAAAAAGCTAAAGAGTGACACCATTTGAAACAATCTTAATCTTTCAAAAGATGAAAAAGAAATTTTGAAATTTTGAACTGGAATAAATAAAAAAAGTCATTTAAATATGTATATCCTTAATTATTATGATTTGTTATCTAATAAAATGGATAACTTTGAAAATAAATTAAAGGAAGAAGGTGTGCCACAATCACATATAGAAATGTTTAGTTTCATATTCAAGGGTGGAATCGCTAAAAAGAATATATTTGCATTAAATGCATTAACTAAAGTGGGTGAAATCAATAAGGAGTTTCCTTTCTTAACTTATACGGATTTATCCGCACCTGCGAATATCCAAAACATCCATGATTTAAAAAAATTAATTCACTTTAACAAGGGTACACAAACTTTTAGGATAGCACTTCAAAATGATGTTTATGAAGATATTGAGTTGAGTTTAATAGATAGAGGACTTTCTAAAATAAAACAACAAAAAGATTGAGAAGAATATATCGATCACAATAATGAATTGGGCAATTTAGAAAATTTATATAATAAATTAAAAAGAAATTTAATGAATCAACAAAAGAATATTAGGGAAATACATTTCTTTAATAATAAATTAGATATTTATAGAATGGAAGGGTATTACTCAATTGAGAGTACCACTTTCAGTGAAACTTACAGCATTACTCCCTTAATATTATTGATGTTAAGTATGGGGTTATTTGTGTTGTTATTAAAAACATATAAAAGAAAAATTATAAGGTAGGTAGAGATATGAAAAAGAAAATATTAATAAGTTCAGCTGCAACAATTGCCACAATCGCAACAGCGTCTTCGGCTATTATTTCGTGTGGTTCTAATCAATCGGCGGAATATACTTTTGAAGGTAAGAAATTTAGCAATAAAAAAGATTTAATTGAATATGCAAGAAGTAGGGTTGTTGAAGTTGATTCTCAAAGTAATGGTGAAAACCTTTGAAAATTAATGAATGCCGGTGCTAATAAATATTTTACTTCCCCAACAGAAGCGAGAAATTTTATTTTCAAAAATAAAATTACCACAAAAAAAGTTTTCATACCAAATAAATACAAATTTGGATATAAGGATAAAGCACATAAATTTTTAAATGATGATGAGATCGCCTCTTTCTCTAGTGGAGAAGAAGGAACTTATTATGCATTTAGAATCAGTGGGAATAAATGAATACTTTCAGAACAATTAGCAAAAAAAGATAAAAAAGTAGGTAATCAAAATTATAATGAGTTAATTTTTAAAAAAGCAAAAGAAAGAGCAATAAACTCCTTTTTACAAATTCATCAAATTTATAAATATGATAATCTTTACTTCCCTAATAAAGATACACTGAGGGAATACTTAAATAAAAAGCCTAATTTCAGCGGGAAATCTTTAGAAACACAAAAGAATACAGTACTTTCAATCGGTGGAGATGGAGCTCACTCGAGACCATTTAAATTTAAAGTTGAAAAAGGCAAGAAAGTTAGAGATGGAGAATACAACGACGCTGCTGACTTTATAAAAGATCACGCAACAACAAAAGTTCAAGTTGGATCAAAATGATATTCAGTTGACGAAATTTCAACTGGAAATGATGATATTTTATTAAAAAATATATTGGAAAATGTTGATTACGTAAAAATAGGTCAAACAAAACAAAGATATATCGGAGACATTGAGAAAGGTGTTAGTGGTACATTTGCTGGTAATTATGTCATTTCAAGTAATGGGCAAGTTTCTAGAATGAAAAAATCTAGTGAGTGAAAAGGAACTAACCAAACATTCGATGTAAAAGATTTAAAAAATAATACCATAATCAGGACGCTTGATGCTGCATCAGATATAGCATTTTATGTACCTGGAGACAAAAACAAGAATATCCTAAATGCAATTGCATTGCCAAGTGCCAATATTCATGTTTCAGAAAAAGAACAAATGGATTTTCAAAATTTCAGATTTATTTTGAATAGATATAAAACTGAAATGTCAAAAAAATTAGGAGATGCCCTTTGAGAAGTTAATGAAAATATGTCACAGGGTAAACGTTATAGTTCATTCAAAGCAATTTCGTACTTAAGAACATGAACTCTTGATAAAGTGATTAGAAATGGTATTCAAGATCCTAATCTAATTAATTTAATAAATAAATTCTTCAATAAGGGTATTAAATTATTGGATTACAAACTAAAAGAATTAGTTGTTCCTATCATGGGTTATGAAGATGCAATGCATGTTGACTTAACAAAAATAATTGATTTTGAACAAGATAAGAGATTGTTTATTGATCCAGAAATCATGGTTACCAATTTCTATAAAGGGAGATTTACACCCCCTAATAGCACAAAAGAAGAATTCAATCCATATTTAATTTCATTCATGAAATCATTACAAGTATATTTTGCTGTTGAAGGCTATAAGATGGAAGAAACTAACAATATTAAAAAAGAGGTAGAAAAACAAAAATCATTAAAGGAAAATGATTCAAGTCATGAAATAACTTTCGTCCCTTCATATTCATTTAACTATCATAGTTCTTCATCAAAATCATTGAAATCATTGAAAAAAATAATCAATAATGATTGAGATGTTAGTTCTAACTTTAGAGTTGATGAAACTATTAAAGAAAATTTAAAGAATCATATGGAAAAATACTTGGAACGTACAGCAAAAAGTTTCATCATTCCAAATAAAATTATTGCAAAAGAAATTTTTGATATTGAAAATTTCTCTTGAAATACTAAAGAATTAATTAAAAATATGAATGATGTTAGTTCCCTTCCAGAGAAAGAAAGGTTAGAAATAGCTAAGAATGATGGTGAACTTATGATGGCCATATATAGTGAATCAAATGTTGATGAACTCTTCTCAAAAAGATTGAAGAATAATGGTTATGCACCAATGGCGGATATCCACACATCCCTCAATAAATTTGGAATGTATAAAAGAAGGGATAATATAAGTGAATTTGTTGCTGATGTAGAAGAAGTATTTGATAAACATCATCATGAAATATTTGAAGTGCTAAATAAGATTAGAAAAAATCAAGCAATAGTAAATGCCATTTCTAATGAAATTAATTCAAACAACAATTGATTGAGTAAACCAAACTATGATCAAACTGCTGTGGATGTTGCAAAAGGAATTCGTTCGGTGCAGGAACTCATTAAAACATTGGGCGAAGCTGCACACATGGTTTCAAAGATTTCAAAAGTAACAAAATTCCTAAAACTAGCTAGTTTTACTGCTGGACCTTGAGGAATGGTGGCAAGTGTTATCATAGATGTTGCTTTAGAAATTATCACAGGGATAATCGGTGAAGAAAAAGTTGATGGGTACGTATTTAAATATGGAGATGGTGCTAGTGATAGGATAATTTGAACTGGTGGAAAACATACTGAACATAATATTTTTGGGATCAAATGAGAAACTGGTAAAATCGATACGTCAGATTTAAAAGTGATTGATGTTGTTGAGTTAACTAAAGATTATGAATCAGGATTTTTCTACAAGGGTGATTTTTACAAGAATGATATAGATGTAGCTAAAGTATGACTGAAAAACCTAAAAGAAAACGCGAAACAAAATAACCTTAGAAAAATGAAGGGTTTAAAATTAGGATTTAGTTTTGGTGATAATAAAATAATAAAAGATAACCTAGATTCACTAGCAGAAGAGATAATTAATACTTCTAAAGAAGAATCCTTTGTTAATGTTGGTGGTGTTCTACATAAAGACAACGCTACCTTAAGAGCACAACATGTTTTAAAAATTATGCAAGAGATACAACCAATTTGAGTAGCTCAGCTACCAACGCTAATTGATAATAAAATGAATAAGCCGCATTATGAGAATGCAAAATACTCAATGCCAATCTCAAAAGCCATCAAACTTTATAATAAACAAAATGACAAAAATCTAGTTTCTCACAATAGGTATTTAATGATAGATCCGAATAATGAAAGGGATGCATCAGGTAAAGTTAAAAAAATGACGCTTAAAGAAGCACAAAGTAGATTTGTTAAAATGTTCGATGATCAATTTATTGAACATAAACAAGTTTCATTGCAAGAATCTATGAGTGATAAGTCATTCGATGAATTGTCAAATGGATTTATAAAGAAAGAAATCTATGAAGCGAAATCCAATAGTGGAAAAGTGGAAGTATTTCTAGATATTAATGATGCAATTGATTGACTAATAAGTGTATCTAATTATTCTAAAATACCTGCAAAAGGTAAGAAAAGTATTTTTATATACAAAGATAGAGAATTCTTATCTTTAACAGAATTCATTGAATTTATACTAAAAAATCAATCAAAATTGAAGGGAGATAAATATGAAGCGCAACAAATTTACAACTAAGAAAAGTAAGAAGGTATTCACTTTCTTATCATTGATGGGGATGAGCGTAGTCCCAATTATAGCAGCGACATCTTTGGCAGCACCTGTAGCAGAACAAAATGCTCATCAAAAAATATTATTTGACGGTCATTTATTTGATGATTATGAACAAGCTTTAAATTACTTCATTTCTCAAAAAACTGGAATAATAAACAAAGAACTTAAATATGGTGATGTGAGTCGAGCTATGGTTAATCTGAATACTGGTGAATTAAACGGAGAACAATTAGGGACCGTTGGTAAAGATAATGCATCCGTTGTTTATAAAACTGCATTCGGAAGAGGGGAAAGGGTATATGGTAAGGCATTGCGGTCATATGTTAATCCAATATTCACTCAAGCGAGATTTACTTATCCTGGAACAGATAAAACATTTGTTAAAAGAGAAGATGCACAAGCAGAATTAGATTCTAACGTATATTCTGATCATGTATTTTACTACAAAATAGTTAATAATCTTTTCGAAAAGAAATTAAACCAAAAGAATATCACAGCTGTAAATGCTTTATTTAACAAAGGGGAAATCCTTTTAAATCCTTTTAATAAGTCCCAAATAAATGAACTTAAAAAGTACTTAACTCAAAGTGAGATTATTAATAAAATGGGTGAAGTATTCGCAAATAAATGAACTACCAATAAAAAAACTGATGAGAATAATGGGTTTAACATAGGGATATATGCAAGAAAAAATAAGGAAGCCAATTTTGAAGAATTTACTTATACTGAAAATAACGACATAAGTAAAGAAATATACAATAAAATAGAAAAAGATTACAACACTAATATGGGAAGTGCTAAAAATACCGAATTCAGCGTTAATCATGATTTTATTACGAACTCAGATGATGGGTTTTGAACTAGTTGGGATGTAGATCATACCAACTTCGATTTCTCATTCACAGATGTTAAAAAGAGTAATCGCTCAATAGATGATCATGGTGAAACTAGCGAAGAAAAAAAAGTTTCTTTCAATAAAGAAGATGCAAACCATTCTTTTGATGGGTCGGGATTACACTTGAAAATGAAATATAAACAAGATGGGGACGATGAAAATACCACCTTGGATATAAGTGGTGTCAAAAGAGAAGAAAGTAAATATAATTCTAAAAATGATAAACAACTTCTAAGAATGCCTTTTATGCCTCAAGGATTCGAAGAAAAAATAGAGGCATCGCATAAATCAAGATTTAATTGAAAAAGTGAAATAAGTAATTTATCAGTTGAATCTGTCTCAGGTAAATGAGATCATGAAAATTTCCATGGTCACGGCGCAGGTATAATGACTCACCATAAAAGGCATACCTTTCAAATGAAGAAGGTAAATCTTTCTTACGACATAACTAAAGTGTACAAAGATAAAAATATTGATATTTCCAAAAAAACAAACTCATTAAATTATTTAACGCAAAGTTACGGACAAACAAACATTAAACAAGTTATCAAATATAATGGGATACCTCTTTTTGAAATAAATAAAAACGAAAATGGAGAATATACACTTAAGAATATTTCCAATGAAAAAGAATATCATTCTGGAAAAATTATAAAAGCTTCAAATGAAAGTGTTTGAACAAAATATTCTCAAAAAACAACAATTGAAAATGCTTTTTCAGAATTCAATAAGATAAAGGTCAATAATAAAATTAATTCTAATGATGTCTCTTTATTGAACATGGGAGATGGTCAAAATAAGAAAAATGATAACCAAGAGAAAGTTTCAATTGGTTTATATTGAGGTGGTAAGTTCTTTTATAGTAAGAAACAATACTTTTCATATATTATATCCGATGAGGTTAATGTGATAGATGCTAAGCTAAGTGGTTCGATTATTCAAGAGGGTGATATCGCATTTACTGAAGGTCAATTAGATAATCAAGAAAAAAAGAATAAACCTATTGTTACTTCTGTTTTTGTGATGTTTTCTATCGATGGGAAACCATTGATCGACGATGAATCTATTATTGATAATTCTAGGTATGACTCAATTCAACTGATGAATAGAAATATGGAATACAATAAAGATAGAACAACAATTGATAGAGAACATATTTTTGTTCAAAAACCCGGAGGGAAATGGAAGATAGTTTCTAATGAAATACATTCTATTTACTCTGTAAAATTAAAAACCAAGAAATATTTTGCAACATATCAAAATGTTAGAGATTATTTATTGGATTTCATTAAAATTAACTCAAATAAAGTTAATGTTTAATTTAAAGTTAAAACAATGCAATAATAAATTTACTCTTGAATATTGTTATAATTTATAAATAAAATACATGGAGGTATTATGAAAAAGATGAAGAAGATTGTTATGGGTACATTGGGGGCTTGTGCAGTTATCGCAACACCAATAGCTACAGTTATTTCTTGTGGCTCTTCAGACAAAAGTGAATATGTAACTTCAAAGACTTTAAATGAGTTTAGCACAGTTATAAATAAGGCTTCTGTTGAGAAAGATGGATGAGGTCAAAAAGGTAAGGAATACAGAATTGATAAAAAAGGTGAAAATGGCGAAAGAAACTACATTTTAACTGACAAATTTGTTGATTATTTAGTGGAAAGATTGAATCATTCTCATTTAACTGAAGAATATAAAGTTGTGCATCTTGATTTAAGATACTTTGGTTTAGATGGTCTGGGAGATTATTTTTGAAGTAAATTGAAGGATGTCGAAGTAAATAAAACTGAATATAATTTCAAAGAAGAAAAAATGTATGGTTCTTCAGGAATCATATTAAACGTAATGCACAATCCATTTGTTGACAAGATTAATAGATGAAATCTTGAGGAAAGTGAAAAGATAAGAAGAGACATACAACAAATTAAAGCATTAAAGGTTTTCATTCATAAAAAAGATGACTCTCGTTCTGAACGAAGCACTAATCATCTTATTTATTTTTTCACCGAGGAACAAGGACGGAAAAGTGATAAAGTTTGAACACTTGGGTCGAAATTAGCAAAGACAATTTTTGAATAGAAAGGCGTTTAAGCGTCTTTTTTTTGCAATCTTTTTTTGCAATCTTTTTTTCAAAGAGATGGTGGGTAAAGTTTGGCAGCTGTCAACATCAAGTAATTTGTACATTATAGAATTTAGATAAATTTGAAGGATTTTTCAGGAGTATAATTTAAGTGTGAGAATAATTAAAAAATACATTGAAGGATGGAAAGTTAAGTTATTCATTTTCTTAGCTGCATTTTCATTATTCTTAATTTCAATTGGTTATTTAGTTACTGATTTAAAAGGATCTAATAATAGGGTTTGATTTTGATTGCAAATAAGCTCCGCAATCATCACTGTGTTTGATTTTGTATGCGTAATTGTGTTCTTCGCTAATAAGTTGCTTAAAATACGCAATAACAAAAGGTTGGAGGAGAACTTCAAGAAAGAAACACATAAATATTTCAAGAATAAACTATTCTACTTTGGATATTGATTCTTCGCTATAACATTTATATTTCTTATCTCTTTATACTTTATGTTTTCAGCATATGATAAATCATTGCTTAGAACGGTTCAAAATACATTAAAAGAATATCCAAGTATTTTTGTGCAAACAATCCTTATATTTCTTTTGATATCTATTGATTGATTATTTTCATTCGGTATTTCTAAAAAGATAAAGTCGCATTTGAATATGCTTAATGTATTAACTAATATACTAATAATATTGGCATTCCTTATATTCAATACATATAGAGTATTAAGCGCCTTCATTGATAAGTCTGTATTTAGTTTTACCGTATTAATAATTGAATTTGCAATACTTTCATTTGTTGGTTTCTGAAGTAAAATAAGGAAGAAAAAACCAAAAGCAAAGAAAGAATAAAATAGCTTGAGTAACTCTAATAATTGAAAATAAGAATGATTATTAATTAGAACTATTGGAGATAAAAAGATAAGTAAAAGAGTTAGTTTTTGTTACTTAAATTCAAATCCATAAAAAACTTATTTTAATTAATTTATCCAAAGCGAATAAAACTATAATGAATATTTTTAAAATGTTATTGAATATTCAACAATAAATAAAGACAAGCTCTCTATTTTTAAAATCGCCTAAATTTGTTCTTTCTTTTTTAATAAGCGCACTACTCACTCACACTTATAAAGTATTGAAGCTATTATTTAGTTTATAAAATTCTTTGCACATCCACCTCAGTCCCATAAGCGGAAAGTTATTAAGTTTTAAATTAAAATATATATAAAACAATATCTTGATGGGTATTGTTTGGTTCGCTAACTTCAGTATTGAATCAAGTGATAAAGTACCTAATGGAATTACAATACTCATAAATGCAAAAGGATGGTGGTTTAGGACCTTTCTTTTTACAATTAAGATATGTAAAAAATCCTGGAAGTGTATTTATGCCGCTTAAAATCAATAACCAAACTATCAATGATGAACAAACTTTGTCATTGTTGTATCATCGGATGGGTACTCAATTGCCTAGATTTTCTTACAATAAAAAATGTTTGGTTTGGAAATGATGTTGTAAAATTATTTCATGAAAATACAAGAATATATTATGGAATACAATGAAATTATAAATTGCATGCAAAAGAAGAAGTTTGAAAATATCTCTATGGAACGAGGCAATTATTTTTTTATAGCAAGGAAGATGATTGAAGCTATGTTCAAAGAATATCGCGAAAAGGAAGGGATAAAGTTTAAGAAGATAACAAAATTTTTGGAAAAGTCAAACCTCAGAAAACAAAAATTTAATTGGATGAAATTAAACAACATTTGTCATGATCAAGAAGATGAAGAAGTTATTATTAATATACACAACCACAACCATGCCTTAGTAAGTTTGGCTGATTTTCTTGGTTATAAGTTAAAGCAAACACAGTCAAATGAAATCTTCAAAAACTTGGAATGACAATATAAAGCGGAAAAAAAGAATGAATACCCAGCCTTAATAGAAAGGAAGCAAGATGGATATTATATAGTTTCTCATAGGGATCGTGGGTATGAACAAAAAAATAAATATATGATAATATCAGATATCGAACTATCAGTTGGAATTCACTATAAAATATCTACCAAGATAGAAGAATTATTTGTCAATGGAGAACCAACTAATATAATCCTGGAAAAAATAACGGACGCTGAAGCCTTGCCGTTGAAAAATACTTACATCGAACCCAATTTATTAGAAGTTATAAATAAAATAGTTCAAAAGCACCATATGTCTCCCTTGGACTTTGTAATTGCTTTCCCGGATTCGAGCTATTCTGAAGAATTAAGAGGTATATTTATTAAAGACACTAGAAATTCCTTCCTTTGAAATATAGTTTGTTTGAAGTATTTTGATAAAGTGGTGATTAATGATAATTACAAATTAAGTCCATTAAATTTTGAATTTTGAACAAAAAATCCTAGAGGGAAAGGTATTTCGTTATTTGAGAAAAAGAAATTAAAAGAAATATTATTAAAAGATAAAACAACTAGAAATTTTACTAGGATCAAAAACGCTGAATTTGAGCAAGAATTAAAAAAACGAGGTAAATACCTTAAAGAGGGAAAATTTGACATTAATGAATTTCCTGATAATTATAAATTTTCTCCTAATTATCCTGAGAAAAAAGTTGTTGAATACAAAGGATATATTACACTTCAAGAAATCGCGAATTTAATCAAACTATTTGAAAAAACAATGCAAAATGATGAAATTGAATTTAAAATAGATAAAAAGATTATTTACTGAGATAAAAAAAGAGTCCCAAATAAAGAGCAACTAGCATCAATCAATAATGCATTAAGAAACTCCCGGACATTAATAATTGGTCCTGCGGGGACAGGTAAGACAAAAACGGCAGCAACTATAATAAACTCATTTATAAGCGCAAAAGAAACTTATATGTTTTTGGCACCGACACACAAAGCTAAGTCCGTAGTTGAAGAGATGGGTATTAATGATATTGAGCAAATTGCAAACGAAACAATTCAAAAAGTTATCCACAATCCTCACCTTTTAGAATTTAAGGAGAATGTAATTATTGATGAGATAAGTATGGTTAATGATAATGATTGAATTGGTATTCTTGACATAATCAAGGATAAAAAAAGAATTATATTAATGGGAGACTCTAAACAACTGCCACCTTTGCATTCCATTGGTATCACTAAATTATTTGATGAATTGGAATTTATGGATGAAATCAAGAATGAACTAATTACAAATATGAGACAAGAAAAACAAGAAGATAGAAAAGAGGTGGATAGTCTAAGGGGCAATCATGGATTTATTCATCCTGAAAACTATTTTGAGGATTATTATGATTTTAAGGATGCTTTAAGAATAGTGAAAGAATATGAGAAAAATGAATTTAAAATTATAACTCCGTTAAACTCGGGTCTGTTTGGGACAAAAGCTTTAAATTTATTTTTGGGAAATACAATCAAGGATATTAAACCTGGAGATAAATTCATGATAAGCGAAACGATAAAAGGTATTAAATTTCTCTTCCAAAATTTAGAGTTAAAGGTGGAAAAATTTTCTAATGGAATCATTACCTTTGCAAAAAGATTTAAGCAAAACGTGCTTTTTGAGGGCCAAAAAGAAAATTTCTTTTTCTTAAATAACAAATTACATTATAAAATTGGCAAAGAAGAAGATATGCCCTTCATAGGTTCAAAAGTTATAACGGTGCATGCATCTCAAGGTAGCACTTATGACAATGTTTTACTTGTTTTACCTCCAAATTATGAAATTTCTCAAGAAATGCTATATACTGCATCAACTCGTTTTAAGAAAAAATTTAAAATATTAGTTTGTAAAGATTTTAATATTGATAAGTATTCTGAGTCAACAAGTAAAACCCCAATAGAAAACTCTAAAAAACAAACCAATATATAATTAAACTAGAGCTTAATTGAAAAATGACTTATTGGTCATTTTTTTTAAACATTGATAAAATTATTTTATGGATATATTAGTTAAAGCAGGGTTAAAAAATGAATATGAAATTAAAGATAGGAAATTTTCAAAAGAAATATATAACTCTTTTGGATTTGAGAAATACAATGGTGAATACACGCAAGTGATGATGGATATGTTTGGCGATTTTTGAAAAATGACAAGAAAAATAAAAGATTCATTTGATATTGATTTGCGCACGGAAGTCATCATGGAAATCTTTTGAACTTTAAGGCACTTGGCATCACAACTTCAATCAATAGAAAGTCTAACCTTATCTCTACCTGTGTTTAGACTTTTCATGGACAACATTGTGAGATATTATGCTTTTGAAAATAACAAGGACTTTAATGAAGAAGAAGTAAAAAACTTTGATAAAAAGAAAAACAAAAGACTTCAAAAAGTATGCAAGTACAATGAATTATTTTCTGAAAAAATAATGAATGAATACCATGCTTCAGGAGCAGAAAATCATTTCGGTTCTCTTTTCAATAGGAATATGGGTTATGAACAAACAAAAGTGAGAAATTTAAATACGCTCAATTCCTTCAAGGTGATCTTGCAAGAAACAATAAGCATAATGGCCGATATTATTGTAAGAATTGCAAAAGATATAGGGAGAGAACAACTAGCTTTATTTGAGCACATCTCACTTATATATTTTAGGATGGGGTGCAGAATCATGGAAATGGAGGTGGGATATGTATAGTGGGATGGAAGTTAATTTTGCAAAGATTCCATATACAAGAATGCTTAGCGAAGCTATTGAAGATGTTGTAGAATATAATCTTTTTTGAATATTTTGAAGAACAGGAGCATGGTTAACCGTTCCGAAACAAAAACGTATAGTTGATTCCCTTTTGGCAATAGAGGTTAAAAAACTGATTGAATATTTTTCATTGATAGTAATGTTAGAAAAAGATAAAAATAGTTACGAAGAAAAGGTTTCTGTATCATACAACAATCTTTTGTATACAATGAAACAAAAAGTGGTGAATCAAATCGGAACAACAGAAGGAGCAATGGTTATAGAAGAATACTTAGAGAAAACAGAAAATAAAAAAATAGAGTATAAACCATTAGGGTTAAATAAAATGGTCGAAAAATATGCAAAAAAATATAGGGATTTATATGAAAAATTGAACTACATACAACATCATTCTTTAATCCCTTCCGCTCAAACTGCATATATTAAAGAAGAAATATTTTCCAAAACAAAAATTATGATGCATGAAGTTCACGAAATTACCAAAAGACTATATATTAAAGATGAAAGTAAATCAAAGAGTTTTGATGAACTGTTCAAAATCATTACAAAATATACGGGTTAACTTGTTCATTGTCTTTTTCTTTGTTTCATGCTTTATAAAAATCTCTCGGTGGAAGCACACCTGATAAAGAACGCAAGAAGAAACAAAATGAATAATGAATAAAGAAAAATAGACCATCAATCAAAGATATTGAAAGAATATTTTTATAATGCGATAAAAATACCATTAGACATGGTGTTTTTTATTTATGAAAATAATTCAAGGGAAGGTGAATATTTTTTATGCTAAAAAAGTTTTTTGAAGACATGGTGCATAGGTCTGTATCAAATTATCAGCTATCAAATTCATAGATACTATATAATTAATTCATTATGTTAGAAACTTTAAAAGCAAAACACAAATTAAACAAATGATTTTACTTTATACCCATTATAGGAACGATCATATATTCAGTTATGTTTGAGTTTGCTCTCAACACAATTATATTCGATGGTAAAAAGCAATTTAAAATAGTTAAAAAGTATAAGTCAATATTTGGATTAATATCATTCCTTATAGCTATCGCATTTCTTGCTACATTCTTTTCATTAAGAAATAAACATGGTTACGGCGCTTACCCTTGATTCTTTTGAGTTGGTTTAGGATTTGGTTTATCCCAAAACTTAGCACCTATAATTCCTTGATTTTTATACAAAAAAGGAATTGAGTCATTTGAAAATAAACACCCTGATGGAATTGTTACTATTAAAACAGATGATTCAGAAGAAGGTAAAATAATCAAAGAAATAAAAATAGTTAAAGAAATAGAAATTAGAGAAGAAGTAGAAATAAAAAAAGAAAAAATCGAACAATAATAAAAGATACCTCTCGGTATTTTTTTATTTCCCAATCATTCGTGGCCGAGCAATTATTTTTTATTCTAAATTGTAAAAAACCCTAAAACAGTGACTTATTCTTGAAATTTTATTGTTTTTAACATTGTTCGCAACAACACTGAAAAATGATAAATACTATAATTTACAACGTTAATTAAAAAGAAAAATAACATACGAATAAAAGTTTATGAATAACTTTACAAGGGGAGAAAAAATGAAAGAGAAAAACAATGTTGCGGCCGGAATCCTGAGTGCCACAGGAGTAGTATCTATCGCATCTGTTGGGGTCATAACTGCAATGGTTGTAAGAAATCATGAAGACACCAAGAGAGTGGAAACAAAACATCATAACTTAAAGAAAGAAAATCGAATTTTTGCCAATGTTAAATTGCCAAAAAAAGATGGAATGACCTTCAAAGATGTTAGAGGGATTGAAAGTAAAATCAATCAAATAATTTCTGGATATGTACGCCTATCAAAAGGTAAATACATACCGGTTGAAAAAATCAAAATTGTCAAGGGACTCAAACTTAAGAAAAAAGACATTATTCCAGTTAATAAAGTCAAAGATTTCATTGAGAAGAATCTTAGTAAAACAGTTACTGAAAAATGACAAAGTAAAGCTGAGTTGGATTTTAAAGTAATTAGAAAATTGAGGAATAAGTATGAAGAAACCAAAAATAAGATTGATGAGATCAAGGGTGAACTTATACGAAACAACAATGAATTAGCCAAAGCAAAATTGAAACAAAAAGAAACTAAAGATGCATTGGATAAAGCAAAGGCTAAAGTTGAAAAAATCCAAAAGGACTTAAATCAAAAAACAACCGAGATAAACAAAAACAAATTAAAAGATTCACAATTAAGAAAAGACTTAAAGGATGCAAGGGATGAGCTTGAAAGGAATAAGAAGAAAATAGAGGATTTGGATAAAGATATTTCTGATAGAAATTCTAAAAATATTGAGTTGAATAAAAAGATAAATGATTTATTAAAAACTAAAGAAAAACTAGAAAAAGATTTAAAAGATATTAATAAAGAAATAACTAATAGCAAAAATGAGAAAGCAAAACTAGTTGAAGATTTAAAAAAGGCTCAAAAAGATTTAAAAGATGCCAGTGATGGTGATGAACTTCTAAAAAAAGAAATTAAATCAGCACGAGAACAAGTACCTATTTTGAATAAAAAACTTGCAGATGCAAAAGAAGCCTTGAGAAAAGCAACTGAAGATGCTAAAACGGCTAAGGATAGACTTGATTCAGCAAATGCAAAAACAACGGGTCTAAATAAAAAACTTGCAGATGCTAAAGGTGTTAAAAAGGTGGTTGACGATAAAATAAAAGCAAACACAACACAAATTACTGACCTTCAAAACCAATTGAAAGAATTAAACAAGCAATTGCAATTACTATTAGCTAAAAGAGATGAGTTAGCAAGACAAAAAGAAGAATTATTAAAATTAATCGATTCTCTTACTTCTCAAAAAGAACATTTAGAAGATCAAAAGAAACTTATTAATGTGGACATCACCAAAGATGTTAACTCCATTGTTGCAATTGATAATGCAATAAACGATGAAAATGAAAAACTTTCAAAAAATCAAATGAGATTAAAAGAAATACCGGGAGAGAATGACAGGAATGAAAAAAATATTTTAAGATTGCAAAAGAATATAAATGATTTGAATGCAGCTGACGATAAAAGGGTTAGTGATACAAGGAAAGAATATGCAAGAATTACAGGTGTACTTTCATGGGCACAAATTACATTAAGGAGTAGAGAACAAGATTTAGCGAATTTAAAGATAAGTGGTGATACGGAAGCTATAAAGAAAGTGGCACAAGCTATTGTTGAAAGAAAAGAACTGATTAAAACAACATTAGCCGAAAAGGCTGTTGCACAAGAAAAGCTAACAAATGCTGAAGATCAAAAGAAACAACACAAGACTCAAATCGACAAATGGAAACAAGACATACAAAATAGAATAAATAAACGACTTGAATTAAAACGCGAGAAAACAAGGATTGAAAATGAAAATAGTGTCATTTCAACAAACGTCCAAAACTTGTCAGATAATAAGCAAACAAAAGAAACTAACTTAATTAATCTACGGAATCAAAAGCAAGGAATAATCATAAAAATAAATGCAATAAATGCAAGATTAAAATTACTGGGTAATCAATCTAATGATTCAGAGATTATTTCTAATGAAAATAAAATAAAGGCCATATTATTAAAAATAAAAGAACTAACAAAAGAATTGGAAAAATTAGTAAGAAGCAACTCGAAGTTAGAAGTGGGGAATGCAACTAACAAGACAAATGTAGATGAAGCGCAAAAAGCAGTTGATGACAACAATGATTTAATTACAGAAGCAACAAAAGATAAAAAAGATGCAGATAAAAAAGTTGGAAATGCAAAGACTGCCGTTGATGAAGCACAAAAAGCAGTTGATGATAATAAGAAAAGAATAGAGAATTTAGTAAAAGGTGGAATCAATCAAGCGTTCAAACAAGCTAAAGATGACATTAAAGAGATTAATAACAAAATAGGTGGAATTGAAAATAAAATAATTAGAGATACTGCCACTAAAAAGAAACTTGAAAAAGACTTGGCATCAAAAACAGATGAACTTAACAACACTCAAAAGACAATTAATGACAATGATGCTGCAAACTCAAAAGCAACCAAAGATAAGGGAAAAATTAATGGACTACTTAAGGGGATGCAAAAGAAAAAAGATGAAGCACAAAAAGCAGTTGATAATAATGATAGAAACGTTAATAATCTAGCGAAAGATCAGGGTGTATTAGAGAAACAATTAAAAGATGCTAAACAAGCATTGGGTGAGGCTGTAAGAAATAATGATTCAACACAAAAATCTGTAAATGACCTATTAAAAACAATTGAAGATAATAAAATTCAAATAAAGAAATTATTGGATAATTTTATTGTTATTAAAAATCAACTCTTAAAAGAAGTGGAAACTTGAAAAGAAGTTTCTACCAAAGGTATGAAAGCATTCGATCTAGTATCAATTAAAAATAAACTCCAATCTACAAATAAGATAGAGGGACTAGAAAAAATATTTAACGAATTAAAAGAAGTGGTTTGAAAAATGTCTAAAATCAAATTCAACTCTTTAAATGAAACTATGGTGGGTAGCACTTATACTAGAGCAACTACAGAAAAATTTAAGAAATTATTGGAAGAAATATTAAATAATAACTTCACGAAAGAAAATGGTAATAATAAAATCAAATTAATTTCTCAAAGTGTAGAAAAATTACTTGAAGAAGCAATAAATGTATTCAATAAATTAAAAACAAACACAACACAACTTAATCCTAAAGATGTGTATCAGCAACCAGAACACTAACATTAGTTGGTGTTTTTTAGTTATCACTTTAATTCATTGGGGAATATATTTGTAATAAACAATAGTTTCAAAATGATATAATTTTATAAACGTTTATAAAACAAGGAGCCAAAATGAAATCAAAGAAAATTACTTTGGGAGTATTAGCAGCAGTTGTCGCTGCAACAACCCCAGTTGTCGCTGTGTTAGCATGCGGTAGATCCGAAAGGAAGAGTGATTCAAACCCAAAATCGTCACTTAAAGAGCAACCAAAGGTACAGCCGAAACCTAAAGTTCAGCCAAAACAACAGCCAAAACAACAACCAAAACAACAGCCAAAACAACAACCGAAGGCACAACCAAAAGTAGTGCCAGTATCTGAAATGGATAAAATTTTAGCAGAGCTAAAGGTAGAACATAGGAAAGATGAACACATATTAAAAATTACATTACCAAAGTCCTTAGCAAACAAATCTAATGATGAGCAGTGATTAAGAGATTCACTGATCGCCATTATTCATCCGCAACGTTCGAAGTTTAATGAGTTAATTGGAACAAATGGGGTTAAATATGAAATAACAGAAATAGGGAGTGCGAAGAAGAGTGATAGTTCATGAATGACTAATCTGAAAGAAATTGATGAAAATAACTTAACTTCTGATAACGTTGTAGAAAAATTTAAACAGCATACAAAAGAACTGGTTAAATTCGTAAAAGGTATGAGTAATTTCCAAAGAATCGCATGGTACATAGAAGGTGAAGCAACCCCCTTCAAATATTCTAAATATGGTATAGAAACTAGAGAAGTTATTCAGGACATTTTAATAAAAATTGTGCGTTCAGCTTATTGAGCAACTGAAACATATGCACCGGCATATAAAAAATACTTAAAAGCATTGGAAGATGCAAATCTTAAAGCAACAGATCCTAAAGCTAAAGCTATACAGGATAAATGAGTAAAAGAAAATGGAAAATTAGCTCTTCATATGAAAGAAGTGAAAATAAGTATGCAAAATAATGTAGACTTTTTAATCCAAGGTTTCTGATTGAATAATAACATTAATTAATAAGTCGTTCGGCTTATTTTTTTTAATGACTAAATACACAATATTTCATTGAATTTTAATCATTAAAATAGAACTTCATATGTAATGAAAGAATCACATATTCACCAACAGTAAAGGAATATAATTTTTATATAAACAAAGTAGTTAAAGGGGTATAAATGACAAAGAAAACCAAAAAGATAACACTAGGAGTGATGAGTTCATCGTTAGCTATTGCAGCACCTATCGCCACCGTCGTTTCGTGTGGTAAAGAAACAAGTGAGAACGAAACATCCAAAGGAAGACAAGGCATAGACTCGTCTAATACAAATGGAAAAAATGGAAATGGTTCAATACCAAACATAGATAATGGTAAAACAGAAGCTGTGCCTAAGGTTTTTGAAGAGGGTGAAATCAACATTGCAAAAATCACCGAAAGAATGAAACAAAGTTTAAAACAAAATAAAACCAATAAAGTTTCATGAGAAACAAATTTAAAAGACCCAAAAGATGTTAAAAATGAATACGAAAGTATTTTAAAAGAAACTTTTGAATTAATTCTAAATCAACCAAAGAAGAGCGAACTTAAGGATCCAAAGAAACAACAAGAATTCCTAAAAAAAGCTAAAACACTCGAAAATAAAATAACAAAACATACAAAATCTCAATTTGGACTGGGAGGTCTGAATGCATCACAATGAAAACCATTGTTAGCATCTCAAAGTAAAGAAGAACTAAAACAAAATTTTAAAAACTTAATTGAGTTAATGATTAATAATCTAAGTTATAAAGAAATGTCTTTATACGACCCAAAAACAAACAAAGAAATCTACAAAGAAACTTATTCAGAAGAATTAAGAAAAGTATTTTTTGATTCAAACTCAGAAATGTTGAAGGAATTATATAAAATTATCAATAATTATGGAATTTTACTTATTGGCTTAATACACAAACCAGTAGAAACAATGAGTAAATATGGATATGATAAAATTTTGGAAATGAATAAAGTAACTGATGAATCAGCTATGATCACAAAAAAGAGTATCACAAAAATAAAAGGGTTAATGTTCCCAACAACAAAATAATGCATCTATTGATGTATTTTTTTAATCAAAGAATTGACTAAATAAAAATAAGCATTAAGCTTATTTAATTCATTTATCTAATAAAGTGTAATTAGGTTCTTTTGATAATTCAATATTTAAAGAAATTTCTTGAATAATATTTTCTTTATCAAGGAGGATGAAACCCCTAGTCAACTTATTAATTCTTGGTATATATGCATTTGTCTTTGTTTGGAATTCTTTATATTTATCATCAGAAACTATGAGTACATTTTCCAAACCCTTGGCGGCACATCACTCTTCTTGTTTTTTAACTGAATCTGTTGAAATAGAAATAAATGTAACGTTCTTGTGTTCTTGTGCCAATTTGGCTATTTGTTGTGTTTGCATGTCGCATATTTTCGTGTTAATTGCAGGGAAAAGTGAAATCACTTTCTTCCCTTTGATATCTTCAATATTTCAAATCCCGTTTTTATCTTCAGCTTTGAAGGTTAGTTTTGTATTTTTTTCAATTGCTGGACCACTTAACTTAAATGGTATGTGATGTATTTTTGCTTTTTCCATATATAAATTATACTCTTAGCAAAATTTAAAAGGAATAAAGGCATAAAAAAATAAGCACTAAGCTTATTTAATTCATTTATCTAATGAAGTGTAATCAGGATCTTCAACTAATTCGTTATTTAGTGAAATTTCTTGAATCATGTTGTTTTCATCTAAAAGGATGAATCCTCTGATTAACTTGTTGATTTTTGGCACGTATGCATTTGTTTGAGTTTGGAATTCTTTATACTTATCATCTGAAACGATAAGGATGTTTTCTAAACCTTTTGCTGCACATCATTCTTTTTGGATTTCTACTGAGTCAGTTGAAATTGAGATGAATGTAATATCTGTGTGTTGTTGTGCTAATTTAGCGATTTGTTGTGTTTGGATATCGCAAATTCCTGTGTTGATATCTGGGAATAATGAGATTACTTTTTTACCTTTAATATCTTCAATATTTCAGATCCCGTTTTTATCTTCAGCTTTAAAGCTTAATTTTGTGTTCTTTTCAATTGTCATACCACTTAATTCAAATGGTTCGTTGTGTAATGTTACTTTGTTCATAAACTAATTATACTTACTTTTATCTATAAGAAATAAAATAAGTCATTTATTAAAAAAGGTGGAAGTTTTTAGATTTACTAAAGTATGAAATATTTTGTAAATGGTATAATTAATCCACTTGATAAATGTTCGTAAGGAGAAAAACAATGAGTAAAAAAGTCAAAAAAGTAATCGCCTGAATAATCATATCTTTACTAATCTTTATAATAGTGGTGACACCTATCGTTCTTGCGTTTGCATAAAACAACATTTTTAATATATGCACTTGGTGCATTTTTTTATTGCCTTTCTCTCAATATTTTATTGTTATTATCAACACCCTTATTTAAAAGTTATATAATTGAGTAGTTATATAAATGATTAGTTATATGACACAACAAATTTAAAGGAGAGAGTAATATGAATAAATGAAATAAAGAGGTGGAATTAAAAACGATTACGCTTAAAAATAAAGTTGCTATGGCACCAATGTGTACATATGTATCAAAAGATGGGTTTGCAAACTCGTTTCATGTGCAACATTATTCATCTAGAGCTTGAGGTAATGTAGGGTTAATTATCCAAGAATCAACTGGAGTATCGAAAGTTGGAGGGAAAATAGATAACAGATCATTATCAATTCATAATGATGAGTTAGCACAAAGTTATAAACCTATAGTTGAAGCTGTTCATGATGCGGGGTCAAAAATATTTGTCCAGTTATCTCATGCAGGACCAAGGAACGAAGTTAAAGGGGAATCATATTCAGCATCTGAAGTAAAGCTTTCTGATAAATATGAAAAAGCAATGGAAATGACTATACCTCATATCCAAGAAGTTATTCAAGACTTTGTTGAAGCAGCAAAGAGAGCTGAAGCAATTGGATATGATGGAATAGAGATACATGGTGCTCATGGATATTTATTGAATTCTTTTATATCGCCAACAATTAATGATAGAGATGATAAGTATGGTGTAGATAGATTCTTGATTGTTAAGGAAATTATAAGAAGAATTAAAAAGGAAGTTAGCATTCCAGTTGGAATTAGAATATCTGCTTTTGAATGAGCAATTGATTTACCTAATTCAACTATTCAAGATTTCGTAAAAGGATTAAAACCTATTGAAGAACACTTGGAATACATCCATGTTTCAACAGGTGGTGTTTTAGAAGAGAACATAGATGTAAAGGGCGGATTGCTTTATCAAATACCTTTTGCTGAAGAAATCAAAAAAGAGTTCCCAAACACTCCAATAATGGGTGTAGGGCTGATATTGAACAACGATTTACTAGAAGAAGTTGTTTCTAGAGTTGATTTAGCTGCTTTAGGAAGAACATTATTGAAAAATCCAATGGCTTTATTGGATTGACAAACAGACTTTGATGATGATGTAACACCAAGAGTGTATCAAGTTATGAATGGTGGTAAGTCTCCGTGAGTTGAATAAAAAACGCTTCAATAGCGTTTTTTATTAAGACATTCATATTTCGAATAAATGGGTTGCTTCCTGACCTTTATTACTTCTTTCATCATTAAGTCTTTGGAGTTCACTTAGAATTTGTTGATCGTTAGGGTCTCCCTCAATCTTATCGATAACTTTTTGGTCTTGACTTTGAAGATCTTCAATTAATTTTCAATTTGTTATTGATTTTTTAATGAATTCAAGATCTAATAAATCTTCTTCATAAACTCTTGTGAAAAGTTGTGGCTCCAATTTAATCGTTGTACCTTTAGCATTCTTCTTTGTTTCATCAAAGAATACAAATTCCTTGATTGCAAGCGTTTGTTTTCCGGCTTTTTCAAATGATTCAGAAGCTTTAATCAATTCTTCTCTTGTTGGGTCAGCACTTTTAGAAATGAATTTTTTCAACTTAATAACTGCGGATATTTTTTCAGATTCTTTTCCGAGTTTTGTTGAAAGTAATGAAATTATTTTTCCATCACGGTTATAGTTTACAAAGAAATCTTTAATCATCCCTTTGTATTCTTGTTCAATTGCCTTTTTACCTTTTTTGCTAGAAACAAAAGGGATTCTTAATTGTGTGCTTTGTTTAATTGACGCATCAAACTCTTTTCTAATTTTCTCGATATCAATTTTAGAAGAAAATTGTGTACTTTCTTCTTGTTCTGGTTTTTTAATTTCAGTTTTTTCTTTAACTTCTTTTCCACACGAAACAGCGATTACTATAGGGGAAGTAATTGCCACTAAAGCGGAAAGAGTTCCTAAAACAAACTTTTTATTTGTACTCATCTTTCCTCCTTAGTTTTAATTATCTTTACAAAAAAATTATATAGTACGAAGTTGCACCTTAAAATAAAAAATTAGCTTTCGCTAATCTTATTGAACTTTATGTTCTTTACCTCTAAATCTTTTATCTAGAGTTTTCTTTCTTAATCTAATTGAAAGCGGTGTAACTTCTACAAGTTCATCAATTTCAATAAATTCAAGAGCTTCTTCTAGTGAAAGAATAATTGGTTCAGGAACTCTAGTAGCTTCATCAGTACCAGCTGAACGAATGTTTGTTAATTGTTTATTTTTGATTGGGTTAACATCAAGGTCATTTGATCTTGCATTAATACCGATAATCATTCCTTCATAAACTTCTGTTTGTGGAGTAACAAATAAGTCACCTCTTTCAGAAATTTTTCATAATGAGTATCCCATTGTTTTACCTTTAACATTTGAAACAAGAACACCATTTTTTCTTCCGTCAAGAACACCAGCATATGGCCCGTATTCATGGAAAGTTTTTTCCCTGTTCCTCTTGTTTTAGTGATGAATGATTGTCTGATTCCGATTAATCCTCTTGTTGGGATAATGAAATCGATATTTGTTTGACCGTTTGAAGAATGCATATCTGTCATTGTTCCTTTACGTTCAGACATTAACTGGATAACTGCTCCAGAGAATTCATCGTCACATGTTACTTGCGCTATTTCATATGGTTCAAGTTTTTTACCGTCAACCATTTTAACTAGAACTTTAGGTTTTGAAACTGCAAGTTCAAATCCTTCACGTCTCATGTTTTCAATATGAACTTCGAAACCTTCTACGCCTTCTAAGTTATTAACTTTAAGGGCTACGTTAGTTTCAAGTTCTTTGTTAAGTCTTTCTTCGATTAGTGAAGATGTAACTTTTTTACCTTCTCTACCGTTAAGTGGAGATTTGTTAACTAAGAAGTTCATTGAAATTGTTGGTTCTTCAATTTCAATTTTTTCCATAGCAACTGGGTTTTCTACTGTTGAGATTGTATCTCCGATTGTAAT